>CAIVLG010000045.1 GCA_903906695.1 uncultured beta proteobacterium | reverse complement strand
GTGGCGACCTACCGGCGGCGCTTGAGCAGCGTGGTGCTGAGCTGAACAACTCTGTCATCCCGGAGTCAGCAGTTGTCATCCCGGACGCGGCAGTTGTCATCCCGGACTTGATCCGGGATCCAGTGCCACGCCGACTCTGGATTGCGGGTCGTAGCCCGCAATGACAGTGCAAGGAAGCCATTAACCGCGCCATGGCGCACGCTTACGACTTGGTTAGGACCGTCTCGCATTCGCTGCCGCAACTGCACCAGCAACGGCAACTTGGTCACTCTTGGCTCCGCCCAAACGCAAGCGCGTCAGACCCGCTCGAAAGATCTCGCCTTCCTTGATCGCGCTGGTTCCTGAGAGTCTGCGCGTGGCTTGAAACTCACCGATGAAAGTGCCATTGCTGCTGTTCAGATCTTCCAGCATCCAGGATGATCCGTTCCAGTAGACGCGAGTGTGACGCCGCGACAGGTCTGGGTCATCCGTGATCACCAATTCGCAAGGTGCGACGCGCCCAATCGAGATCGACGGTGGCGAACCGGCGGCGTCAAGCTGCACCACCTCGCCGTCACGCGATCCGCTCATGAAGGTCAGGGTCAATGTTTGTGCCATGCTGCAACGCCCTCGTTAATCTTGTGAAAACACAATCTTCGGCGCACCGGGTGCAGACTGTGCTGGTGCCGCCACGGTAAAACGTACTGGACCGCCTCTCAGCCGATTCGCAAACCAAGCATCAACCAAAGGCTGAACCACCCACTCATCTACAGCACGCTCAAGCGGCCGTGCGCCCATGTCCGGGCTGTAGCCACGATCCAGCAAAGCGCCTCTGGCAAGCTGGTCAACTTCAATCGTCAAGCCCTTCTCGGCTTCGAACATTCGCGACTTCTGCGCCAGAATCTGGTCGAGGATTTTGGCAAGGTGACTGCGGTCCAGCGGCTGAAAGCCGATGACGCCGTTGATGCGGTTAACCAACTCACGACGCAAGAAGCGCTCGGCCAGCGTGCGCAGTTCGTCTGCGTCAGCGGTGTGAAAGTCCACTTCGCCCGCACCCAGGTTGGAAGTCATCACAAAAATGGCATTCGAGCAATCAATCAGCCGACCCCGGTTGTCCGTAATCCGGCCTTCGTCAAACACACCCAGAAAGATGTTCATCACATCCGGGTGCGCCTTCTCAATCTCATCAAGCAACACCACGCCATTGGGATGGCGCCTGAGCGCCTCACTCAGCGCACCGCCCTGATCGTTGTCCCGGTATCCGACGGGCGCGCCGATCAGGTTGGCAGCCGTATGGGCTTCGTGGTATTCGCTCATGTCAAAGCGCAGCAGCGCGTCGGGTGAGTCAAACAGAAAACGTGCAAGCTCCTTCGCCAGGCTGGTCTTGCCGACGCCGGATGGCCCAAGAAACAAGAACACCCCAACGGGCCGGTTGCTCGCCTTCACGCCAGCCATCGCCGCGCGCACCCGCTGGCTCAGCGCTGTGACTGCAGCCTCCTGCCCAACCACCTTGTCACCCAAAACCTGCTCCATCCGCGTGAAGCGGGCGCGGTCGTCCTCAGTCATCCGCTGCACCTGGATTCCGGTCCATTCTGAAATGACAGCGGCAATGTCCGCAGCCGTTACACGATTGCGCCCGCCAATCACCGAGCGTGCGGCGGCAATGTCAATCGCATCAATCGCCTTGTCGGGCTGATGCCTGTCCTTCACATAGCGGTTGCTGAGGGTTACAGCGGCCTTGAGTGATTCCGGGTCAAACTCCAGCTTGAAGTCGTGGTCCGAATGCTTTGCCGTGATGCGCGGCGCAACAATCTGCAAGACACGCAGCGTTGCCTCCTCAGACAACTCGCTGATCTGAACCGGAGAAAATCGCCGCTCCAGCGCTGTATCCTTCCTGATGAACTGGTTGAACTCGTCCTGTGTTGTCGCGCCGATGCAATCAATGTCGCCCCGCGCCAGCGCTGGCTTCATGATCTGGGCGGCGTCGAGCGCGCCACCGCCGCCACCAGCACCAACGATGGTATGAATCTCGTCGATGAACAGAATCACGTCCGGCGCTTGCGACGCCTCGCGCACGATGGCCGAGATGCGTTCCTCAAACTGGCCACGCAGCGCTGTCCCGCTCATCAATTCGCCCATCTGCAACTCGACAATGCGCTTGCCACGCAGAATCGGCGGCACCACACCTTGCGACACACGCCAGGCCAGCGCTTCGACAATGGCGGTCTTGCCAACACCGGCGTCGCCAAGCAGGATCGGATTCGATTTCTGTGTGCGTGCCAGAACCGTGATCATCTGCTCGATTTCGCGCTCACGCCCAATCGCATCCGAAAGCCGGCCCTGTTCGGCGAGATTACGCAGATCGCGGCCCCATTTATCCAGGGTCGGCGTCGGGAAGGTCACCGGGATCGCGGTGAGGGGTTCGATT
>CAIVLG010000044.1 GCA_903906695.1 uncultured beta proteobacterium | reverse complement strand
TTGCCATTGGCACTTGATGAAGCTTGTCATTGCGGACCCGATCCGCAATCCATCCCCATCAGCCACCGTAAGGCCAGCGTTACGTTCAATCACGTCAGCTTTGCCTATGACCCGGCGCGGCCCATTCTGCATGACATCAGCTTCGAGATACCCGCCGGCAAGACGGTGGCGGTGGTCGGGCCGTCGGGTTCCGGCAAGTCGACGCTGGCGCGGCTCATGTTCCGCTTCTACGACGTGCAGCAGGGGCAGATACTGATCGCAGGGCAGGACATCAAGCAGGTGACGCAGGCCAGTGTGCGCCAGGCCATCGGCATCGTGCCGCAAGACACGGTGCTGTTCAACGATACGGTGGAATACAACATCGCCTACGGCCAGCCGGGCGCCAGTCGAGAACAAGTGGAGGAGGCAGCACGCGCCGCGCACATTCACAGCTTCATCAGCGCCACGCCCAAAGGCTATGACACGATGGTGGGTGAGCGCGGCCTGAAACTCTCCGGCGGTGAAAAGCAGCGCGTGGCGATTGCCCGCACCCTGCTTAAGAACCCGCCGATATTGATCTTCGACGAAGCCACCTCGGCGCTGGACAGCGCCAACGAGCGCGCGATTCAGGCCGAGCTGCAAAGCGTGGCGCAGAACAAGACCACGCTGGTGATTGCGCACCGCCTCTCTACTGTGGTCGATGCGCATGAGATTCTGGTGATGGATGCCGGGCGCATCATCGAACGCGGCTCGCATGCGGAGTTGCTGGCAGCGGGTGGGAGGTATGCGGAGATGTGGGCGTTGCAGCAGTCGTCGGAGTGAGTTGGCCAGTTGATTTTGGTGGCAGAGATTGGGGCATGGGTCCCCGCCTCATGCTGTCAAATGCCCAGAAATCGGCGGGAACCCAAGCCCCAATCTCTGCGGGTGGCGTTCTGGGTTTACGTAGCGAGCGCTTCCTAGACCGCGATTTCCTGAAACTTTTGACGCGCTGATCTCAATGACGGCATTTGCGGATCAAATATTTTTTCCATGCGCTGGATGTGCTCGACCAGCCAAGCAATCATGGCTGGCCAGCTGTCGCGGTTGTGGCCATCAAAAGATTTTGCGTATCCTACGATTGACGCTTTTTTATCGTCCATTCTTCGCCATAAAAGTGGCGCACCAAACGCTTTGTCAAGCTCTGCGGCGTCGGTATTCAGAACATCAAAAAGCATCTTGTTCTGCTCTTTTGCTGCACGGTTGAATTCAAGGTGAACGCGCGCCTCGTCCCTGTTGAAGATCATTACATATTGAACACCACTGAGCCCTGCGCCCGTACTCAGCCAGTGACCACGACTGGGTGCCACACCGCGATACAGCGTGACCTTGTCGTCCTGCAGTTTCTCCAACGTTTGATGCCAAAAATCGATGCGCAGTTGGTCGCGGGTGACTTGGACAACTTCCGAAGACTGCTCATCCACTTCTTTCTCGGTTATACCGATCATCAGTTCTTCGGCTTGCGGCAAGGGAATCAGCTGCTCGACAGTGAGGAATAGATCCGATCCATTACGGAAAGGTGTTGCCTTAAAACACTTAACGAACACCTTGTGCTTCAAGAGCCATAGGACGGTGGATGTCACTTCCTTGCGGAATTCGGCGGCAACCATGATGAGGCGCTGGTCATTGCCCAAGTTCAAAATGACCTCCGCAAAATCCTCTTTTCCAAGAAACTCACAGATCAAGGGCTTGGCGTCTTTGCCAGGATCGGTCTTGTCGAGGTATTTTTGGTAAATCTCTGCAATTTTGAGTTTCGATAGCGTTGAGCAATACGAGGCGTACTTGAGGGATTGCCAAACCACATGGCGGCCTGAGTCGTCCAACTTGTTTTCGATGATGACCAGCGATCCTTGCTTGTCGATTGCCAAAAGGTCAAGTCGCTCCTTTGTGTCATCGAAGCCGTCGAACTCTTTTTGGATGATGAGCAGTTCTTCACCCAACGCGTCCGGCTGATTGGCCAACCATTCCTGCAAATGATTTCACTCCGTATATCCCAGTTCCGAGAAACTCATCTCCTTGAGTTTTGTGATTCGGTTCGTCTGGTGGTTGATGCGATACATAGAGTGCTACGTGCCTGCTGTTGCATTGGTGATCCGACAATATACCAGTGAGCAGGGGCTTAAGGAATTAGGCACCGGATTCCACAATTGATGCCACGCTCAGCCGTGGGTATTGCGCTTTGCAGTGGGTTTAAACCGCCTCCAGTCGTTGCACCATGTCCGGAAACTGTGCCGCCATGCGAATCAGCGGCGCCGCTTGAGCGCCAGGTTTGGCGCGGCCTTGCTCCCAGTTTTCAAGTGTGCGTGGGTTGGTGCGGCAGGCGGTGGCGTGAGCTTGCCTTCGCGCTGCAATTTCAGCGCGTCAAAGCCTTCGGTCAACTCGGCAAAAATATGGCGTTTCTTCTTCATCGCAAACCACCGCTTCTTTCCATCACGCCGCTTTCTTGAACAAGTCCAGGTGAATCTCCACAGACTCAAACGGCACAAACACGGCATCCTCGGGTGTGCGCCGTACCAGACCATGTTCCTCTAGTTTGCCAACGTCCGTGTGCACGTTGGAGTAGTTGCGCGCCACGGTTTTGGCCAGTGCATAGACTGAGCAGGGGCCGCACTGGCGCAGCGCCTCCAGCAGGTCGATGCGGGCCGGCGTGAGTTCGGAGAACAGGGTGCGGGCTGACTCGAAACTCAGGTGGTAGTCGGCGCCAAATGACGCGTTCGCCTCCGCGGCCTTGAGTTGTTTGCGTGCTACCTTGAATACCGAGCCACGCGGGGCGATTTCAATGACGGCTTTCATGCTCTACCTCCAGGTTTCGACGTCGTGCTGGAAGTCGTCCAGCAGTTGGGAAATGGATACAAATCGATAGGGTTCTTCGGCGTCGTTGACATGCCGGTGGTCACCCTTGCCGCGCTCATTGTCATAACGCACCCGGCATTGACCACCGGCGCCGAAGTAAAGCCGGTACTTGTAGGGATGCACGCAAGGTGACAGTGGCTGTGGAAGGCGCCAGACGACGATTTCTACAACCGAACCGTCATCGCGCACTTCCTTGGCTTTGACAATTGGTTCTGCATCCATTTATATTGCATTTTAGCAATACATAACCAAAATGCAATATATTTGCCCTGACGCCACCATTAACCGAATACAGTAGGAGGCCATTGTTTCCAGGGATGCTGGTGTGCACCTCGACTGCGCCAGACAAATGATTTTGGTTGATGTGCCAGCACGGAGCAAACCTCGCCTCTCGGCGTCATGAACTTGACGGCAAACCGGTTGCAACTCAGCTCGCGTCTTTTATTGATATTTCCTCAAATCATGACAACCATTGAACGCCTCAAGCGTTATATCTCCAGTCAGTAGTGTCCCAACGTTCTTCAGAGGAGAACGAGCTGACTGGTCTCGAGATCCGGATCGGAATTTGTTGAGGGTGGCGTAAGTAGTTGATTTATTGGAATAGTTTCAAACATGGACAGGCTCAGGATTTGTAGGATTTC
>CAIVLG010000043.1 GCA_903906695.1 uncultured beta proteobacterium | reverse complement strand
CATCCCCTGATTCACTGTCACATCGATGGTAATCACAGCGCCCTTGGCATCACTCACAGCAACAGTTTGATGGCCGATTAACAAACCCGAAATGGCAAGGCTGGTTCCACTGAGTACAGCCTTGGCGATGACCCCGTTTGTGTTGACGACATAGGGCTGGGTTCCCCCAAATACGGTGTAGAAATTGGTCGTACCACTCAAGATTTGTAAAGTCGCCGGCGCGGTGCTGAACAAAGCTGTAGGTGCAGGCACTGTGACCGAAATCGTTATCGCAATGCCCAATGCATCCTTGACGGTCACAGAAGCATTGCCAACGCTTACGCCCTGAATCACAAATTTTCCATTCAAAGCTGGCGTTGTTGAAGTCACCACTGCGGCGTTGCTGCTGACTGCCGTGTAGGGCCCCGTGCCACCCGAAATCGTGTAGATATTGCCGGGCGCACCAATGCCAATGGTGAGATTTGCAGGGGCGTCGACATACAAACCAACCGGCGTCGGCACCGTGACCGCTATCGTCAGTTGATTACCTTTGGAGTCCGATACGATCACATTGGCTGTACCGCCCGTCGTGCCCGGCAGCGCCGAGATTGTCAGCAGGTTAGTCCCGATCGGAATCGATGCGCTCACCAGCGCCTGGTTGGTGCTGACTGCTGTGTAGGCGCCTATACCACCAGTGACTGAATATGCGCTGGAGGTCGCGCCAATGGCCAGCGTCAGGTTCGCCGGTGCGGTGCTGAACAGGGTCGCAGGCGGCGACACCGTGACTGCAATCGTCAGTTGTGTGCCTTTTGAGTCCGATACGATCACGTTGGCTGTGCCGCCTGTTGTGCCCGGCAGCGCCGAGATGGTGAGCAGGTTCGTCCCGATCGGAATCGATGCGCTCACCAGCGCCTGGTTGGTGCTGACTGCTGTGTAGGCGCCTATTCCACCCGTGATCGAATAGGCGCTAGAGGTCGCTCCAATGGCCAGCGTCAGGTTCGCCGGTGCGGTGCTGAACAAGGTCGCCGGTGCCGGCACCGTGACTGCAATCGTCAGCTGAGTGCCTTTGGAGTCCGATACGATCACGTTGGCTGTACCGCCTGTCGTACCCGGCAGCGCCGAGATCGTGAGCAGGTTTGTCCCGGTCGGAATCGATGCGCTCACGAGCGACTGATTGGTGCTGACCGCAGAGTATGGCCCGGTGCCGCCTGTCACTGGATAGGCGCTGGAACTCGCTCCTATGGCCAGCGTCAGGTTCGCCGGTGCGGTGCTGAACAGGGTCGCCGGTACCGGCACCGTCACCGCAATCGTCAGTTGCGCGCCCTTTGTGTCCGATACGATGACGTTGGCTGCGCCGCCGCTCGTGCCTGGCAAAGCCGTGATGGTCAGGAAGTTCGACCCGGTAGGGATCGATGCACTCACAACCCCCGGACTGGTGCTGACCGCAGCGTATGGCCCCGTGCCGCCTGTCACTGGATAGGCGCTGGAACTCGCTCCTATGGGCAGCGTCAGACTCGCTGGCGCAGTGCTGAACATTGCTGTCGGCGCGGGCACCGTGACCAAAATACTGACCTTTGTCCCTTTGGAATCCGTGACAACGACAGCACCGCTGCCACTGTTTCCCGCGGCAGCGGCAATTGTGAATGAAGACCCATTCAACGACACGCTGATCAGGGCTGGCGTGTCGGGGCTTGCCGAGTAAGGGGCGACGCCACCGCTGACGTCATAACTAACGCTCGTTGTACCACTGGCCAATGTGAGCGAGGCCGGTGCCGACGTAAACAAGGGTATGACCGTCGAAGCGCCAGAACTGGTACCGGCACTGCCACCACCACCACCACAGGCCGAAAGCAGGGCCAGCATAAGGAGGGCACCAAAGTATTTGATCAAATTCATATTCAATATTCCTGCGATCGATTCTCGACTCAACGCGTGCCAACCTTGTCTGCAATGATTCTTGGCGTTACAAACACTAACAATTCTTTCTTGTTCTGTGTGCGCGACTTGTTCTTGAACAGGTTACCTACACCTGGCAAATCGCCAAACCAGGGCACCTTGGCCTCGTCGGCGACCTCTTCAAGTTCGAAGATGCCTCCAATCACGACCGTGCCGCCATTGTCGACCAGCACCTGAGTTGTGACATTTTTCTTGTTGATGGCGGGCCCAGCATTGCCCGCGTCGGCACCCCGGGTGTCCTTGCTGACGTCCAGATCCATGATGATGGTGCCCTCGGGCGTAATCTGGGGTGTTACTTCGAGACGAAGATTGGCATCTTTGAACTCGGTGGTGCAACCCGTTGTACTGGTGCAATTCTGATACGGTATCTGCTCGCCCTGCTTGATCGAAGCTTTCTTGCCGTCGGCCGTAACCACCCGCGGACTGGACACGACGCGTCCCTTGCTTTCTGCTTCCAGCGCCGATATCTCGAGATTCAGGAATCGATTGGCGACGGCATTGAAGATCGATACGCCAAAAGTAGCCACGTTGCCCATGCCCATGGCGCTGGCGGGCAAGTTCACAAAATTGCCTGAGGTGTCCACCGTTCCGCCGGCACCGCTGGAAGCCACGACGTTGCTGTAACTGGTGCCAAAGGCAACGCGGGTATCGCCGGACAATTGATAGCCGCCGTCTCCGCCCTTGTTGGCTCTGAGGTCAGTCGAACCAAACTTGACACCCAGCGATTTGCCAAAGGTATCAGTCGCCTCGACGATCCGCACCTCGATCATGACTTGACGCACGGCCACGTCGAGCTTTTGCAGCAGTTGCGAAATCTGCTCCAGCCTTGATGCCACGTCGGTGACGAACAGCTGATTGGTACGTGGATCGGCGGTCGCGCTGCCGCGCGCGCTCAAGGCGCGTCCCGAACTTTTCTCACCGCCTCCCCCGCCCGTCAACTGTTTGGCCATGTCCTCGGCCTTGGCATAGTTCATCTGGAATGACTGTGTGCGAACCGGCTCCAGATTGAGCAACGCCACCTTGGATTCGAGTTCGAGCTTCTCCTTGGCCAGGATTTCATCTTTCGGCGCGATCCAGATCACGTTGGCGTTCTTTCGCATGCCCAGCCCCTTGGCCTGCAAAATGATGTCCAGCGCCTGGTCCCACGGCACATCCTGCAATCTGAGGGTGACTCCGCCCGTCACGGAGTCAGAGGTAATGATGTTGAAGTTGGTAAAGTCGGCGATCACCTGCAACAGGGAACGGACCTCGATATTCTGGAAATTGAGAGAGAGTTTTTGTCCGTTGTAGCCTGTTCCCTGCGTCAATTTTGAAGGATCAAGCTTCAAGACCTTGACCTCCACGACAAACTGCTGATCGCTCTGATAAGCGCTGTAAACCCATTGCCCTTTCGGCTCAATCAACATGCGTACCCGGTCCCCGACCTGGAAAGTCGTCACGGTCTGCACTGGCGTGCCGAAATCGGTCACATCCAGGCGCCTGCGCATGCCCTCAGGCAGAGTCGATTTCAGGAACTCGACCACCAGAGATTCCCCTTGCTGACGAATGTCGACGCCGACCTGATTGTTCGGCAAGTCCACCACAATCCGGCCCGAGCCTTCGTCGCCACGGCGAAAATCCAAATCTTTCAGCGCCAGCGTATCGCGGTTGCGGTTTTCTGCAAACACGGGCGGCGCGCCAGTAGAAGGCGAAGACGCAGCGACAGCCTCCAGTACCACCAGCAGGGTCTTGCCCTGTATTTGCGCCTTATAGGGCGCTGGTTGCTTCAAATTGAGCACGACGCGTGTCCGGTCGCCAGCCTGCACCACGTTGACCGACCTCAAGTTGCCCTGATTGAGCTCAATGGTGGAGCGGCCCATGGCGTTGGCTATGCCAGGAAAATCAAGGGCGATCCGAGCCGGGGACTGAATCGAAAAACCCGCGGGTAGAACCTCAAGCGGCTGTGTCAGATCAATGCGTACGACTTCGACACCACCCTGAATTGAAGCGGACACGGCCTCAATGGCGGTTTGCGCCCGCGCCATGAATGTCACCAGCATGATCGCCAGCAGCAGACCGCCTCGCCACCACAATCGCCTCATCGTCCTCAAATTCTGATTGTTCATTTCGACCTCTCTTGCAGCTGCAAGGTAGCAGTGCGTTCAATCCACTCACCAGTGGCATCCTGCACGATTTCGCGCAGTGTCACCTCGGTCTCGGCAATCTTGATCACGCGCCCATAGTTTTGCCCGAGATAGTTGCCAGGGCGCACCTGGTAAAGCAAATTTTCGACCTTCAAAAGTGCAACCGGCTGACCGGATCTGGTCATGCTTCCGACAAGCGTCATCGAGTCCAGCGGGAACGACTCCAAAGCCTCACGACGACGCGCCAGCTCCGGCGCAATCAGGGCACCATTGACCGCCGCCTGCGTCGACTCGCGCCTCAAAGCCTGCGTCAGCTTCTGATTGCTGAAAGGCTCCATGGTTGCGACCTGATCATAGCTTGCGGGCAAGAATTGCTTGGGCTCCGAAATCGGGGCGATCCTGGGTCGGGTCTGACTCTTCTGCTCAGTCATCCACTGGCGCAACTCATCTTCGCCGGAGGCGCCGCAGGCAGCAAGCAGGACAGCCACCGCCAGCAGGAAAAATGCAGGCGCAGCCCTCATTTGCCAGCCCCTTTCGGAGCGGCGGCCTTGCGCTGCAACGCAACCTCATCGGCATCCAGATAGCGGAAGGTCTTGGCCGTGGCATCCATCGTCAAAGCCCCGTCCTTGCCTGGCACTACGGCCACATTGTTCAGCGTCACGATCCGCGACAGATTTGCAATATCAGAGGCAAAAGCGCCAATGTCGTGGTAACGCCCGGTCACGCGCACCGCGATCGGCAATTCGGCATAGTAGTCCTTGACAACGACTTGCCCCGGTCGAAACAGGTCAAACTGCAGGCTGCGCCCCAGACCGGCCTGGTTGATATCTGAGAGCAATGCATCCATCTCTGCCTTGCTCGGCAACTGCTTCTCCAATTGTGTGACGTACTGTTGCACCTGCTCACGTTGCTTCTTGAGGGCTTCAAGGTTGACGGCCTTGCCCAGTTTGACCTTGTACTCCTCGCGCAACTTGATTTCTTTGGCCTGTTCGGTCTCCAACTCCAACTGCGACGAGTTCAACCACAAGAACCATAGCACGACCATAAACAGCACTGCTACGCCGACAAACAGGGCATAGCGCGGAAAGACTGGCCAGTTGGACGGATCCTTGGGATCGAGGTCCTGGAACTGACCCAGCAACTTTTCCGACAGTGCCGGAAGGTCGAATTTCAGTTGTAAATTGCTTGCCATATCGTCAGGCCCCTATTTCTTGACAGGGGATGAAGCCGCGCTCTGCGCAGCGGCGGGACCTGCGGCGAGCCTCAGTTTTTCAGCCTCGCTGGCGCGCGTCAGGCGCACGCGAATGGTGAAATTCGCAACGCGACGCTGATCCCTGGGCGTCAGTGCCACACTGCCGGCAACGATTTCGACCAACTCGGGCTTGGTAAACCATGGGGTGTTATTGCTTAAATTTCGCAACAACTCCGACACCCTCTCATTGGACTGTGCAACGCCTTGCAGCGTGACATTCTGGTTTTCCTGGCGCATGCTGTTGACGTAAACACCGTCGGGCAACTGCCTGACCAGTTCGGTTAGCAGGTGAACCGGCAGATTGCGGTCCGCCTGCAAGTCCTCCACCGCTTGCTGGCGTGCCCGCAGGGCAGCGATTTCAGTTTCAAGACCGGCAATGTCCTTGATTTGCGTATCAAAGCGCGTGATTTCGGCCTGCAACACCTGATTTCTTCCTTGTTGCGCGGTGATCTGGGTTTGGTACCAGAGATAGACCATGCCGGCGAGCAAACCGCCCACCAGTGCGGAAGCACCCAAACTCACATTGAATGTATCCTGGCGTCGCTTGCGTGCCGCCTCGCGGTGCGGGAGCAGATTGATCAGGATCACTGCATAAACCTCCGCAACGCCAATCCGCACGCGGTGAGGTAAGAAGGCGCCTCACGCGTCATCTTCTTCAGGCGGACATCAGGACCAATTTCCATGCCTTCAAATGGATTGACCAGAGTGCAAGGGAACGAGGTGTGCTCGGTGACTGCCGCTGTCAGGCCGGGCAAGGCTGCGGAGCCGCCCGCCAACATGACGCAATCGACCTTGTTGTGGGGCGTACTGGTAAAGAAGAACTGCAAGGCTCGACCAATTTCGTGCACCATGCTGTCTACGAATGGCCGCAATACGCTGGCTTCATAGTCCTCGGGCAGCTCACCACTTCGCTTCTTGCTTTCAGCCTCTTCCAGGGAAAAGCCGAACTGACGCACAATCAACTGCGTCAGCTGGGCACCGCCAAAGGCTTGGTCGCGGTCGTACAAAACCTCGTCATTGCGAATGACCTGCATGCTGGTGGTCAGAGCGCCTACCTCAAACAAGGCAACGATGCTTCCCTTGCCCTTGTCAGGAAAATTTTCAATCAGACGGTTGGTCGCCAGTCGCGATGCATAAGATTCCACATCAACGATAACCGGCTTCAAACCGGCCGCCTCGGCCAAACCCTGAATATCCTGGACCTTCTCCTTGCGCGACGCGGCAATCAGTACTTCGATGTCACCTACAGAAGTCGCACTGGGTCCGACCACACAAAAATCAAGACTGACTTCATCCAACGGAAACGGGATGTACTGGTTGGCTTCAACTTCGACCTGCACTTCCAGTTCCTGGTCCGACAAACCGCCTGGCAATATGATCTTCTTGGTGATCACGGCCGATGGCGGCAACGCCATCGCCACATTCTTTGTCCTGGCTCCGCTCTTCTTCACCAACCGGCGAACAGCCTCGGCGACTTCGTCGAACTTTTCGATGTTGCCATCGGTGATCCAGCCGCGTTCAAGCGGCTCAATGGCGCAACGCTCGAGCACCAGATTGTCGGCCTTGTCCCGACCTAACTCAACCAGTTTGACACTGGATGAACTGATGTCCAGACCCAGCATGGGTGCCGGTTTGCGGCTAAACAAAGATCCCAAAGAGATCAAAACCATCCCCCAAAACAGGCCATACAATAATCGGAAGAACTTAAGAATCCACTTCAATGCTATCAGCAAGCACCTTGTCGGGCAAAAACTATTTCAATTTCTTGAACTTCTGAACGTTGCCAAAAGTAGACGCTTGGATGCCGAATCTTAACTGCAACAGCCAAGCCGCATTCAGCACGATGCGAACGCGCCAGAATAGCGGATACTACCGCGCCAAAGAGGCCCACACATTGTTCTTACGAAGTCCATGCGTTTTCACTGAGTTCTTATGCCTTCCAAACGCTCGCCCAGCGAAACCCCGTCAACCCAGGGTTTGAATCCGCCCAAGCGTGCAACTTGGACGCTACTGCGCCTTGGCCTGTGGACAGGCGGCATGCTGCTGGCGGCGGCCGTGTCGATACTGATCATGGTCGCAATTGCACTTGCGTTCGCGTTCCCGCACTTGCCCGATATTTCGGAGCTGTCAGATTACCGTCCGAAATTGCCGTTGCGTGTCTTCTCGGCAGAAGGAACCCTGATCGGGGAGTTTGGCGAGGAGCGTCGGCACCTGACCCCGATCAAGGAGATACCCAAGGTTATGACGGACGCCGTGCTGGCGATTGAAGATGCGCGATTTTACGAGCACGGTGGGGTGGACTATCGAGGCATGCTGCGGGCGGGCCTTGCCAACCTGGGGCATTTCAAGAGCCAGGGCGCATCGACCATCACGATGCAGGTGGCACGCAATGTCTATCTGTCATCGGAAAAAACATATGCCCGCAAGATTTATGAAATCCTGCTGACCTTCAAGCTTGAACATATGTTGACAAAAGACCAGATTCTTGAGATCTACATGAATCAAATCTTTCTCGGCAACCGCGCCTACGGCTTTGCAGCCGCTGCAGAAGCGTATTTTGACAAGCCGCTGAAAGCGCTGACCATCGCTGAGGCGGCCATGCTGGCGGGATTGCCCAAAGCGCCATCGGCCTACAACCCGATCACCAATCCAAAACGGGCGCGCGCCCGCCAGTTGCACATCATTGAGCGGATGGTGGAAAACGGCTTCATTACAGCAGACCAGGCCGCTGTCGCGAAGAAAGAAGACTTGAAAGTCAGAAGCAGTTCGGATAACACCAGGGTGCATGCCGAATACGCAGCTGAAACCGTGCGTCAGTTGATGTATGCACAGTATGGCGACGAGACCTACACCCGTGGTCTCAATGTATACACGACCCTGCGCGCCAGTCAGCAAGAGGTGGCTTATAAGGCATTGCGGCGTGGACTGATGGATTTTGAGCGCCGGCAGGTGTATCGCGGTCCCGAAACCTTTGTCACCCTGCCAGTCAATCCGCAGGAGCTCGAAGACGCGATCGACGACGCACTGGACGACCATCCCGACAATGGGGACGTCATGTCAGCCATGGTGCTGGAGGCTGACGCCAGACATATCAAAGCGGTGCGACAGAGCGGGGAAACCGTTGACATCACCGGCGAAGGCCTCAGACCCGCTCAATCGGGTTTGTCGGACAAGGCGGCGCCCAACATCAAGATTCGACGTGGTGCTGTAATTCGAGTCAGCAAAACGCCCAAGAACACCTGGGAAATCACCCAACTTCCCGAAGTCGAAGGCGCCTTCGTGGCGATGGATCCGCGTGACGGCTCGATCAAGGCCATGGTGGGCGGATTTGATTTTGAAAAGAACAAGTTCAATCATGTGACCCAGGCCTGGCGTCAGCCGGGTTCGAGTTTCAAACCATTTATCTATTCCGCCGCTCTGGAAAAGGGCTTTACCCCGGCCACGGTGATCAACGACGCACCGCTATTCTTTGATGCCGGCGTCACCGGAGGCCAGCCGTGGGAGCCAAAGAATTACGACGGCAAGTTCGAGGGTCCCATGACCCTGCGCCAAGGCTTGGCCAAATCGAAGAACATGATCTCGATCCGCATTCTGCAGGCCGTGGGCGCGCAAAATGCTCAGCAATGGATCACACGTTTTGGTTTTGACGAAGAAAAACATCCCGCTTACCTGACGATGGCCCTTGGCGCCGGCTCGGTGACGCCAATGCAGATGATTTCAGCCTACTCGGTTTTTGCCAACGGCGGCTACCGCATCAACCCATGGCTGATCGCCAAGGTGACCGAGCAAAAAGGAAAACTCCTGATCGAAACCAAAGTACCTGAGCTCGATGAGTCAATGCGTGTCATCGATGCGCGCAACGCCTTCATGATGCAGAGTCTGCTGCAGACCGTCACCCGTTCAGGTACTGCCGCTTCTGCACAGGCAACGTTGAAACGGCCTGACCTCTATGGGTAATCGGGCACCACCAATTACTCCATGGTCGCCTGGTTCGCCGGCTTTCAGCCCACGCTTGCGGCGGTTCCCTGGCT
>CAIVLG010000042.1 GCA_903906695.1 uncultured beta proteobacterium | reverse complement strand
GAAATCCTACAAATCCTGAGCCTGTCCATGTTTGAAACTATTCCAATAAATCAACTACTTACGCCACCCTCAACAAATTCCGATCCGGATCTCGAGACCAGTCAGCTCGTTCTCCTCTGAAGAACGTTGGGACACTACTGATCCAAATCCAGAAACATCAGGGCGCAATAACGTGCGCTGCGCCGGCTGGCGGCCATGGTCAGGTTCAAGCGGTCCTCAAGCAGACGACGGTTTGGCAACTCGGTCAGAGAGTCGTAGAACGCGAACCGATGGACCCGTTCTTCCCACTGTTTGCGCCGCGTGATGTCATCCAGCGAAGAAATGACGTAGTCCACTGTGCCATCAATCTTGCGCTGGCAAGTTGCTGTCAGATGGGTGTACACAATGCTGCCATCTTTGTGGATAAACCGCTTATCCAGGTCGTAGCTTTCTATGGTACCTTCGAGCAACCTCTTGAATTGAGCCAAGTCCAAATTCAGGTCATCTGGATGGGTCAACGCTGACCACGTCATGCGGGTTAGTTCATCTTCTGAATACCCAAGCATGTCGCACAAACAGCGGTTGACGCGCAGTCATTTGTGTTCAAGGGATGTAACGCACATGCCAACCCGACCCAGTTCGAAGTAGTTTCTGAACAGGGCTTCGCGCTCAAAGACCTGGTCTTGGGCAATTTTTCGAGCAGCATCCAAATTGCGCTCGCGACGGTAGAAGCCCCCGGTCCCAAGCAGTCCAAGCAGCCAAATCAGACCATGCGAACCGATTTGATTGAGGATTTGTTTCCGCTCTTCGGCCTGAAACATCTGCATGGAGACATCGGCGCTGATTCCCCCGCGAACCTGGCCAGGCCGGTAGCCCTGCTCGCGGTGACATTTGAGGCAATCCGGCTCGACGAAGAACGGAACCATTAACCGCAAGTGGCGTTTTCCACCTGATGCATATACCTCGGAGACGGTTTTGACACCTTTTTCAAAGCGTTCAAGCGCATCTTTCTCCCAAGGGTCGGCCACGCTATTTGGGTTGATGGGTTTGAGACTGGTGATGTGGCTTTTTACAGGTGAATCCCTGTCAAAAGACTCATGCAGCAAGCGCAGTGAATAGTCCGGATTCAGTAGCGTGAGCGCCTTGCCATCTGTTGTGACGACATCACGGTTGGGAATGTCGAGATAGGGATTGGGTGGCGTGGCAGCTGTTGGCGCTACGTACACGCCACCATGGGAAGCGACCCATTTTGCCAAGGCAATATCTTTGTCAATATGGCTTTGAGCAATGCTAAAGGCCTTGCTCAGCGTTTCATCGGTCTCGTGACGGATATTCCAAGCCAGCGATGCGCCAATCAACACGCTCCACACAGCCAAGATGAATAGATACTTCGGACGCAAGGAGCCGGCAGGGGTTGTCGTTCGAAGTTGTTCCATCAGTTCGTTCCAGGTTTTCTGCCTTCCCGAAAAGGCAGCTGGTTGTCGTTTGTCGAATACACCCTGAGCGGATGGCTCAAACGACAACTGTAATTCTGGCACTAAAGGTACTGATTGCATATCCCCCGTTTGGGGGATGCTGATGGAAGAATTACTTATTCACCGGCACCACTTCAATGACCGGTGCTGCTTGGACGGAAGTTCGCGGGTGTTGACCGTCTGTCGCGAAACTCGGTCTCGTAATTCGCCCCTGTAGGCGGCAGGTGGCGACCCGGTGAGGGCTGGAAGCAGTCGGTCAAAAGTAGATGGTCAAATCCCACAACCTACCCATTGCGGTCTTAGAATCTATCCGTAAATAAAATATAATGACCTTCCATGCGCGATTCCCGCGTGTGGAGGAGAAGATGTCAAAGCCGAAAGCATGGGAAGTCTCCGATGAGTTTTGGAAGCGTGTTGAGCCGCTGATTCCAGTTCG
>CAIVLG010000041.1 GCA_903906695.1 uncultured beta proteobacterium | reverse complement strand
TTATCACTCATGGCGTACGCGACATGCTGCGCCAGCGCGTCTATGGGTTGGCTCTTGGATGGGAAGACTTGAATGACCACGCCAGACTGCGCCAAGACGTGGCGATGCAAACGGCAGTCGGTGTTGACCGGGAGGTGGCAAGCGCTCCAACCCTGTGCCGCCTAGAGAAGTGGGCTGATCGTGCTAGCGCAGGGAGGCTGCATCAAGTACTGCTCGAACAATTCATCGCCAGCTTCAAAGCTGCACCCGAAGAATTGATCTTGGACTTTGACGCCACCGACAACCCGCTATATGGACAGCAAGAGGGACGCTTCTTTCACGGCTACTACGACAGCTACTGCTATTTGCCGCTGTACGTGTTCTGCGGTCAACAACTGCTGTGCGCGTACCTGCGCCCCAGTCGTATCGATGGCGCCAGGCACGCCGCTGGCATTCTCAAACTGCTGGTCAAACGTCTGCGCCAGGTTTGGCCCAAGGTGCGCGTCATCTTTCGTGGTGATTCAGGCTTTTGCAGGCAGCGCATCATCAACTACTGCGAGCGAACAGAGGTGAACTACATCATTGGTCTGGCTCGCAACCCGCGCCTACAGAGCATCACCGAATTCCTCGAACTCAGCATGAAGGACAGCTTTAAGCAAACCGGACTCAAGCAGCGCGAGGTCGGGGAGTTTGTGTATGCCGCCCAGAGCTGGGCCAAAGAGCGTCGGGTGATCACAAGGCTGGAGTACGCCGAGCAAGGCAACAACCCGCGCTACGTGGTGACAAACCTCACCGGTGAACCCCAGGCACTGTACGACGATCTGTACTGCCAGCGCGGTGAGGCCGAGAACCGGATTAAGGAGGCCCAGGTCGGCCTATTTGCCACACGCACGAGTTGCCAGCACTTTCAAAGCAACCAGTTTCGTATGTTGCTGGCCGCTCTGGGCTACGTGCTCATCGAGAGACTGCGTGCTCTGGCGCTGCAAGGCAGCGCCTTGGCCAAAGCCCAGGTCGATACGCTGCGCAACAAGCTGCTCAAGCTCGGTGGCGTCATCACACGCAACACGAGGCGAATTCGCCTGTACTTTGCCTCCAACTGGCCCAGCGCCGACATCTTTGTGCACGCTATGAATGAGCTGCGCTCACCATGAATTCCATACAGTGCCTGGCCCGCACGATGACGCCAAGAAGGCCCGCAACCCAAGTCGGGGTGGGGGAACTTGTACCCAAACCGGCTCAATTCCCAACCAAAGACGGGGCTATGCCTACAAAACGCTCACTTGAGCCCTGCCCAGTACCAAAATCAGCACCAATCAGGTCATACAGTGCAATAGTGTGAAATATGCGGGTTAGGTCTCAAGACAAGGACTCCGATGAGCACGTCTGAAAAAAATGCCGCACTTGCCAAAGTGGCGAATGGAGCGAGCATTGTCTCAGCAGGGAATGCCAAGGCGCGAATTGGTAAAGCTCTTGTTCACGTTCGCTTTTGCTCACGAAATCTAAGCACCCCCGGAAAGTTCAAATTCAACATCAACCCCAACACGCTTAGCGCCGAATACGAGCTTTGGGTATGCGGAAGCGCAGCGCTCTACTACTTAATGCCCGTTGCGTTTATGCGCGGAATCTACGATCACCCAGACACCTACATCGACCGAATGCACCCTGCAATACGGGTTGTATCCGTTGATGCAAATGCACACACGGTCACTTACGCGGCAGGCGGTGTCAGTAGTAGCTTGCGAGGCTTTCTTTGCGGCACGCTTTGAGGCCCAACCCGGCCCGTTCGCTTCGCTCACTGGACGCTGCGCGATGAAGCCGCGCAGCGCCGGTCACCTTGAACGTTAGGCTGCATACACCATGGAATGGTACGAAGTCAGTCAGTTCGCAGACAAAGTCGAAGCAATCGAGAGCCACTTTGTTGCCCTTGCAGCGAACGAAGAGGACATCCTCGTGTTCGGGTTTGGTGCTGCCTTGCGGCTGCCAGGCGCCGAGGAGTCTCTGAAAGCTCTCTCCACCTTTGGTGAGGACTTTGCCTCCTTCAGGCAAGAGGCCGACCGCCTCGGAAGAGCGTTCACGCGAGAACTAGAGCACCTCGACGCGCAGGGCAAACTTGCCGAGCAGGTTGCACTGGTTTTTCTTAGACTTCGCATGGCCCAGGCTAGAACCCGTGAGCGCGTGAGCTTGGCGGCCGCAATTTCTCGGTCTCTTGGCTTCGGTGGCAACGGAAAGAGCCTTTTCGGCGAAAGCCAGGTATCTTTGCACGTGGCGATCGTCAATCTGGAGAAGCTACGCTCTTTGGCAAGAAGAGCCTCTAGCCTGCTGCGGGCCAAGGAAGCATCAGACGATGAGGTTTTTAAACCCTCGAATGTGAGTTCCGACAGAGTCGTTGAGCTCATTGACGCGGCCCTTGCGCAGATTCAATCCTCAACGTCGCTCGCGCCAGAAGAAGTCGTCCGACTCGAGCTGTACCTCACCGAGGCTCGCACCGAGGCGCAAGCCGACAAACCCTCTTGGTCGAAGATTGTGGGCGCGCTCGTGATCGTGGCCGCTGTCACCAGCGGGCTTGCTGACGCTCCTGGCGCCGCCAAGACCGTGCGCGACGCAATTGAATACATACTCGGGACGTCGGTGGCGAAGCCCCTCCAGCGGTTCTTGCCCGCACCGCCTGAAAAATTCGATGCACGACCCGCACCGCCCGATGCAGCCTAACAGGTCGGTCGACTCGGACACGTTGCGGCCCCTTGCCGCAACGTGCCGGTCACCTTTACGTTGGGCGGCAAGGCAGCCATGAAGCTTCGAAACAACATTGCCGCATTTGGTTGGGGAATTTGCTTCCTCTTCCTTGCAATGTGCTCAGCATTTACATACATCCTTTTCCGAGACGGCTCTTCGAGTATCCAAATCTATCCGCCGGACAACCCCGACTTTTACCCAAGCTGGTTTATGCCCGTTGTGCTCGCAGCGTTTTGGGCTTGCGGCTTAGGAGCTGCGAACTACTTTGCCAAAAAGCCGTGTGTAAAAATCGAGGTCTTACCAGATAAGTCAGTTTCGATGATCAAGCGCTTCCCATTCCGAAAAGAGGTACAAGTGTTTCAAGCTTCTGAATTGAGCGCAGCACAGGTAGTCGAGGAAGAAGATGGCGACGGAGACCCATACTTCACAGTTGCTGTAACCCATGCGGGTGAAAATTCCATCGCTATTGCCGAAGGGCATGTTCGTCAGGCCTGCGAAGAGGCGGCTTCTCACTTCAATGCTGCTATCGGGAAGGTGGTCATTTAGTATGAAACGTTGCCGCCCAACCCATCATTCCACCGGACCTGCGCGAAAAGCCGCGCAGGTCCGGTGAATTCAGACGTTAGTCACTAACAAGTT
>CAIVLG010000040.1 GCA_903906695.1 uncultured beta proteobacterium | reverse complement strand
TCTGAAATATCGGCGCAGACCTGGATCAGTTGCTGCGCACCTTCAGCACTGCGAGCCTGAAAATCAACTTCAAATCCGCGTGCAGTACGCACATAGCCCATGACGAGTTTGCGCCGTGCCAGTTCGTCATGCACCACACACTCCAGTGCGTGCCCGACATTGGAGCGGCCACTGGCGTCAAACGCTGCAATCATGCCGGTATCAACCGGATACACCTTGCGCGGATTGGTGTTGCGCTGCCGCTCGGACTCGGTGACCAAGGGCACGGCGTCGATCAGGAAAGCATCTTGCAGATAGCCAAACAGGGCGTGCACCGCATCTTTGGCTATGCCAAGGCCTTGGGCCTTCAGGTCGAGGTGCAGACGATGAACCGACAGCGCGCCCGCCGGGTTGCGCAGGCACTGTCGAATCAGCCAGCGCAGCGCCGCCACCTGCGAGACGCCATAGCGCTCCACCACGTCGCGGAACAGCACGGTATCGACATAGCCTTGCAAAAGATCGACGCGCAACGACGGCGCCAGCCCCTGCACTTCCGGGAAACCGCCCTCGCGCAGGAACTCACCGAAGCGCTTTTCGATCTTCGAGCGCGTGCTGCTGGTCCAGCGCGCCGGCTCATGCTTTGGCTCTTCACCTCGATGGCGCAGGAATTCGCGGAAGCTGAAGGGCCGGATGATGGTTTCCATGCCGCGTCCACGCAGGGAGGTGTGCACCTCACGCGAGAGCATGCGCGCAGAGGAACCAGAGACAACGATTTGCACCTTTTCGGAGTCCATGACACGGCGCACAAAACGCTCCCAACCCGGCATTAACTGGATCTCGTCGAGGAACCAATGCACGGTTTCGCGCCCACGCAGCTCCGGGTATCGGCGGTAATACTCTTCCAGCAGCAAGGACAACTGGTCTGCGCCCAGCCCTGCCAGACGGTCGTCATCGAAGCTCAGATACAGCGCACGCTCCGGCGCCAACAGTCGGCGTTGCTGGGCCAGCAACTGATGCAAAAAAGTGGTCTTGCCGGCACGGCGCATGCCGATCACCGCGTGCACTTTGCCCGGCACTACTGGCAACTGGGCGTCGCGCGTGGTCATGCTGGTCGGCGCCACGGGCAATAACGCAGCGTTGAGTTTTTCAAGAAGGACCGGATGCAAAGACATGATGGTCATCAGTTTAGGCGACTATCTGTCCTTTTTTCAAGGACCGATTAAAGATATTAGAGTCTCCAGAAAAGGACTGATCCACTTTTTGCACCTGCCTGTCGGCGTGGCACGCCGCGCTTCAACCAGTTCAAGGTGCAGGAGCAGGAGAGCAGGGTGATGCACGGGTTTGCGTGAAGCGAGCTGCCTCCTAATTGAGGCGCGCTTGATAACCGTCAAGGTGTCGCGGCAGGGTTGATCGGATACTGATGCAAACCAAAGGAGGTTTTGTCATGTTCAAACACATCCTCGTTCCCGTAGACGGCTCCTTGACCGCACAATTGGCGGTTGACAAGGCGATTCAGCTGGCCAAGGCCTTCAACAGTCGCGTGACGGCGATTTTTGTCATCGATCCCTATCCGTTCACCGGCGTCGGCACCGATTTTGCCTACGGTCAGGCCGAGTACCTAAGTGCGGCAACGGCCGAAGCCAACGCGGCGATCAAAGCCGCCAAATTGGCGTTCGAGCAGGCTGCGGTCAGCGTCGAGACGTCCATCATCGAGTCACACGCGGCTTGGCGCGGTGTGGTCGAGGCGGCCGAGTCCATACAGGCCGATTTGATTGTGATGGGCTCACACGGCCGTAGCGGCCTGGAGAAACTGGTGCTCGGCAGCGTGACGCAAGCTGTGCTGTCGCACACCAAGCTGCCGGTGCTGGTCGTGCGCGACTGAATCAGCAGCGCACAAGCGCCTCAGCCGCACTGCCCGACGTAGCCGCAGGCGGTGCAGAAGTCACAGCCATCCTTGTGGATGACGGTCGGGTTGCCGCACTCGGGGCAGGCCTTGCCGGCCATGGTACTGGGCGCGTCATGGTTCTTTGGTGCGTCAAGCACACCCATTTCGCGCAAGGGGAAGCCTTCTTCGTCAAGGATGCCGAGCATGGCGTAGCGATGGATGATGAGGCGCGCAATATAGGCCACTGTTGAGGGCCAGGTCTGTTGCCGGCGTTCGCCGTGCGGCAGTCCGGGCACGAACGCCATGAAATGACCCAGTGGCTCGGCATAGTTGAGCAGCTTGCGTAACTTCATGCCGATCCAGGCTGGATCGATGACCCGCATATCGAGTGACAGCAAACGGGCCAGCCCATCGAGGGCGCGCGGGTAGTTGCCGGAAAATCCAACGGCGCACGGGCGCGTCACCAACACGCCGTCCTGACCCGGAAGGTTGACCTCCTTGAGTGTCACCGTGAACGACTCTCCTGTGGCAGGGTTGTCTACGTCAACCGCCCAGGCCAGGGTGCCCGAGGGCCCGGTTTGCGGCTCGCCGCGACTGAACATGGCGTCCAGCACGGGTGTCGGAACCTGGGTGTCGGCGCTGGCCAGCGCTTTGAGCTGGTCGCAACGCCAGCGGATGACCGCTGCCGTTGCAGCTACCACGCCGGGAAAAAGGCGCTGCTCGCCATGCGGCGGGAATGGCATTTCGAACGAATGCTCTTCGGCCACCGTGGCCAGGGCTTCGAGCTTGAGTTGCAGCCAGGCCGGGTCATTGGCGCGCAAGTCCATCGAAAGTGTCTTGGCCAGTGCACCGAGCCCGCGCGGTTGATCGGTGCCGTTGACCCAGACTTCGAAAGGTTTCGGTGCGCCTCCCTCTTCGGGCGCGAGTTCACCGACAAACAGCGCAAAGCTGCCAAACGGATGCTGCACCATGAAGGTCCATGCCGGATTGCCGGCAGGCAACTCGGGACGACTCGGCCAGCGCAGCGATGACAGCACGGCAACCGGCAGGCGCTCCAGCGACAGGCGGTGGTTGGTGCCTTCAATTTGCAGCGGCGCTGTGGTAACCGGGGTGACGTTCGGCGTGACGCTCAGGACCGAGCCCAGGATGGAATTCGGGCGGTAAGTCGCCAGACCCTTCAATCCGGATTGCCAGGCTTCCATGTACAGATTTTGAAACTCGGCATAGGGATAGTCAGCCGGGACATTGACGGTCTTGGAGATGGCGGTGTCGATGAAGGGTGCGACGGCAGCCACCATCGCTTCATGCGCCTGGGCGCTCATTTCGAGTGCCGTCACGAAGGCCGGTGTCAGCGCAGCACTTTCGCCATACAGATGGCGATACAGGCGCCAGGCGTGATCCTCCACCGCGTATTCCTTGAAACTGCCGTCCATCATGCGCTTCTTGCGCGTGTAGGTCCAGCTGAAGGCGGGCTCGATGCCGTTGCTGGCATTGTCGGCAAAGGCCAGGCTGATGGTGCCGGTCGGGGCGATCGAGAGCAGGTGCGAATTGCGCAGACCGTGGGCGCGAACGCGCTCCTTGAGCGAAGCGGGGAGACGCGAGGCAAAGGTCTGGCCGCTCAAGTAGAGATCGGCGTTGAAGAGTGGAAAGGCGCCGCGCTCGCGCGCCAATTCCACCGATGCCTCGTAGGCCGTATCGCGCATCAACTCGGAAATCTTGCGTGCCATGTCGCGCGCTTGCTGGGTGTCGTAGCGCAGGTTCAGCATCACCAGTGCATCGCCCAGGCCGGTGTAGCCCAGACCGACACGGCGCTTGCTGCGTGCTTCCTGCTGTTGCTGTGGCAGTGGCCAGACCGTCACGTCCAGCACGTTGTCCAGCATGCGGGTTGCCACCCGCGCGACGTCCGCAAAGGCCGACTCATCAAAGCGGGCTGTTTCTTCAAATGGATCGACGATGAAGCGCGTCAGGTCGATCGAACCCAGACAGCAGCAGCCGTAAGGCGGAAGGGGCTGCTCGGCACAGGGATTGGTGCTGGCGATGGTCTCGCAATAAGACAGGTTGTTGTCGCGGTTGATGTGGTCCAGAAACAGGACACCCGGCTCGGCGTGATCGTAGGTGGAGCGCATGATCTGATCCCACAACTCGCGCGCTGCCAGCTTGCGATAGATCCACAGGCCACTGCCTTTTTCCTGGTAGGCGCCCGCGGCCTTTTGCGCGGCGCCAGGTTCGGCGCGGTGCACCAGCGTGAACTCGCGGTCCTGCTGCACGGCGGCCATAAAAGCGTCGCTGACGCCGACAGAGATATTGAAGTTCTTCAGGTCGCCTGCGTCCTTGGCATGAATGAACTCTTCGATGTCCGGATGGTCGCAGCGCAGCACACCCATCTGGGCGCCACGCCGCGCGCCGGCCGATTCGACGGTTTCGCAGGAGCGATCAAAGACGCGCATGTAACTGACCGGTCCGGAGGCATTGCTTTGCGTGCTGCCAACCCAGGCGCCACGGGGCCGGATCCGGGAGAAGTCGTATCCCACGCCACCGCCGCGACGCATGGTCTCAGCGGCCTCGGTAAGTGCGGTATAGATGCCGGGATGACCGTCCTCGATGTGCGCAATCGAATCGCCAACCGGCTGCACAAAGCAATTGATCAGTGTGGCCGACAAGGTCGTTCCGGCGGCCGATTGAATCCGGCCGGCCGGCAAAAATCCGTTCTGCAAAGCCTGCAGGAATTTGGCTTCCCATTGCTTGCGGGTCTCCGGCGCCTCGACCGCCGCTAAGGCTCGTGCCACGCGTTGATTGACCTCGATGATTGTCTTCTCATCACCCTTGCCGTACTTTTCGATCAGCACCTCTTCGCTGATTTGCTGCGGCGCCAAGGTCTCCTCTGTTTTTGTCTGTTCCGGGGTTTGTTGTGACATGAATTTTGTTCCTCAAGAAAGCAGTAGATATTAGAGCCGTGCAGCCTGCTACGGGTTGACTTTCGATAAAGTGGACAGAAAATGTTGGGTCTATTGGGGTAAGTACCTAGCCACTACCGGTAGTGGTTGGCGACCATATTGGCCACTACATCTAGTGCATTATGCCAAAGAAATGGAATAGGCAAACGTCATGGTTTGTACCCATGATCGCAGTAGTCTTGTTCTGTTGCTGCGACACGAAGACGAGCCGAAACGCGGCTCGCCGCCTGCGGCGAACTCTCCGAACGGCAGTAGTTAGTGGGATCTCAGTGCGGCGTTCGTTCACCGAGCCCCTGCGGACCCCAGCATCTGCGTCGCGAAGGTGATTTGACTCAAGCCAGAGCGGCTGGCGGCTTCCATCACGGTCACCACTGATTGGTGCACCGCGTTGGCGTCGGCATGGATGACGACCACAGTCTCTTTTCCGGCCTTGGCAGCTTCGCCCAACGCAAGTGCAATTTCCTCCACACTGCGACCCGCCAGGGCCGTGCCGTTCACCACATAGCGGCCATCGCTGCTCACCGCCACGACGACTTCCTTGGGGTAATCACGTTGTGCCTGCGCGTCTGCCGTGGGCAGCTTGATTTGAAGTTCCGAAAACTTGCTGTAGGTCGTCGAGAGCATCAAGAAGATCACGATCACAAGCAGCACATCAATGAACGGAATCAGGTTGATCTCCGGTTCCTCGTGTGGACGCGAGCGGAATTTCATGATGAGGCGCGCAAGCCGTTGAGATGCCGGACGAACTGATCCGCTGCCAATTCCAGGGTCAACAGGTAGGCATCGACGCGGGTCCGAAAGTAGCGCCAGAAAATCAGCGACGGAATTGCCACCATCAGCCCGAACGCGGTGTTGTACAGGGCGACAGATATGCCGTGCGCCAATTGCGCCGGATTGGCACCGCCAGCGCCAGTCGCCGGGGATTGTGAGCCGAAAATCTCTATCATCCCGATGACCGTGCCCAGCAGACCCAACAGCGGGGCCGCCGACGCAATCGTGGCCAGGGCACTAAGGTAGCGCTCCATGCGGTGAGCAACTTCCCTTCCGGCCCCTTCCATGGTGGCGCGCAGGTCATCTTCTTTGCAGCGCGGATTAACACGCAATGTCCTGAGCCCGCTGGCCAGAACTTCACCCAGCGCGGAATTCTGCGCCAACTGATCTATGACCTCGGCGCCAGGAACAGAACTGTGCGATACCCGCAGCGCTTCGACGAGCAGTTTGGGCGGTGCGATGCGACGGGTGCTGAGACTGAACAGTCGTTCCATGACAACCGCCAGCGCCAAGAAGGAACAGAAGATCAGGGGCCAAATGGGCCATCCTGCGGCTTGAATGATTGATAACAAGGAAACCTCCGAAAAGTTGAAATATCACGCCGTTGAGGCGCAGTCAGGTGACCAAGCCGGCCGGATTTGGTGGGGAAATGGACTCAATTGATGGACGGTATTGGCAGCTCCATGAGGATTTCATTCAGTGCCAAATTTGGTCTCGAACTCAATCCCGATCTTTTGCAACAGCGGGATCGGCAGCAAGCCGCCAGCACACACAATCACGGCATCATTGCGCATTCGCAGGGGCGTCTGGTCATGCTTAACCTCGACGTGATCTTCGGCAATGGCGAGAACCTGCGAATTCAGCAACACGCGCAGGCGCCCCGCTTCTTGCTGCTGCTCCAACAACATCCTGTTCCTCTGCTTCACCCGGGAAAATGATGCGCCGCGATAGGACAGTGTGACGTCCGTTCCCACTTGCATGGACAACGAAATGGCGGCTTCCAGTGCGCTGTCGCCGCCGCCCACAACCAGCACCGCCTGACCCTCGTATTGAACCGGATCGACGAGGCGGTAGACCACTTTGTGCGACTCTTCGCCCGGTACATCGAGTTTGCGCGGCGTACCGCGTCGCCCGAGTGCAAGTACTACTGTGCAGGCGGAGTAGCTGCCGCGGTCGGTGCGTACCACGAAGTAGCCTTTCCCCCGCTCAATGCCTTCCATGCGCTCACGAAAAGAAATCTGCAGCCCTGTCTTCTTTACCACGTCCTGCCAGAATTGCAGCAGTTTTTCCTTGTGCACGTCACCGAACTTGACGGCGCCGATCAACGCCAACTTGAAGCTTGAGGTCATGGCCACCTTTTGCCTTGGATAGTGATAGACAGCGCCCCCCAATGAGTCTTCCTGCTCAATCAGCCGGTAGCGCAGTTGGTGCTCAATGGCGCACAGTCCGGCAGAAATTCCGGCCGGGCCACAACCGACGATGACCACGTCATAGTCGACCCCAACAGCACCGGTCTTCTTGCGCAACGCCCTGATGGCTTGAAGTCCCTGTTCCGCCGCCTTGCGAATCAAGCCCATGCCACCGAGTTCCCCGGCGATGAAAATTCCCTCAACGTTGGACTCGAACTGTGGCGTCACATTGGGAATATCGACACCACGTCTTGCCGTGCCAAAGACAAGCTTGATAGCTTCCACCGGACAGGCGGCGGCACAAGCGCCGTGGCCAATGCAATGCGCCGCGTTGATCAGCACCGCCTTGCCATTCACCACGCCCAGCGCATGTTCCGGGCAAGCCTTGGCGCAAGCCCCCGATCCCATGCAGCGCGTGAGATCCACCACCGGGTGCAGTGAAGGCGGCTCGGTCAGGCCGCTCTGCACAGCCTGCTCCAACTGAGCAGAGTGGGATTGCTGCTTCTTGCGTCGCCGATTCAGGTACAGCGTTGCGACAACAGCGAACAAGCCCAGGTAGATGTAGAAATAATGATCGAAAACGGACATTTGAATTAGAGGGCGTTAAAGCAACAAGCAGGCTGCGCCATCGTCAGCTTCCAGCGTAGAGCAAGCGCACCGCCGTATCGAAAGTCCAGACACGGCGAATTTCAATGACGTCATAGTCCGCTGCCAGGTCTGATGAAAACGGCGCGAATGGCGACAACATCAGAACGATGCGCCGCACCGCGTTGTCGATTGCCGGCACACCGCTGGAGTGGTCAATGACGACACTCTCCAAACGGCCATCTCGGCGCAAGGCCACGGTGACAACCGGGTTGTCGTAGGGACCGCTCTTGGCTGCCTGCAACACGTCAAACGGCGCGTTCTGCTCGATCTTCTGCCGCCATCCTTCGGCCATCATGCGCAGACGCAAGTCCTGGTAGGTGCGACCAATCAATGTTCGGCGCTTGGAACTTTCCATGCGGGCCTCGGGCGGTTTTTCGACGATCTGAACGGCAACCGGTTGATCGGCTGAGCGCTGTGCTACTTGGCGCTGGGCCTCGCGCTGGGTCGCCTCTTGCGCTGCCAATTGAGCCGCCTGCTGTCGGGCTGCTGCCTGCGCTGCTACCTCGGCGCGCTGGGCTTCCTGACGCAAGGCCTCTTGCCGCTGCACCTCGCGTTGTGCTGCTGCTTGCGTCAGCGCCTCGGCGCGCTGGGCTTCGAGGCGCGATGCTTCCTGGCGCTGAGCCTCGCGCTGGGCCGCCTCTTGCGCTGCCAATTGAGCCGCTTGCTGTCGGGCTGCTGCCTGCGCTGCTACCTCGGCGCGCTGGGCTTCCTGACGCAAGGACTCTTGCTGCTGTGCCTCGCGTTGTGCTGCTGCTTGTGCCAGCGCGTCAGCACGCTGGGCTTCCAGGCGTGATGCTTCTTGCCGCTGAGCCTCGCGTTGTGCAACTTCCTGTCGCGCTACCGCTTGAGCCGCTGCCCGTTGTGCGTCGGCTTGCGCCAGCGCCTCGGCGCGCAGGGCTTCCTGGCGCAGTTCCTCCACCCGCTTTACCTCCTCAAGTGCAGGTGCGCTCGCTGCCGACACGGGAGGCATGGCAAACTCCAAGTCTGGCTTTGATGCTTGTATCGTTGCGACCGAGGATTTTGTCGATGACCTGGACACAGCAACGGCCTCTTTCGCCGGCGCCTGCGCCGGCGGCGATGGCGTTGGCTGCTGCGGTGCTACCGGAACCGCAGTCGCCACCACTGGGGGCGACGAAGGCACTGCAAGCTCGGGCATGATTTGTTGCGGCGGCGGTAGCGCCGCAGCTTGGTCGGTCGTCTTGACTCTTGCCGGTTTACGCCGACGCACAACTCGATTGGCTTGCGTGGGCGCTGGGTCAGGAACCGGGCCGGGTGCCGGAACAGTCGGCGCGGGTATGGCAAGAGCTGCCACAGCCAGACTTGCCGTCATCGCCGACGCCTGGAAACTCTGCACCGCTGGGGCGGCATCCTGACGATCTGGCACGGGCGGAACTGTTGCAGATGCTGGCGCTCGTTGCTCCGGAGTCACCTCAATCTTCACACTCATTGCACTTGCATCGACGCGACGTTCGCTCTTGCTGAAAATGCTGCCAGGCATACCCAAACCGGGCAAATCAAACTTCATACTCAGGATCAGCGCGTGAACCAGGAACGAAATCAGCAAGGCATGGCCAAGGCGCAAACGAAAGCGGCGCAAGTCTCCGATGACAGCTGTCCTAAAACGCATTCCAGGGACCATTGACTGAGAGGGCCTGACCCCAAATCGAGGTGTAGACGCTGCGACCGAAGAAGAATGAAAGACCCCAGACAAAGGTCTGCGGTGCCTGACTGATGGAGCCTCCCAAATTGCCAAACGCAGTGCTCGATCCACTGAACAACAAATCTGCATTGGCTATGGAAAAATCGACCGGGATGATGTTTCCCAGAGAATCAGCCAGGCTGGCGCTTCGCAGGACAGACGCGCCGCCTACAGGACAGTACCACCCGGCTTGCGTTGTCGAGCCTGCTGAGCTCTTGCAGCTTTGTGAAATGCTGGCGTCATTGAAGAAATAGGCGTTCGATCCGCTGTCGATGTAGCTGTCCGAAAAAACGCTCTGCCCCAGTGTTGTTGTGAAATAGAGATAGTTTGCGCTGGACGGGTTGGTATTCACCGAAAGCATCTTCACACCAGGTGAAATCTGGTTGTTACTTCGTGAGCCGATACCAAACACCAGACGCCCCTTGGCAACGCCGGCCCCCAACGTTGGCAGGGCAGGCAGGCTGATGATCGTTCCATTGTTATCGGGCTGAGGATTGTTGTCGTCCGGCAAGAAATGTGCGACAGGATTCTGCACCTGCTGTTGAGTCGGTATCGCTGCCGCCTGGCAATGCGCGGTGATCGAATCCGGACAGACGTAATACTGGACGTGGAATCCTGCGTAGCTTCCCGATGCACAGGTTAGCCCACAGTCGAACGGCATCATGCCAATGCCAAGTATTCCGTTGGCCTGCAAGGACGCCGCCGAGCTGAACAGACTGCCGCCAGCGGCCGCGATGCAGTCGGCGGGCGCGGCGAGGCTTGCGCCGGCCGTGTCATCGATGACTTGAATCGGAATTGCCCTGGCCATCTCTCCTGCGATACGCACATCGGCCTGGGCCAATGGTCCCCAGACGCCGCCAAGAACGAAGGGATAGCACTCGACGACGCTTCCCGCTGGCGTATTGAGTTGTTGATCGGCAGCCAGCAGCACCGGCGGCAGCGACAAACTCGTCACCGAACTTTTCAGCACGCGAAGTCCATAGGAGCCGGTGTCTAGAAAAACATGGTCGATCGTCACACAGTTTGCTGCGTTCAAGCTGCAAACAGTGACAGTTACATAGGGTATGTTGGCCGCACCCAGCGAAAAACTGGCCGGCCCCGCGTCAACAATCACCTCGGTCGTGTTGATGCCCGTCGGCGTGCCCTGCGTGACGGTGCTGGCCACCGATCCGGTGCCCAGGCCGCCACCGGAATAAGTGGTCACGGACGAACTGCCACCACCGCAACCGGCGCCTGAAAGCAGGACCAGCAGCGCGCCCAGCAGCAGCCCAAGCCTAGCGCAAAGCGTCAGCATTGAAGCCCTCCGGAACCAGACTCGGCACATAAGCCAGTCCGGCAAACGCATTCATGCGTCCCCCCTGATGAATGACAAGATTGGACTGCCGCATGGACTGCTGTCTCTTGGCAGTGGCAACGCCAGAGTCAGCGTGCAAGCTTGCGGCAGGGGCAGCGTTGTGGGCACCCAGCAGGGCGTCCAGATTGGGTTTCAAGCGCGTGCGCCAGGAGACGGCAAAGACCAAGCCTGCTGCATTGATGTATTCCTTCACAACCGAGCCATCGGGCAAGCCTATTTCATGCGTCGTCATTTGCGAACCGCTGAGTTTTCGGTGTTCGCCCTGAAAACGGACCTGATCGGCATGAACACTGTCCTCGCCGCCGCCCAGTACGGCTTGCGCTTGCTGTGCCTGAAGCAGCACTGCGCAGACGACGGCGCTGGTCCAATGCCGCATCACTTCAGGACCTCGGTAATCTCTAGCTTGAGGTTCTTGCTGCCGACGGGCACCGGAGCTGAAATTCCTTCAAGATCGCCAGCCTGGGGTATCACGTTGCCGCGGGTCGAGATGCGGGCCACAACGACAACCACGGACTGCGTTGACAGGTTGACCTTGGGATCCATCGCCATGGAATCATCCAGACTGAAGTTCAATGGCAGGTCACTGACCTTCTTCTTCAGCAACGCGACCGGCATACGGGAGCCATCTGCGGGGCGAGCGTATAAAAACAAGGTAGCCTGCGCGGGCGCCCTGGCACGAAGATCTTCGGCCAGCCAGACGCGTCCGGACACCGTGGCGCCGCCGGCATCGCCAGCACTTGCCTTGACGGGCGCGCTTACCGCAGCGACCATGGCCGCCGCCGTCGTATCTCCGGACAAGACTTTCGCCTGGGCCAGACTGGCATCGATCTGGCCCAGAAACGTCGCATCAGTCGACGCCGAGCGCGCCTTCTGCAGATACGACACTGCCTGCTTGTAGTCCTGCTCTTCGAAGTAGGCGGAACCCATCAACATCAATGCCTTGGCGTTGTTCGGATCGCTGGCCAGGGCCCGTTTCAATAGGGCCGTGGGTTCGCCCTTGAAGGAGCGTCCGTTCACCACTGCCAGAACGTCTGCATGGTCGGCAAGCACCTGCGCATCATTTGGCAAGAGTCTTGCCAGCACGGTATAGGCTTTGGCCGCTTCGGCAAATTTGCCCAACATCTCGTAGGAGTGTGCCAACATGGCCCAGGCCGATGTATTTTTGGGATCCTGCTGCGTCTGGTCGGCAGCTTGCGCCACCATGCGCTCAAGTTGCTCATCGGACAGCGCCTTGAGAGGTTTGGCCGGTGCCACATCCTCTGCTGACGAGGCGTTCTGGCTTGCCTTTGGCGTGCCGGAAGAAGTCTGCGATCCCGACCTCGCGCTCCGATACAGGTAGACGGCTCCCGCAATGGCCACAAGCAGCAACGCAAAAGTCAGCAACTTCCACTGCCGATTCTTAGAATAGTTCATATCGAATACCAAAATAGAAAAATGCCGAAGTGCTTGTGTCATAGTTGGTCGGTCCCTGGTTGGTGGAGTGTTCAAGCAGGAGTTCACCCATGAGACTGGTCCGTTTGGAAATGTTGTAGGAACCACGCAGTCCCGGTGTGATACGCAGCATGCTGGCGCCAACGTTGTCGCGTTGCGCGTACAGACGTATCGAGGGCTCCAGGGTGAATCGATTGTCTCCAAAGCCGGTAAGGTTGTTATAGGCCAACTGAACGCCTCGAAAAGACGGCGTTGACAGCAAACTCAAATTGAAGTTGTTGATGTCGCGCCTGGAGTAAAGGTTGGAGCCGGTTAGCTGCAGTGACAGTCCGTGCTGCGCGCCGGTCGCGGGAGTGGCCTCGAAGTTTCCAACTGCCGGCAGGGCGCCCACATCGCTGAATCGGATATCTCCGGTCAACTGCCATTTTTCGCTGATGGGCCTCGAAGCGCTCAGCAGAATCTGACGCGCTTGCGCACTTGTCGCCATCGCAGAGGCCATCACATCGTCGATGCTCTGCGTCTGCAACAATTCGCTCAATGAGGCGGCGCCGGTGCTGATCAGCGCGTTGGTCATTTGCAACGATGGCGCTTTTCGGCTGTCCAGCAAGAGGGTGTAGGTTGTTTGACCGGCACCTTGCACCGAGGCCTGTATGGACACTGCGTTCAGGGCACCAAAGAGTTGGTCGTAGTCCAGCAGTGCGTACAAGGATCCACGCTCATTCGAATAACGCGCCTCGGCGCCGAGGGCGCGGCGGTTGGTGACGCCTTGCGTGGTCTGGTTGATGACGTAGACGTCACCGCTCAGATTTTCCAGGACCGAGTCGAACTCGACCATTCCGGCAAGCAAACGTTCGTCGGGCACTGTGACGAGCGGGTTGGCCGGCACACCACCCATCAAGTTCACTCGCATCCCCTGACGAACCGGGTAGGTCAGCGAGACGCCGTCAAACAGTCCGAGCAGGCCGCCGTTGATCGGCGATTGTCTGCCGACCCGCAGGGCAAGTCCGCTGCCTTTCAATCGGTAATCCACATAGGCAGCATTCAAGATGCTGGTGTTGTTCGAAGTCGCTGCCAGGTTTAGTGACCCGGTACCTCTGAGGACAGCCCGTGTATCGGATTCATCGGTGCTGTACCTGGCCCCGACATCCACATTGGTCACCAGCGCGGACTCTGTCGTTCTGGAGAGCGTGGACTGATCAATCCCACCATCGAGGGTCACCAGCGACTGACTGCGCGTCTTGCCTCCGAAGTAGTACTGCGCGATGTTGCCGTTGTACCTGACGCCGGTTTGCTTGGCGGCTTCGGGCGATACGATCTCCACTGAGGACGCCGGCCTGGTCGGGGCCACTCCCATTGAAGCGAGCCGCTGCGAGACACGCTGCGCACCTTCACCCGCTTGAAATAGCTTGAGATAGAGTTCGTATTCGAGTTTCGCGCGACCAAAGTCGCCCGACCGCTCCCAGGCCAAACCGATCATTTCCTGAGCGTCCTGTGTCGCCGAATTCGGCGGCAGAAGCAGCAGCTGGTTGAGTTTGGTGATCGCAGTCTCGGTGTTGCCTTTGCTCATGGCCGTTCTGGCCGATTCCATCAGTTCGGCAGCGCTGGCCTCGACTTCAGCCGAAGCCACTGTGGCAGCTTGCGTCTCGGTTGCACTCTGGAGTACCTGGCCCGACTGCTTTGGCAGCTCGCCAAGCAACACAATTTCAATCGAATTGGGATTCTTGCCCTGACCTGAACGCACTTGCGTCGCTTTGTCAATTTGCAGGGTTATCTGCCGCGTCGTCCGATTCAGACCAGGGTTCAGTAGCAAGGTGAGCTCGGGTATCGTGCCAGTGGCCGGGATGCGGCGGGAGTCCGAGGTCCGCTGTCCCAAGGTCACCTCGTCCGCGCCCAGGAGTTCGATTTGAAACTGAACCAGCTGCGTCGCAGCATGCGGCGTTTGTTGTACCAGTCTCACGGGGCTCGGAAAGCTGACTTGAAGCACCACATCGTCACCCTGCACCGATACCGATACATCGTTCAAGGTTTGCGCGCCCACTTGCTGGGCCAGCGCAACCAATGCAGTAACAGCCAACCAACGTCTGATTGTGTCTCGACTTTGCATGCCTACCTGCCTCTTGTTGGAAGCACGGCCAGCTGCTCAAGCCAGCGGTGCATGTTGATTTCAGCGTGGCTCATGGAACGGTTCGCACAGGTACAGGCTTGGGTCGGTTGCCACCCCGCATCTGTCTTGGAATGATTTCACCGTTGGTGACGTGGCAACTCACACAGCTGAGTTTGTCTGCTTGCGCAACGTACAGAGGCGACATGTGCTGATAGGAGACCGGCACCCAGGCAACGGCTCGATGGCAGGAGTCGCAGGACCGGGCGGTCACAAAGTGTCCAGCCGCTTTGCCCGTCGCGGCCGCGCTGCTGTGACACGACTGACACTGTCCAGGGAGCACACCTTGATGGCTGAACTGTGCTGGCTTCCAGGCCGTGCTGCGGTGACAGGCATCGCAAGACATCACGGTCTGCAGATGCTTTAACGGCATGGCGCTGGCTGACTGCCCGTTGTGACAGGTCCGGCACTGTCCCGCCAATACACCAGCATGACTGAATGCAGACCCGTCGTCCAGGGCGAGGGATGAAGCCAGGGCGCCGTCAGGCGTGACACGCTGACTGATTGAATTCAAGGCACCTCGCATCACCGGGCGCACGCGCGCCGCAGCGCCGCTGAACTGGCTGTAGACCTTGGTGTGACAGGCGGTGCAGTCCTGCGTCGCCTTGCGCCCGTGGTGGCTGGCCGAGCCCGGTGTCTTGATCGTCACGCCATTCCACGTGTACGGATAATCATGGCAACTCATGCACGTCGCGGCAGCAACGGCGTTGTGCGCAGGTGTGTTCGACTTCATGTTCATTCCGGAAAATGACGTGAAGCCGGTGGCCGAGTGGCAAAGTTCACAGGCAATTCCGACTGCAGGCACATGCGTCGACGAAGAAGGTGCTGTGGGCGACCCGCCTGCCAACAAGGGCGTCACTTTGGGCTGATAGGTCAACGGTGGCGTCGCCGGGCAGCTGGCCTGTGAGGTGCAACCGGCAAATGGTCCGGCACCGGTGCCTGCGGAATGGCAAGAGATGCACCCGTTCGTGATTCCGGTATGCAATACCGCGTTGCTTGCGAGTCCGGCGACCGAGTAATCGCCCGCCACGGTATGACAGGTCGAACAGGTTCCGTTGGTCGGCATGTGGCCAGTCGGTTTGGCCATTCCAGTGAAATAGTTGGTACCGCTGTGGCACTGCGAGCAGTCACCGGCACTGGGGTGGGCCGCATCGGCGATATTGAAAGTGCTTGCCGCTGCCTTGGGCCGGCTGTGAAACCCGGTGTACTGCGCGCCACTGGTCATTGTCGTTGGTGCGATCGGATAAGCGCTCATCCCCATCCAGACAAAGTTGGTGTCATGACAGGCCGAGCAGTTGCCGGTGACGCCGGTGTGGATCTGGGTGGTGGTGGGTGCGGGTGTGGCAAAGGCCGTACCCGGTGCGCTCTTGGTGCTCGAGGCTGCGACCAGCCCGCTCGGCGTTGATCCAAGGTGGCAGGTCTCGCAGCTTGTCGTCGATGGAATATGCGAGCTCGCACCCACCGGGGAGGTCGGTGGCATGACCACGATCTTGCTGATGCCCGCAAAACTGGTCCCTGTGATGCTGGGACCGTGGCAAGAGATGCAATTGCTGGTGATGCCGCTGTGGCTCATCAGCGAGTTGCTGAACTTGGCACCGTTGCCCACGGGCAGACTTGGCACGCTTGAGCCTGTGCCGACGTGGCAGCTCTCACACGTGGCACTGGTCGGGATGTGGTTGGCTGGCGGCCCTTGAATCGTAAAGTTGGCCGAAGCTATGGCAAAACCGGCCACCACATTGGCAGCGTGACACTGCGCGCAGTTGGCTGTGGTGCTGGGCGCATTGGCGTGGATGTTGGCCAGGGTCGGCAGTACCGAATAATCGGCTGAAGTGTGGCAGGCCGAGCACTGCGCTGCGCTCGACGTCGGAATGTGGTTGGCCGGCTTGATTTCACCGACAAAGAAATTGGTACCGGTATGGCACTGCGAGCAGTCACCGGTACTCGGGTGGGCCGCATCGGCGATATTGAAAGTGCTTGCCGCCGCCTTGGGCCGGCTGTGAAAGCCCGTGTACTGAGCGCCGCTGGTCATTGTTGTGGGCGAAATCGGATAGGCCGACATCCCCATCCATACGGCATTGGTGTCGTGACAAGCCGAGCAGTTGCCGGTGACGCCGTTGTGGATCTGGGTGGTAGTGGGTGCCGGCGTGGCAAACGCTGTGCCCGGAGCGGTCTTTGTGCTCGATGCTGCAACCAGACCGGTAGGTGTCGATCCCAGGTGACAGCTCTCGCACGATGTCGATGACGGAATGTGCGAGCTCGCACCCGCTGGGGAGGTTGGTGGCATGACCACGATCTTGCTGATGCCCGCGAAGCTGGCACCAGTGATGCTCGCACCGTGACAGCTTTCGCAATTGCTGGTGATGCCGCTGTGGCTCATGAGAGAACCGCTGAACTTGGCACCGTTGCCCACGGGCAGACTTGGCACACTCGAGCCTGTGCCGACGTGACAGGTTTCGCAGGCGGCACTGGTCGGGATGTGGTTGCTGGGCATACCCACGATGCTGAAGTTCGCTGCGGGTATCGCAAAGCTGGGCGCTGCGCTGCCATGACACTGCGCGCAGTTGCTGGTAGTGCTCGGTGCATTGGCATGGATGTTGGCCAGCGTGGGCATGCTGGCGTAGTCGCCAGCGGTGGTATGGCAGGCTGCGCACTGCGCCGTGCTGGCGGTCGGGATATGGTTGGCTGGCTTGTCGATACCGACAAAGAAATTGGTACCGGTATGGCACTGCGAGCAGTCACCGGTACTCGGGTGGGCCGCATCGGCGATATTGAAAGTGCTTGCCGCCGCCTTGGGCCGGCTGTGAAAGCCCGTGT
>CAIVLG010000039.1 GCA_903906695.1 uncultured beta proteobacterium | reverse complement strand
GCGGCTGGGGAATGGAATTTTCAGATGCAGTCATGATGTTCCAAATAAGAAATGGATGGCTTACTTTTGTGCCAAGGCAGCAGGCAGATCAGACTGGTAGCCACCGCCCAAAGCACGCATCAGCGCGACCTGGGTATCGAGCGCACGAGCCGCCAGGTCAACACCGAGCCGGCGCTGGCTCAGCACCGCAGTTTCAGCATTCAGGACCGCCAGGAAATTGACCAAGCCGGCTTCATAGCGCTGCAAGGCGATGCTGTAGGCGTTTTCGGCAGCGGCTTGCGCCAGGCCTTGTTCGACTTGCTGGCGAGCAATCGACTGGGCCGAGGCCAACTGATCAGCAACCTCGCGCACGGCGTCGATCACAGCGGCGTTGTAGCTCTCAACGGCGGCGTCCAGATCGGCTGAGCGACCACGCAGGTTGGCGCGCAGGCGACCACCGTCAAACAGTGGCAGTCGCAAGGCGGGACCGACACCCCATTGTTCGCTGCCCGAGTCAATCAAGCGCTGCAGGCCAATGCTGGAGAGACCGGCGAACGCCACCAGATTGATGTTGGGATAGAACAGGCTGCGCGCGTAGCTGACGTCCTGCGTCGCTGCTTCAACGCGCCAGCGCGCCGCGGTGATATCGGCACGTCGACCCAGCAGGTCAGCCGGCAGCGAGGTCGCAAGCACCGCACGCCTGACTTTGGCCTGCGCCGGCAGCGCCAGTGCCAGCGCTTGGCCAGGTTGACCCAGCAGTGCACTGATCGCGTGTTCGGTCAGATTCATCTGCTCCTGCAGGGCTTCAATTTGCTGCCTTGCTTCGGGCAGGCTTCCCTCGCTTTGACGCAGTTCCAGTCGCGTATCGAGACCAGCTTGGAAGCGCTCGTGCACCAGCTTCAAGCTTTGTTCGCGCTGTGCCAGCAGCCGGCGCGCGATGCCGATTTGCTCGTTCAAACGCAGCAGTTGGAAGTAGCTACGCGCCACGTTGCTAGCCAGCAAGGTTCGCGCTGCATCGGCGTCGGCCTGCACCGCACGCGCCGTCCCCAGAGCAGCAGCTAGCGCAGCGCTGTTTTTGCCGAAGAAGTCGAGTTCCCAGCTGCCGCTGAACTGCGCCGTTCCGGTCTGGTAAATATTTCCCGCCAGCGGTGGCGGGTACAAACCGGTGGAATTGAACTTTTGCCGCATGGCATCGAAACCGAAATTGAGCTGCGGCAGATCAGCACCTGCCGTCGCATCAACGCCAGCCTGGGCGCGCTGCAGTCGAGCCTGCACGATCTTCAAACTGGGGTTACTGCGCAGCGCTTCTTCTATCAGTCGATCGAGTTGCTCGTCCCCAAATTCGCGCCACCACGTGGCTTGCAATGCGCTCGCCAACTCAAGCTGTGCGGACGGGCCGAGCGAGTCTGCATTTCGCATCGTTGCCTGCGACCGGGTGTCGGACATATTGGCGCATGCCGATAGAGTCAAGGCGATGCTGGCGAGCCAAACCGCTCGCCGCCGACGATTACTTTTCAATCGCGCCTCCTGAGTTGATTCGGGTCGCTGACTGCGCTTGTCCGTTTGCAAGGATGCGGCGCAACAAGCCCTTCAGTGTTTCAAATTCTTCAAATGTAAAACCGGCCAGATGCGCGTTTTGAACACGACTGAGCACTTCCGGAATACCGGCTGCCGCCAGAGTGCCTTCGGCCGTCAACTCGATGTTGACGACGCGCCGATCCGCCAACGACCGCACGCGACGACACAGAGCTTTGGCTTCCAAGCGATCAAGCAGGCGGGTCATGGCGCCGGCATCAAGCTGGCATTCGCGCGCCAGTTCCGCCACCGTCGAGGCCCGGCCCATGAACAGCTTGAGCAGCGGCACCCACTGGGCATTCGTCAGGTCGCTGGCTTCAAGTTGCCGCTCGACTTCGTGCGCCACCATGGCCAGCACGCGCCGCATCAAATAGCCGACGCTGTCTTCCGGAACATAGTCGCCGGCACCATAGAACGCGACTGCGACGCACTCTGCAGTTGCGGGTGGTTTGCTCGGCAGGATGGGCTTTTTCGAGACACTCATATTGGCGTCGATATTACTTGCTTAGGCATTAATTGTCAAGGCTATTTTTGGTGCGGCAACATCTTTTTCTGGTTTTGGCTACACTTTGGACCATGACTACCTCTGCACCTAACCCTGCCCTGCCGTCCAAAGCCTCGCCGCGTTCACTGTCAGGCTTGAAGCCCTTTCTCGTGCCCTATCGCGGCCGCATCGCCCTGGCGCTGCTCTTTCTGGTGCTGGCAGCAGTTGCCACGCTGGCTTTTCCGGTGGCCCTGCGCAGCCTGATTGACGGCGGTCTGGTGCAGTCCGACAAAGGGATGCAGGTGATGGCCATGCGCGAACACTTTGTTGCGCTGTTTGCCGTGGCGGTGGCGCTGGGCCTGTCTTCTGCGGCACGCTTTTACATGGTCAGCTGGCTTGGCGAACGCGTGACAGCCGACCTGCGCAATGCCGTCTACGGGCATGTGCTGCAACAAAGTCCTGAGTTCTTCGAGACCACGCAAACCGGCGAGGTGCTGTCACGCCTGTCGGCCGACACCACCCTGGTGCAAACCGTGGTCGGCTCCTCGCTTTCGATGGGCTTGCGCAACACGGTGATGGGCATCGGCGCGCTGGGCATGCTGATCTGGACCAACCCTTACGTCATGTTCCAGGTGCTCGGCGTTCTGATACTTGTCGTGATTCCGGCCTTGTGGTTTGGCCGGCGCGTGCGCAAGCTCTCGCGTGCCAGTCAGGACCGGATCGCTGATTCGAGCGCGATTGCCGCCGAAGTTCTGAACGCCATTCCGGTGGTGCAAAGCTATACCGCCGAAGGACGCGAGTCGGCTCGTTTCAATGCGTCTACAGAAAGCGCCTTCAAGACCGCAGTGCGCCGCACCAAAGCGCGTTCGGTGCTGGTGGCCTTCATCATCATCGCCACCTCGGCTGCGCTGCTGTGGGGCCTCTATCAGGGCACGCAAGCGGTGATGGCCGGACGCATCAGCGCCGGCGATCTGGGTCAGACCGTGATGTACGTGATCATCCTGGCCAGTGCCTTTGCCATTCTGGGCGAAGTCTATGGCGACCTGCTGCGTGCCGCCGGCGCCACCGAGCGGTTGATGGAATTGCTGGGAAGTCGCTCCCCGATCACATCGCCGCCAAATCCGATCGCCGCACCACTGCAACGAGCCGGCAGTGCGATTCAATTTGAAGCCCTCACATTTCACTATCCGTCGCGACCGAACCAGGCTGCCTTGAGTGATTTTTCGCTGCAGGTGAAGACCGGCCAGACAGTCGCACTGGTGGGACCCAGCGGTGCTGGCAAGAGCACGGTGTTTCAGCTGCTGCTGCGCTTTTACGACCCAGCTGCGGGTCGCATCGTGCTTGACGGCGTCGATACCCGACAACTGGCTCTGCACGACTTGCGCCAGCGCATCGGCATCGTGCCGCAGGATGCCGTCATATTTTCCAGCAGCGCGCTGGAAAATATTCGCTACGGCAAACCCGATGCCAGCGACGCCGAGGTCAAGGCGGCCGCACGCGCCGCCTTTGCTGACGAATTCATTGGCGCATTGCCGCAGGGCTATGACACCTTTCTGGGTGAACGCGGTGTGCGCGTCTCCGGCGGCCAGCGCCAACGCATCGCCATCGCGCGCGCCATGCTGAAGAACCCGCCCCTGCTACTGCTCGACGAGGCGACCAGCGCGCTCGATGCGGAGAGCGAACGTATGGTGCAGGCAGCACTCGAGTCTGCCATGCGGGGCCGCACCACGCTGGTCATCGCACACCGTCTGGCGACGGTTCAAAAAGCTGACCTGATCGTGGTGCTCGATCATGGCCGTCTGGTGGAGCAAGGCACGCACAGCGAACTGGTGGCGCGCGGCGG
>CAIVLG010000038.1 GCA_903906695.1 uncultured beta proteobacterium | reverse complement strand
TTGCCCCAGCTCGGTGTCTGCGCCGGCACGCCGACACCGAGGAAGGACAGCGAGGCCTCGATCAGCACGGCAGAGGCGGCGACGAAGGTGGCTTGCACGATCAGGGGTGCGATCATGTTGGGCAGCACGTGACGCCAGAGGATCGCCGGCAGACGGGTGCCGATGGCATGTGCCGCTTCGACAAACAACTGCTCGCGCAGCGTCAGCGCCAGCGAGCGCACCAGTCGCACCACACGCGGGATTTCGGGCACCGTGATGGCGACAATGACAGTCGTCAGGCTGGCGCGCGTGACGGCCATCAGCGCGATCGCCAGCAGGATGCCGGGGATCGCCATCAGGCCGTCCATCACGCGCATGATGGGGCCTTCGCTCCAGCGCACAAAACCGGCGATCAGGCCCAGCAGCACGCCGCCCAGCGAGGCCAGCACGGCCACCGAGAGTCCGACGGTGAGGGAGATGCGACCGCCCCAGACGGCACGGCTGAAGACGTCACGACCGAGCGCGTCGGTGCCAAAGTAATGCTCGCTTGATGCGGCCTGCATGCGCGCCAGCGGGTCGATATCCTGTGGGTCGTGCGTTGCCACCCAGGGCGCGGCGATTGACAGCAGGGCGACGGCGACCAGCAGCAGTGCGCCCAGGATCAGGGTCGGGTTCTTGCGCAGCCAGCGCCAGCGTCGCAGGGGTGGGTCGACGCTTTCGAAGGCATCTGGCAGGGCGGGAGAGGCAGTACTCATGATCAACGCTTTATGACTGGATGCGCGGATCGAACAGCCGGTAGCTCAGGTCAATCAGCAGGTTGATCAGCACGTAAACGCCAGCTGAGAGCAGCAGCACGCTCTGGATGACGGGATAGTCGTGGTGCTGCACCGAGTCGATCACCAGGCGGCCGATGCCGGGAATGGCGAACACGGTCTCGGTGACCACCACGCCGCCGATCAGCAGCGCGATGCCGACACCCACGGTGGTGGCGATTGGAATGGCAGCATTGCGCAGCGCGTGTCCCAGCACCGGCAGCACGCCCAGACCCTTGGCGCGTGCCGTGCGGATGTAGTCTTCCTGCAGCACTTCAAGCACCGTGGCGCGCGTCATGCGGGTGATCAGCGCGATGTAGACCAGCGCCAGATTGACGCAGGGCAGCACCAGGTTGCGCAGCCAGGGCCCCAGGCCCTCGGACAGGTGCACGTAACCTTGGACCGGGAACCAGCCGAGCTGGATGGCAAAGGTGTAGATCAACAGGTAGCCAACCAGGAACACCGGCACGGAGAAAGCGAGCACCGAGAACAGCATCACCAGACGGTCGATCCAGCTGCCGGCGCGCGCCGCCGCCAGCGTTCCCATCGGTACCGCAACGCAGACTGTCAGCGACATGGTCAGCACGGCGATCGACAGCGTGGGCTCCAGGCGCTGCGCCAGCAACTGCGTGACCGGTACCTGCGTGAAGATCGAGATGCCCAGATCGCCCGATAGCAGGCGACCGAGCCAGAGCGCGAACTGACGCCACAGCGGTTGGTCCAGGCCCAGCGCGGCACGCAGTTTCTCGATGTCTTCGGTGGTCGCCAGATCGCCGGCGATCAGCGCCGCCGGGTCACCCGGCGAGAGGTGGATCAGCAGGAAGACCACCACCGCCACCACCGCCATCACCGGCAGCGTGGCGAGCAGGCGCCGCAGCAGATAGTTCACTTATCCATCATCCACACCGTCGGCAAGCCGCTGTTGAGTTTTTCGCCACCCTTGATGGTCTTGCGGTAAGCGATGGCCGGCGTGTACTGGCCGACGTTGATGTAGGGAAGAGCTTCATAGGCACGCTTCTGGAAATCGTCGAGCAACTGGCGACGTTTGGCAGGTACTGTTTCCTTGATCCAGGCGGTGCGCAGTTCGTCCAGAGGCTTGTCGCAAGGCCAGCCCGGCAGCGCGTTGCCACAAGCAGCGCTGAGATACGCGTTGGTGATTGGGGAGTCGGCATCGAAGCCACCGGCAACCGTCACGTACATGTTCCAGCCGCCAGCTTCGGGCGCGTCGCGCTTGGCACGCCGTGCCCCGATCGAGGCCCAGTCCATGTTCTGCATATCGACGTTCATGCCGATACTCTTCATGGTTTGCGCCGCCATCAGGCCGATGGCGTTGAGGTAGGTGACATCGGTCGGCACCAGCAGCACAACCTTCTCGCCCTTGTAGCCGGACTCGGCCAGCAGCTGTTTGGCTTTGGCGACGTCGGCTGTGCGATACGGTTCGGCACCAGCATCGGTCTGGTTGGGGCCGCCGCACAGGAACAGCGCCGCACAGTAGGTGACGCGCATGTCCAGCGGGTAACCCATCGCCGCGGTGAAGCGCTCCTGGCTGACCGCCTTCAGCAGCGCCTGGCGGACCTTGGCGTTGTTGAACGGCGGGTGCAACTGGTTCATGATCATCCAGCCCTGCCAGGCGCCGGAGGCAGCCACCTTGACGTTGGGGTCGGCGCGCAGCGGTGTGATGTAGTCGGGCGGTACCTGCTCCACGTAGTCGACCTCCCCTTTTTGCAGTGCGGCGATGGCGCTATTGGCGTCGGGCAGGTAAAGCCATTCAACCCGGTCGAAAGCGGTCTTCTTGCTGCCCGACAGGTAGTTGGCCGGTTCGCTGCGTGCCACGTAGTGCGGGTTCTTGACGAAGACCAGTTTGTTGCCGGGCACCCATTCATCGCGCTTGAAGACGAAGGGGCCGGAGCCCAGCACCTCGGTCAGTGGCGTTGTCGTGGGCAGCTTGGCCAGGCGCTCGGGCATGATGACCGGCGGGAAGCCCGAGGGCTTGGAGAGGCCGTCCAGCACCAGGCCAAAGGGTTCCTTGAGCGTCAGTGTGAAGGTGCTGGCGTTGACCGCTTTCCACTGCGGTCCGGAGGCGGCCATGGCACGGCCGATGCTGTCCTTGCTGGCCCAGCGCTCAATCGACGCCACCGCGTCGGCGGCTGTGACCGGACTGCCATCGGAGAACTTGAGCCCGGCTCGCAAGGTAAAGGTCCATTCCTTGCCGTCTTTGGACGTCGTGTATTTCTCCACCATCTGCGGCCGTGGCACGCCTTTGTCATCACGGCCAAAAGGCATGTCGTACACCATGTAGCCAAAGTTGCGCGTGATGTAGGCGGTGGTGAAGGTGGGGTCCAGGATCTTGACGTCGGCATGGGCGACCACGCGCAGGGTCTTGGTCTGCGCCAGAGCCGGCGTGCCGGTCATACCCAGCAGCAGAGCGCCCAGACAAGTCAGGGTTGCAAGTGTACGTTTCATAGAAGGTTCTCCTGGAATGTTTTTGAAAGAGCGGGGTTCTTGTCTAGGATTTCAGTGGCCACTTCGGCCGCTTCACCTTGGCGTATGGCAGGGTGTTGAGGTCGCGCGCCACCGAGCCCGGTGCATCAGCATAGATCACATGGCGAGCGATTTTCGAGAAGGAGGCATAAAAGTGCTGGGACGACTTGACCACGATGATCTTGCGCTGTGCGATGTCACAGCCGGCGCCGGTGAACAGGTCGGTGCCCATGGCCTGGTTGCGCAGGGTGCATAGCAGGATTTCGATGCCATTGGCCTCGACCAGCGCGCAGTCTCCCATCGGCGTTGGCGTGTTTGACAAACCGGTTTGCACCAGTGCGGGTGTCAATGTCTTCACGGTGCACTGCAAATCCATAGGTGCGCCCGACAGCGGGCTGATCTTGCCGCCGATGCGCAGCGGCAACTTGGCGCCGACACCAGCGTCGAAGGCGATGCGCACCGCAATCGGGTCCCACAGCGGCCCCAGCGCCGCATTTGTGATGCCGCGCTCCACCATGCGCTGCAGAATGAAAGTGGAGTCGCTGGCAGCGCCGCCGCCGGGGTTGTCGGCGCCGTCGGAGATCACGACCGGTCCGCCGTCAAAGGCCAGTGCCTGGTCGAGCGCAGTATCCACATCGGGATAGGGCGGCGCGAGCTGCTCGCGCATGGCGATCAGTTCGTTGGCCAGTTGGCGTGCCAGTGTTGCTGCCAGAGCCGGGTCGTTGTCGGTGTAGACAAACACCTTGGTGCCCATGTCGGCCACGTCGCCCCAGGGAAAGCCGTGCGTCACCGAAATCGACAGCACGCCGTTCTTACCTTCGAGCGCCTGGATTCGGTCGACGAAGGCACGTGCCGGATCGCGCGAGGTGTGCACCAGCACAATCATCTCGCAGTCCACCACGGCCAAGGTTGGGCGAATGCGTTTTTCTACCAGGGCCGCGCACAGGTCCACCAGCTCGATGGCGCGCTCTTTCACGTCGGTATGCGGGTATTCCTTGTAGCAAACCAAGAGGTTGGCGTTGGCTAGCATGGCCTGGCTCAGATGGTTGTGCGGATCGAGCTCGGCGCCGACAACCACAGCGGGGCCGACGATCTGGCGCACGCTAGCCAGCAGGTCGCCTTCGCAGTCATCGTAGCCGTCGGCCACCATGGCACCGTGCAGTCCGAGCAGCACCATATCGACCGGCAGCGCGGCGCGCAGGTCGCGCAGCAGTTCGTCGCGCAGCGTCTCATAGGCGTGGCGCGTAGTGATGCCGCTGGGCTGGGCGCCGGCCACCATTCCCTCGACCAGATCCAAGCCGTCTCTGGCGCCACGCAAGCGCGCCGCCCATAACGGTCCGCTGAAATAAAGCATGTGGTCCGGATGTTGGCCAGCCGGAAAATAGCCGCGGTCGCCAAACGAAGCCAACCCGGTTGGCATCGGGGCGAAAGTATTGGTTTCGGTGGCGAGGGCTCCGCTGAAAACGCGCATGGTGTTGGCAGATGTTGGGTGGATGAAAGATTCGGGTCTTGAGCAAGCGTGCCGGACTGAGCATTTCTGCAGTCAGGCCGTAGGCCGCGATGCGTTCAGGCAGTGGCAACCCGCGCGCCAGTGCGGCGCAGGCCTCACCCATGGCGGCAGAAGTCTGGATGCCATAGCCGCCTTGCGCAGCAACCCAGAAGAAGCCCGGCGCCCGTGTATCGAAGCCGCCGATCAGATCGCCGTCGGCCACGAACGAGCGCAGGCCGGCCCAGGTGCGTGTTGGTCGGCGGATGTTCAGGGTCGTCATGGTTTGAAGGCGGTCGATTGCCAGCGCGATGTCGATCTCTTCGGGTTGGATGTCCTGTGGCGCCACGGGGTCGGCATTGGCGGGGGAGCCGAGCAGCATGCCGGCGTCGGGCTTGAAGTACCAGTCTTCGCCGATCCCAATCGTCAGCGGCCAGCGGGTACACGCCTGGTCTTCGGGCGGTGCAAAGATGAAGGCCGAACGTCGGCGCGGCTCCAACCCGATGCCTTGTGCGCCGGCCAGCGCCGCCACGACGTCTGCCCAGGCACCGGCCGCGTTGAGAACCACCGATGCTTCATAGTGGAGGGCGCCGGCCTGAACCTGCCACTTCTCTCCCGAGCGACTCAGTGCCGTCACGTCTGCATTGCAAACGACAGTCCCTCTGGCTCTTCGCATTCCACGCAGGTAACCCTGGTGCAGGGCATCAACGTCCATGTCAAGTGCATCGGGTTCGTGGACAGCGCCGATCACCTTGTCGGGTCGCAGGGCGTGTACCAGGGCACAGGCAGCACTGGCATCCAGTAATCTTGCATTCGGCGACAGGGGGTGTGTGGCGTCCCAGTAGTCGGCCAGCAATGCGTCCTGCCCCTGCGTGGCCACCATCATCGCGCCGCGCTCCGACAGCAGCGGGTGGTCACTGAAGCCCGCAGGTGGATTTTCAAGAAACGCGCGGCTGGCCATGGTCAGTGCCCGCACCTGCGGTGTGCCGTAGCTCTCCATGAACATCGCTGCCGAGCGACCGGTCGAGTGATAACCGGGTTGCGATTCGCGCTCCAGCAGAATCACGCGGCCGTGCGGCGCCAGCCAGTGGCCCACCGACGCTCCAGCGATGCCGCCGCCAATGATGATGTAGTCAGCCTGCTCAGGCATTCTTGTTGCTTCCGTTCGGGTTGATGGCACTGGCGCCTATCTGCCACAGCGATTATGACAAAGGAGATTGGAAATGACTGTGACTGATGAAGTACTGGCCCCCTTGAAGGCCGTTAACGCAGCGATGGGGCTTTCTTGATAGGCCAACATGGCCAAGGGATAGCATCCAAGGGCAATCCGCAATGGCTCGCGTCTCAGAAACTCGCCAGTGGCACATCGAAGTCCATCGTAATGCCGTCGACCGCTTGGGGGGCGCAGTTTGAAAGGCTGGCTGTCGGGACTCGACCATCAGCGGGTGCTCCCGGGTGGCAGCTTACAGGAACTAGAAAATGTATCGATCAGGGCTCCAGATTGCCGACGTTCAATTGGCGGAATCCAATCTGCATTTTTGATGATCGCAGCGGGGAATTCGGCGACAGCAGGGAAGCGGAAACGGGTCTACAACAATTCAAATTGCCCGCCCGTTAATGGTTCTTGGCACCATTAGGTCGTCCGTCAGCTATTTGCCGGCGATCCTGACTCAAGGTGTACACGCACCCAACCATTTGTTGAAAGCCACTTTCATTTTTGATTGCGGTTACACGCTTGACGAAAGAACTCAGGAGATGTTTTTCAGCGGGAGAAATGCAAGTTCCCCTGTGTGCGGCGCCAACCCAGGGTAAACAGGGCGCTCGCTGGACGCTGATTTCCGACTGCTAACGCACCGATGCCAGACGATGTTGTATTCTCGCGCTAACACGCCGTTGGCAGAACCGAAGATGCCCCTATCCTCCAAACAGCCCAAAGCTTTGAACGTAAGCTGGATGAGTCGGAAATGATGCTGACAAAAGCCGGCACCAGAGGGTTGGTGCGCCTGCTGGCCATGCTGGTGCTGCTCGGCATGTTGTGCTGGGATGCGCATGCGGACGATGGCGTCATCGACGTCGGCCAGCCACAAGCGCAGCCCGAGTTCATTTCGCTGGCCTCGCATTTCGCGGTACTCGAAGACGCCAGCCGCAATTTGTCGCTGGCCGATGTGCGTCGCCCCGAAACGGCGGTGCGTTTCAGGCAGGACGCGCAGAGACAAACCGATCTGAACTATGGCAACACTCACTCGGCAATCTGGCTGCGCCTGCAGTTGAAGAACAGCAGTGAGCATCCGGTCGAGCGCCTGCTGGAACTGGCCTACGCGGCTTATGTCAATGTCCAGTTTTACGCACCCGCGGCCGATGGCGGTTACACCACGGTCACCACGGGCAGAGTGTTTCCATTTGTCTCGCGTCCCTATCCGAACCGCTATTTCGTGTTTCCGCTCAGCGTACCGGCGCACACCGAGCAAACCCTCTACCTGCGTGTGAATTCGATCGCCGTACCGCTGCCTGCCAAACTGTGGGAGCCGGCTGCCTTCTATCGCCACGAACGCAACGACTACACAGGGCAGGCCATGTACTTTGGCGTTGCAGCGGCGATGTTCCTGTTCAATCTGTTCCTGTTCGCGGTGCTGCGCGAGCGCATGTACCTGTGGTACCTCGCGGCCCTGACTTGCATGGCTCTGACCATGGCCGAAATGAGCGGGCTGGCCAAAGAGTTCTTGTGGCCAAACTCGCCTAATTGGTCCTTGATGGCAATCAATATCGGCTACGTCTTGACGATGGCGACAGTGATGACGTTCATGTGCCGCATGCTTGATACCGTAGTCAATGCGCCGCGCCTGGACCGCGTTCTCCGACTCCTGAGTGGCCTGCTGGTGTTCAGTGTGTTTGGGCTGGTTCTCAATTCGGAGCGCTTCGCCCCGTGGATCACATGGCTAGGCCTTGTTGTGATCATCGCGGTCCTGGGTTGCGGGATCTATTGCGCCTTCTTGCGCCTGCGCAGCGCCTACTTCTTTGTCACCGCGTTTTCTCTGATGCTGGTGAGCGGCTTGATGTGGATCATGCGCAATCTGGCGCTGCTGCCGGGTAGCGCGCTCTTGTCGCAAGCTCCACAAATCGGCTCGGCGCTGGAAATGATCGTCCTTGCGCTGGCGCTGGCTGATCGCTTCTTCCAGATTCGGCTCCAAAACATACGCGTCGAAAAGGCAGCATTGGCAGCACAAACCCAACTGGTCGAGGTATTGCAGTCGTCCGAGCGGCAATTGGAACAGCGTGTGATTGAGCGCACCAGCGAACTCTCGACGGCTTTGAACAAGTTACAGACCGCTCAGGCACTGCTCGTCGATTCAGAACAGCGCGCGACGATGGGCCAGCAAAAGGCGCTGGACACGCTGGCAGCCCAGCAGCAATTCATCGCCATGGTGTCGCACGAATTCCGATCGCCCTTGGCCGTGATCGACAATTCGGCGCAGATGTTGGCCAATCAGCTGGTGGTGCAGACTGAAAGCAAGGCAGCCACCCTGGTCGCAAGAATCCGCCGCGGCACCGTCCGGCTGGCCCAGTTTCTGGACACCTGCATGACGCAAGATCGCTTGCGCGACGCCGGACTGCTGCTCAAACCCGCTGCTCTGGATCTGGCTGCGCTCGCCGATGCAGCCAGTGATGGCGCGCAACTTTTAGCGGAGCAGCATCGGATCGTGACCAAAGTGCAGCCGGATCTACCGCCCATGCAGGGGGACGCGGAGCTTTTGCGCATCTTGCTGGCAAACCTGCTCAGCAATGCCATCAAGTACTCCGCCCCCGGCAGCGAAATCCGTCTGCGTGTCAGGCACGTCCGAGATAGGCATATCTTCGAAGTGATCGACCAGGGCTGCGGTATCCCTGCTGATGAAATACCCCACCTTTTTCAAAAATACCGCCGTGGCCGCCTGGCCTTGACCAAGCCCGGCGCGGGCCTGGGCCTGGCGTTGTGCTGGCAAATTGTCCAACTTCATGGTGGACACATCCATGTCGACAGCACGCAAGGCGTCGGCACGCGCGTCGTCGTCGAATTTCCGTCAGAATCGAGTGCCGAAGCCCACATTTCACAGTTCGACTGATACCAGCCTGCTGCCATGACCCCAACACCCTCGCTCAGCCAGAGTGCCGCCATTAGCGCACGCATTGCCGTCGTCGAAGATGATTGCGATCTGCGCGAGCTGACTGTCGAATTCCTGCAGGACAAGGGGTACGTCGCCTGGGGCTTCGAATCGGCCGAGGCCTTTTACCGCCACGCTGCCACCAACCAGGTTGATGTCGTGGTGCTCGACGTTGGTCTGCCGGGCGAAGACGGTCTGAGTGTGGCGCGCCATTTGCGTACCTTGCCCGATGTGCGCATCATCATTGTCAGCGCCCGCGTTTCGGAGTCCGACCGGCGTGCCGGGCTGCTGGCTGGCGCCGAGCGCTATTTGATCAAGCCTATCATCCTCGACGAACTGGCGTTCAGCATTGAGGCGGAACTTGCGTGCGCAACCGTCGGTCGTAGCAAGACAGCCAAGGCTGCTGTGACGGCACCCACCCCCGAACTGTGGCTGCTGGAAAGGGGAAACTGGCGCCTGACAGCACCCGGCGGCGCTAGCATGATTCTGTCCTCGCGTGAATTCGCCTTGCTGCACTGCCTGATGGCTGCCGGCACAAAGACGATTGCGCAGGACACTGTCGTCGGCAGCGTCTATCCCGGCAGAGTGCCAAGTCGCCATGAGCGGATGGACGTATTGCTTTCGCGGCTGCGCAAGAAGTGCCTGTGCCGTCTCGGGCTTGCGCTGCCGGTGAAGACAGTCCACCTTGTGGGCTACGTCTTTACGGCGACAGCGCAACTCGAACAGGCGTAGGCGCCGCGCTGCGCTGCCAATAGCAGATCGATCTTCTTTCATCCCGACTGCTGCCTGGGGAATACCGCCAATTCGCAAGTTTCATCTCTTGCAGAGCCAATTTGAAAGGTCTTGCAAGGTCGTGCAAGGTGTTTTTGTCGCACCATCGCTGGGTAGAAGGGCGTTTTATTTTCCTCGGACGCCCCTCGCTTTAGCGTCCCGCGGTTCTTTCATTCTGGAGCCTGAATTCATGTCTACCAAGATTACTTTTTTGCGCCTGTTTGTCCCGCGCCCGAGGCTGGCGCTGGCCAGCGCCTTACTGTTTCTCAGCACTGCGCAGGCCGGCGAGTGGGCAGCCCCTGTCGCAACGGTTGTGCTCGGCCAGGCCGACATGACGACAAACGCAACCGGTCTGACGGCATCTGACTTCAAAGGGCCCATGAATGCGTGCACTGATCCAACTACCGGCAAGGTATTTGTCCTGGCGTACGAGCAGCATCGAATACTGCGCTTTTCTGCTGCTGCGGCGACGCAAACCCACAGCGCTGCCGAAGCGGTGATAGGTCAGCCCGACATGACGAGCGCTACGGCCAACAACGGTGGTATATCGGCGAAGACACTGAAGGCTCCCACTTCCTGTGCTTTTGATGCGAGTGGGCATCTGTACGTCACCGATTCCGGCAATCACCGTGTTCTCAGGTACGACAACCCGTCAACCGCCCCCGATTTTCCGGACGCATCTGCCGTTTTGGGGCAGGCAGACTTCGCCAGTACCGAAGGAGCAACCTCGGCCAGTCGCTTCGATAGCGGAACCTTAATCGGACTTGCCACCGGCCCCCATGGCGAGTTGTATGTATCCGACAGTTCTCGGGGACGGGTCCTGCGCTGGAAAAATGCTGCCACGCAAAGCAACGGGGCGGATGCCGATGGTGTTTTTGGCGCACCAAATTTCACGACAGCAAATTGGTCCAATTCCGGCGGACTCATGGCGAACTCTTTCTCCATATCCGCAGGACTCGCCGTTGATTCTTATGGAAGCCTTTATGTGTCGGATCTCTTTGCAATGAGAATTTTGAGGTTTGACGATGCCGTGAATCTGCCAAACGGTGCGTCAGCGAACGGCGTCTTGGGCGCACCCGATGTGAATTCGCTTGGCTACGGCGCCTGCCAAAGCAATTGCCCACCACCGCCAGCGGGCGCTGACTTTGGATTATTGGTCCCCAACATCAGCTATCTTGGCGATGATGGTTTGTATGTCAGCGATTCCATGAAGGTTAGGATTTTGGTTTTCATGAATGCACGCCAGAAGGCCGACGGTGCCGCCGCCGATTATGTGATCGGGTGGCCAGACTTATATACTCCTCCTACGGGTCCTAACCCCAGCGCCACCCAACTGGGTTTGCCCGGCGGCGTGAGCCAGAACGCTTTTAACGGGTATTTGATGGTCAGTGACTACGGTAACAACCGGGTACTGGGCTTCTACAACGAAGCCCTGCTCAACAAGGCACCAAGCGCTTCGCAACTCGGCATCAGTACCAATCCAACGGTTGGGCAGCCTGCAACCGGCAGCTATACCTACCATGACCTCGACATTCCTTCTGATCTGGAAGGCAACTCAAGCTTTCGATGGCTGATCGACAGCCAGGCTGGTGGCACAAACAAGCAGCCCATCCTCAATGCCACAACCAGCACTTACACGCCCATCGCTCAGGATATAGGCAAATATCTTTTTTTCTGCGTGACACCCAAGGCCACAACCGGCAACTCGCCAGGAGTCGAGACCTGCTCGGCTGGCGTCGGCCCCGTCCTCGCGCCAGCGAATGCGGCTCCCACCGCCAGCAACCTTGCGATCAGCGGCACGGCTCAGGTTGGCAGTCAGCTCACTGGCAGCTACACCTACGCTGATGGCGATACACCACCAGACGTGCAAAACACCAGTGGCACCGGCACCAGCTACCGTTTTGTGCGTGCCGACAGCGCCCTCATGACGACCAACCCGGTTAACGTTGGCAACGGCGCCACCGGTGGCAGCAACAAGACCTACACCCCGGTCGCGGGCGATGTGGGAAAGTACCTGTTTTACTGCGTGACACCGATAGCCTTGACTGGTACGTTGACCGGGACTGAAGTCTGTTCCAGCGCCACGGCAGCAGTCAGCCTGATACCGCAAGCCATCACCAGCTTTACACCAACAACACCGGTGGTGTTTGGCGCTTCCCCCGCGACCTTGACAGCCAGCGGTGGTGCTTCGGGTAATCCGATCGTGTTTGGCACGACCAGCGCCAGCAGCATTTGCACCGTTAGCGCATCAACTGTCACGTTTGTTGGCGTCGGCGTCTGTAACCTCACCGCCAATCAGGCTGCCGGCGGCAACTACAGCGCCGCACCTCAGGCAACAGCCAGCATCACCATCAACGCGGCAGCGCAAGCCATTACCGGCTTTGCACCAACCACGCCGGTGCTGTTGGGTGCGTCTCCTGCCGCGCTGACAGCCAGCGGTGGTGCTTCGGGTAATCCGATCGTGTTTGCCACGACCAGCGCCAGCAGCATTTGCACCGTAAGCGGATCAACTGTCACCTTTGTTGGCATCGGCGTCTGTAACCTCACCGCCAATCAGGCCGCCGGCGGCAACTACAGCGCCGCACCTCGGGCAACAGCCAGCATCACCATCTACACGACCTACACCATCGGTGGCACAGCCAGCGGCCTTGGCACTGGCAAGTCCGCAGTGCTGCAGAACAATGCAGGCAACGACCTGACGGTCAGCAGCAATGCCGGCTTCACTTTCACAATCGCGGTCAATAGCGGATCAACTTATGCCGTGACAGTGAAGACCCAGCCCACCGGCCAGACCTGTGTTGTTGGCAGTGGCACAGGCACGGCCAACGCCAACGTCACCAATGTCTCAGTCAGTTGCCTGGACAACACGACCACAGGCAGCACCCCTGGCGGGCAAGTGACTGCTGCCATCACAGGTGGATCGTGCGCGGGCTATCAGTCTGGCTCTACTTTGTTCTCTGCGCCGGTCAACCCGCCCGCTGGTCAAACCTTTCCTTACGGCGTGTTCGGCTTTACAGCGGTGAGTTGCGGTACGGGAGGCACGGTCACGATCACACTGACCTATCCGAATAACTTGCCGTCCGGCACGAAGTACTGGAAGAGTATCAACGGCACCTGGGTTGACTGGACCAGCCATGTGACGATTTCCGGCAAGACGGTTGTGTTGACACTCACAGACGGTGCCTATGGCGATACCAATCCAAATCCAGGCGAGATCAGCGACCCCGGTGGTCCGGCGTACGACCCCATTGCCATCAGCGCGGGCATTCCGACGCTCTCTGAGTGGGGGCTGATCTTGCTGGCTAGCCTGCTGGCGATGTTTGGCTTGGTGCAGGTGCGTCGGCGGCAAGGGTTTTAAGCATTCAACGGCATATCTCAAGTTGGATAGACGACTTGAGCCCATTCGCGCGCCTTGCTCCTTGCAGAGCCAATTTGAAAGGTCGTGCAAGGTCGTGCAAGGTCGTGCAAGGTGTTTATGTCGTATTGTCGGCGGGTGTAAGGATGTCTGATTTTCAACAGGAGATTGATCTTGGTTCATCATCGAAAAAATACGGGAATCCGGCCCTTTCACGCCGCCACTTACACGGAGTCTCCATGAATTTCTTGCATCGCGCCAGTCTTTGGGTTTCAGGCAGTACCTTTGCTGCGACCCTGATGCTGCCTCTGGCAGTCTTTGCAACCCCTACGCCATGCGTGGACGGCATTAATTTTGGCACTTGTACAGTACCTGCGGGTGCAAGCAGTGTCCTGATTGAAGCCTGGGGTCCTGGTGGTAACGGTGGATTTGGGTCTCGTTCGCCTGCGCTTGCTGCAGGCGGCGGTGGCGGCGGCTCTTACTGCGGTGCGACGTTTGCCGTGACGGCAGGTGGCGTGTTGACCATCGACAGCATGTCAGCAAACGCGTCTGTAACCGGGAATGGGATTTCCGGTATGACTGCCAATGGTGGTACTGCCGGTTCTTCAAATGCCGGAGGACAAGGTGGCAGCACCAGTGGCTGTAGCGCACCTGGCGGTACGAAGAATTCTGGCGGCGATGGCAGCCTAGGCAATACGGGTCTACACGGTGGTGGTGGTGGCGGATCAGGGTCGAATATTGGTCCGGGGAGTCCGGGCGATCTTAAATTCGGTGGGCAAGGCCAGGGCAATGGGGGCGATGGCGAAGACAATTTGAATCCAAACCCGATCCTTGCCACCTCAGGTTCAGCGCCCGGTGGTGGTGGTGGTGGTGGTGGTTCATCTGATACAAGATCGGGTTTCGGCGGACAGGCTATGGTCAAACTGACGTTCACCTATGCGGCTCCAACGGTCAGTGGCATATTACCCACCAGCGGCCCAACGGCGGGCAGCACTTCGGTGGTCATCACCGGCACCAACTTCACCGGCGCTTCGGCGGTCAAGTTTGGCTCGACCAATGCCAGCAGCTTCACCGTCAACTCAGCCACCCAGATCACGGCAAGCTCACCGGCTGGGTCAGCAGGCGCCGTGGACATCACGGTGATAACCGCTGGGGGCACCAGCGCCACCTCGGCGTCTGACCAGTTCACTTATGTGGGCGCTCCAACGGTCAGTGGCATATTGCCCACCAGCGGCCCAACGGCGGGTGGCACCAGCGTGACGATCACCGGCAACAACCTGAGCAGCGCCACAGGTGTGACCATTGGCGGCAATGCGTGTACCTCGCTGAGTTCCAATACGGCCACCTCCGTAACCTGCACCACAGCGGCACATGCAGCAGGCACGGCCAGCGTGCTGGTCACCACCATTGGGGGCACCAACTTGGCCAACACCCTGTACACCTATACGGTCCGTCAGACTCCTCCAATAAACACGACTAATGGCGGTGGTACTGTGGTTGCTCAAATCGTCATTGGCAGCGCAGGGTGTTCTATTGATTTGAACAACACGACTGCATTCACGCCGCCTTCGTTTAACGGCACCACACCGCCCTATGGTGGCTTGAAGTTGAAGCTCACAGGTTGTAACCCTGGAGAGACCGTTCAAGTCTCTACCACTTGGCCCAACATGGCTGGATTGACGTTTCAGAAGTATGGACCAACCCCTACCTCTAGCGGCGCGAGCATTTACTACACTCCCAACGGGATGAGCATTGCAGGCAACACCGTAACCTACAACATTACGGACAACGGCTTGGGTGACGATACATTCACGGGAGCCGATGGCGTGATCAATGATCCTGCTGTGCCGGTTTCATTTGCGGCAATCGCTGCTGGCATCCCTACCTTGTCCGAGTGGGGCATGATCATGCTGGCCAGCATCATGGCGATGTTGGGTTTAGTGCGCTTGCGCCGTGGACAAGTGTTATGAGCATTCAGTTGCTTAACCCTTGGCCCGAAAAAAACGTCACTTGAGGAGCTTCGCGTGAAAGCCCTATTCAACTTCTTTCTAATCGGATTTGCCATGTTGGGTGCGCAGGCGCAGGCGGTCACCTACGCCGTCACCTCAACAAGCAATTACACCTCCGTGACCGACTACACATCGCCGTGTACGACCGGACCTTGCGCGAACTACACCACATCGCAGAATATTTCTGGCAGTTTCGATGTCCCAACCGCACTGGCTCCCAATCTGAGTAATGCCGACATCCACGCCAGTGTGACGGCTTATTCCTTTGCAGATGGCATCAACACTTATGCCAGCACGGACCCCAGCGTGCGAACTTCGGTGTTTCGCGTGTCCACCGATGGGAGTGGCAACATTACGGTCGCAACAACATTGTTTTTGCTCGAGAAGTGGCTAACTGGCACGTCGCCGCATTCCGTCAACGACAGAGTTGCTATCGTCAGCATCGGCGGAGGTGTCTCATTTACACGGCACAATTTGTATTGCACGGGGGTGGGTCCATCTGGCACCGGAATGCCTGATTCATGTTACCAAACGGGTCAGGACACCTCGACGAGTAGCGCAAGTGGTGCGACCATTTCCATGGCCGCACAAAGCACGCCTGCACCTGTGAACGTCCCTACGCTCTCCGAATGGGGCATGCTGATCCTGTCAGCACTGCTCGCTCTTGGCACCTTGCTTGTCATGCGCCGCAGCAAGATCTGACCGAAGTTGCGGTCAATCAAGAGGCACGTTTCAGTGGACCTTTTGTTGGCGCAGCCTCTAACTTAGCCATCGTTCCAAGGACATCGAATGAGACGTTCAGTGTCGGATATCGGGCGGGCAGTTCAGGAAAACCATCGTCGGCAACGGGCACTCAAGAGTCGTCAGCCTCGGACGGTCTCTGGCAGTCTGTCTTTGCAATCTCTGATCATCAACTTCATGACTGGTCCTTTGAGCTGTCAAAGCGGTGGGTGAGAATGCAGTGATCGCGCCAAGAGGCGGGTATCAGGCGTTTGCCGTGCAGGCCAAGGAGAATTGGGGTAAAAACGCGGGCTTGGATGCGGCAATGTTAGCCATAAAACCAAGCGCAAATGCCCAGGCAGAAGTTCGATCAGGAGCAAGCTTGAACAAGACAGTTGATTATTACTTCGCACCGCAAAGCCCGTGGACCTATCTCGGCCACGCGCGATTCATGGCCATGGTCAGCGCGGCGCAAGCCACGGTTCGTGTATTGCCGGCTGACTTTGGCAAGATTTTTGCCGTCTCGGGTGGGTTGCCTCTGGCCAAGCGCGCGCCCCAGCGCCAGGCTTATCGGCTGCAAGACCTGGCGCGCTTTCGTGACGTGCTGAATCTGCCGCTGAATCTGGAACCGCGCTATTTCCCGGTGGCGGGCGATGACGCTGCGCGCCTGATCATTGCGGTCGATTTGCAGGATGGCGCGACCGCAGCCCTGCGTCTGAGCGGCGCGATATTTGCTGCCGTCTGGGCGCAGCAGCGGGATATTTCCGACGCCACCACACTGGCCGAGTTGCTGGCCGAAGGCGGCCTGCCGGCAGATCGGCTGACGCGAGCGCAGAGCCAGGCAGTGCGGGAGCGCTATGAGGTCAACGCCGAGGCCGCCATCAAGGCCGGGGTGTTCGGTGCGCCCAGTTACGTGATCGACGGTGAAATATTTTGGGGTCAGGACCGGCTTGATTTCGTTGAGCGCAAGCTCAATTCAGACTAGACACACTTTTTGAGGCATTGACATGGCAGATTTTGTTGAACTGATAGCGCCCGATGGTTTCAAATTTCCCGCGTATGAGGCGCGACCAGCGGGGCAGCCGCAGGCGGCAATCGTTGTGCTGCAGGAGATCTTTGGAGTCAATGCGCACATCCGCGCGGTGGTCGATAGTTTTGCGGCGCAAGGTTACCTTGCGTTGGCACCGGCGACCTTTCACCGCGTGCAGAAGGGTGTCGAATTGGGCTACTCACCGGACGACATTACGGCCGGTGTGGCGCTCAAGGCGGCCGTGGAGGCCTTGCCGGTACCTGGCGTGATGCAGGACATCCAAGCGGCCATTGATTACGCGGCAGCGGTCGGCAAAGTCGGAGTGGTCGGCTACTGCTGGGGTGGTTTGCTGACCTGGCGTGCCGCTTGTATGGTGCGCGGCCTGAGTGCTGCTGTGCCCTACTATGGTGGCGGTATGACCAGTGCCACTGAGATTGCGCGTAAGCCGAAGTGCTCGGTGCTGGCGCATTTTGCTAACCATGACCAGTCGATTCCCCTTGAAGGCGTGGCCGCCTTCAAGGCGGCGCAGCCTGATGTGGAGGTACAGATGTACCAGGCCAGCCATGGCTTCAACTGTGATCACCGGGCCGCCTATGACGCCGCGGCCGCAGCGCTGGCGCGCGAACGAACGCTGGCATTCTTTGCCAAATATCTGGCTTGATTCCATGCGGCGCAACCTGATATACCGAGGCTTTCGGGCACTGGCCGCCATCGCACTGACGCCGGCTGTGTTTGCCTTTATGGCAGCGACTACCGTTGCTCGGGCGGCGGACTACAGCGGCGCCTTGTTCGATGCGCATCTGCACTACAACGAGGAGGCCTGGAATGGGCGCAGCGGTCCGCATCCGATTGCGGATGTGCTGGCACGTATGCAGCGCAATGGCGTCAAGGCCATCGTCGCCAATTCACGACCCAACGAGGGCACGCGGGCTCTGGCCGAGGCGCGTGAAGAGACTGGTGGGGCAGGCGTTACGGTTGTGCCTTTTGTCCGGCTGTATCGCAACCGGGCCGATTACGACAACTGGTTTCGCGACGAATCGATCTACCAAATGGTGCAAGCTGAATTGGCGCGCGGCACCGCAGCCGGACCTTACCGCGGGCTTGGCGAATTTCATCTGTATGACAGCGCCAACGCGAACGGCCCGGTCGCCAAGAAACTGATGGCCCTGGCGGAGGAAAAAAACCTGGTGGTGCTGGCGCATGTGGACGATCTGGCGATCGACCTGCTGATGGCCAACACGCCGTCCAAGGGACGGAAGGCGCGCCTGATCTGGGCTCACACCGGGATCGGCGGTGCATCACCGGTGCGCGTCAACGAACTGCTGGCCAAGTACCCGCTGCTGATGGGCGAGTTGTCCTACCGGCCCGGTCTGACCTGCCCGAATGACAAGGCGGGCGAGAAACTCTGTCCGGACTGGCGGGCGTTGCTGCTCAAGTACCCGACGCGCTTCATGATTGGCTCCGATACCTGGGTCAACCAGCGCTGGCAGCAATACGACGAACTGATGCAGGGCTACCGACGTTGGCTCGGCGAACTGCCCCCTGACATTGCGCACAACATTGCCTGGGGCAACGGCGCGTCACTTTTCGGTTTGAAACAGCCCGAGCCGTAACAGCTACAGCAGCTTGCTCAGGAAGCGGCGCGTGCGTTCTTGCTGCGGGCGGTCAAAGATGTCGGCCGGTGTACCTTGTTCGATGATCAGGCCCTCGTCGATGAAGATGACACGGTCGGCTACCTGGCGCGCAAAGCCCATCTCATGGGTCACGACCACCATGGTCATGCCGTCTTCGGCCAAGGCCTGCATGACTTCCAGTACTTCGCCAACCAGTTCCGGGTCAAGCGAAGAAGTGGGCTCGTCAAACAGCATGATGCGCGGCTGCATCGCCAGCGCGCGGGCGATCGCGACGCGTTGCTGCTGACCACCTGAGAGCTGGTTCGGGTAGGCGTCCATTTTGTCGAGCAGGCCGACTTTGGACAGTAATTCCTTGGCGCGCGTGTGGGCTTGAATATTGCTCAGGCCGCGCACTTTGCTCGGTGCCAGTGTGATGTTTTCCATTACCGTTCGATGCGGAAAAAGATTGAAGCGTTGAAACACCATGCCTATTTCGGCGCGCAGCGCGTCGATGTCGGTCTTGGGATCATGGACCGAGATGCCGCGCACCAGCACCTTGCCGCCAGAGGCCTCCTCCAGGCCGTTCAGGCAGCGAAGAAAAGTGCTTTTACCCGAACCCGACGGGCCGATGACGCAAACCACCTCGGAGGCCTTGATGACGCAGTCGATGCCGCGCAGCACAGCGAGCTGGCCAAACTGCTTGGTCAGACCCTCAACGCGAATCACCTCGTCCATAGCGGGCCTCCAGCTTCTTGACGGCGTAGGCGAGGCCCAGCGTCAGTGCCCAGTACATCAGCGAAATTGACAGGTAGGGTTCCCAATAGCGCGAATAGGCACCGGCCACTGTGCGTGCGGCGTAGGCCAGTTCTGCCAGTCCGATGGCCGAGATCAGCGACGAATCCTTGAGCAGCGAGATGGCGTTGTTGCCCAGCGGCGGCAGCATTCTGCGAAACGCCTGTGGCAGTACGACGTGAAACATCGTGCGCGGGAATGACAGACCCAGCGAGCGCGAAGCTTCCGACTGGCCGCGGTCGATTGACTGGATGCCGGCCCGAAAGATTTCGGAAATGTAGGCGCCTGAGTTGAGTGTGAGCGCAGCCACGCCCGACATGAAAGCGCCGTAGTTTTGCTTGAGGTTGCGCGCTGCCTCGCCCGAAATCAAAAGGCCATCAGCGGGATTGACGAACAGGGGCAGCACGGCAAAGTGAATCAGCAGGATTTGCACAAAGAGCGGCGTACCGCGAAAGAAGCTGACATAGACCGTCGCTGGCCAGCGCAAGCCGAATGTGCACAATTGCCGCGAGGGCGCGTGGCGCGCTTCGGCCAGGCGTGCCATGCCGAGCGCCAGCCCCAGCAAGGTTCCCTGCACGATGCAAATCAGCGTGACCAGAACCGTCATTTGCAGACCGCGCCAGAACAGCGCGGCGTACTCGACAATGATGTCGGCGCGAAACCAGCCGAACCAGAGCATTTGCTCCATTGCTACAGCCCTGCCGGGCGTTTACTGGGCGGGCAGAACCGGTGCCTCGGCCAGGAACCATTTCTTGTAGATCTGGGCGTAGCTGCCATCGGCCTTGACGGCGCTCAGACCAGCATTGAGCTTGTCAAGCAGCACCTTGTTGCCCTGCTTGACGACGATGCCAAAGTATTCCTTGGGGAAACTCGGGTCGTTGACGGTCTTGAGTTGCTTGTGTTCCTGAGCGCGGAAAGCGATGACGCCGTTGTCGCCAATGGCCGCATCGACGCCGCTGTTGACCAGCTCCGAGATCACCACCGGGGTGCTCTCGAAGCGACGAATGTCGGGGTTGGTCTTGCCGAATTCGCGCGAGGCCGTGTCATCACCGGTGCTGCCGGTGACGACGCCGATTTTCTTGCCGGCGAGGTCCTTCAGGGTCTGGACCTTGCTGTCCTTTTGCACGGCGATCAGCTGGCGCGCCTCGAAGTAGGGCATGGTGAAGTCATACGACTGCTTGCGCTTGTCGTTGATGGTCACGCCGGAGATGACAAGGTCCACATCGCCGTTGTTGAGCGCGGCAAAGATGCCGGTCCAGGGGGTGTTGACGACTTTGATTTGCAGTCCGGCCTTTTGCGCCACGGCCTTGATGATGTCGACGTCGTAGCCGACGATTTCCTTGGTCGGACTTTCATAGGCAAAAGGGCGGTAGGTCGCGCTGGAGCCGACGACCAACTCCTTGTTTTGCGCGTGGGCACTGCCCAAGGCAAGTGTGAACAGACCGACCGAAGTCACGATTCTTGACAGGAGGTTCATAGCGTTGTCCAAAATGTGAGATTATCGTGTGCCCGACCCTAGCCTTGTCCACTGCTGCCACGCGCAAGGCCGCCAACCTGGAGTCTTCCCAATGCTGCAACTTCATTACTACCCTGGCACCGCTGCCATGACACCGCACATCGTGCTGGAGGAAATTGGCATCCCCTTCGAACTGGTGCTGGTCGATCGGGCGGCCGATGCGCACAAGACGCCAAACTACCTCAAGCTCAACCCGAACGGACTGATTCCGGTGCTGACCGATGGCGAGTTGGTGCTGTACGAGACTGCGGCCATCTGCCTGTATTTGTGCGACAAGTATCCAGCGGTCGGCTTGTCTCCGGCATTGGGCACGGTTGAAAGAGCGCACTTTTACAAATGGCTGGCGTGGTTGACCAACACTTTGCAAGCGACTCTGATTGTGTACTTCTATCCCGAACGCTGGGTCAATGAAGGCAATATGGCAGGCGCCGCCGAGGTCAAAGCGCAGGCGCAACGCAAGGTCGGCGCCCTGCTAGATCAACTCGACGCCGAGCTGGCGCGCCACGGTGGGCCTTGGATGTTGGGAGACAACTATTCAGCGCTCGATCCGTTTGCCATGATGCTGTGTCGGTGGACGCGCGGTTTCTCCACGGCGCCGGCCCGCGACCGGGCCCATCTGGCGCCTTATCTGCAACGCGTATTGGCTCGCCCGGCTGTGCAGCGCGTGTTTGCCACGGAACGGTTGGCGCAGCCCTGGGTTTGACAAGAATTATCTTTGTAGCAAGCGGGCGGCATCGCGAGCGAAATAGGTGAGGATGCCATCGGCTCCGGCGCGTTTGAAGGCGAGTAGCGCTTCCATCATGACGGCGTCGTGGTCCAACCAGCCATTTTGTGCTGCTGCCTTCAACATCGCGTACTCGCCGCTGACCTGGTAGGCAAAGGTGGGCACCCTGAATTCGTCCTTGACGCGACGCACGATGTCCAGGTAAGGCATACCGGGCTTGACCATCACCATGTCGGCGCCCTCGGCGATGTCGATTGCCACTTCGCGCAGCGCCTCGTCCGAGTTGCCGGGGTCCATCTGGTAAACCTTCTTGTTGCTCTTGCCAAGGTTGGTGGCGGAACCAACCGCATCGCGAAATGGGCCGTAAAACGCGCTGGCGTACTTTGCGCTGTAGGCCATGATGCGAGTGTGGATAAAGTGGTTCGCTTCCAGTGCCTGGCGAATGGCACCGATACGCCCGTCCATCATGTCGCTCGGCGCCACAATGTCCACGCCAGCGCCCGCTTGAGTGAGCGCCTGCTTCACCAGTACAGCAACAGTTTCGTCGTTCATGATGTAGCCGTCTGCCGCCGGGTTCGGATCAGGCAGGCCGTCTTGACCATGGCTGGTGAAGGGGTCCAGCGCCACATCGGTCATGATGCCAAGAGCGGGGAATTCTTTTTTCAGGGCTCGCACCACGCGCGGGACCAGACCCTCCGGATTTAGAGCTTCGCGTCCATCCGGCGTTTTGAGTGCTGGATCTATGACCGGGAACAAGGCCATGACCGGAATGCCCAATTTGACGCATTCCTCAGCGACCGGCAGCAGCAGGTCCAGGCTGAGCCGTTCGACACCCGGCATCGATGGCACGGCTTGATGTTGACCCTGGCCGTCAGTCACGAAAACCGGGTAGATCAAGTCGTTTTTTGTCAGTGCGTTTTCACGTACCAGATTGCGGGTGAAGGGGTCACGGCGCAGACGGCGTGGGCGAGCTAGAGGAAAGGGGGCGTGGGGCATGATGTGGCAAATTGTGCCTGATTTCTGCCGGGCAATTCAACGACAAAACGGTCTGCGAAAGCAATTTTCCTTTGCCGCAGGCTCGCGGAGTCGGATCCACCAAAGATGCTGCGGGCTGTCATACATTCCCAAAAACTGGCAAGAACTTGCATTTAGTTTGGTCTTTCTTGGAAATCCTCTTGTCAGTACTGAAATATTTTGGTAAATTGCTGGCAGGTAGCTTGCTACCTCCCGCTTTTCCTCCCTGAGCGGGGCCTTGATGTGTGACAGCAAATAGGCTTACCACCCCAGCCCACGTGCTGGGGTTTTTTTTGACTAAACTGGCGACTATGTTCCGGAATCGATCGCTTGTGTTTGACCCCCTCGCCTGCGCTCGTTGTGGGTGTGCCAGTTTCGCTTGAACCCTCGTGAGCTCTTGGGGCACCGCGATGCGCAAGACTTCAGCATGGCCCTTGGCGTTGGTCTACATCGGGCTCATCCTCTATGCGAGTCTCTATCCCTTTTCTGACTGGCGTTATCAAGGTATCGTGCCCTGGGCGTTTTTGACCAGCCCCTTGCCCAAATACTGGACCGGTTTTGACCTGACGGTCAACGTACTCGGCTATATGCCGCTCGGCTTTCTGCTGGTAATGAGTGCCTTGCGTGTTGGAAAAGACCGGTTTGCTGTCTTCCTGGCGACTTTGACGGCGGGCGTTTTGTCCTTGACCATGGAGTCGCTGCAAAGTTATTTACCGACCCGTGTTCCTTCCAATGTCGACTTGGCTCTTAACGTAGTGGGCGCCTTGGTCGGTGCTGCGCTGGCACCGTTTCTGGATAAGCTGGGACTTATAGATCACTGGAGTCGATTTCGTGCACGCTGGTTTGCGGCCGACGCGCGAAGCGGTCTGGTACTGCTGGCGCTATGGCCCGTCGCGCTGTTGTTTCCGGCTGGGCTGCCATTTGGGCTCGGGCAAGTGCAGGAGCGGCTGGAAGTGGCGCTCGCCTCCGCCATGCAGGAGACGCCATTTCTGAATTGGTTGCCAGTGCGCGAAATAGAGTTGCAGCCGCTGTTGCCTGGCGTCGAATTGGTCTGTGTGGTGCTGGGTTTGTTGATTCCCTGCCTGTTGGCGTATTGCATCATTTACTCCCCAATACGGAGGGCTGTTTTGCTACTGTTGGTGTTTGCGGTCGGCGTAGCCATCACGGTATTGTCAGCCGCCTTGAGCTTCGGACCAGAGCATGCGTGGGCGTGGCTGAACTTGCCGGCACAGGTCGGCATGGTGGCTGCGCTGGTGCTCGCGACGAGCTTGCTGTGGATACCGCGGCGCCTGACCTTTGCGGCCTTGCTGTTGGCCCTGGGAGTTGACCTCAGCTTGCTCAACCAGGCGCCAGCCAGTCCCTATTTTGCGCAGACATTGTCAACTTGGGAGCAGGGGCGATTCATTCGTTTTCACGGGCTTGCGCAATGGCTCGGTTGGTTGTGGCCGTATGCCGTCTTGATCTACGGATTGATCCAGGCCGGCAGCCGCGAATCAAAAAACTAGAATGGCTCCTATGGATGAATCAAAACAAGGCGATAAAGTGGGGTCTGACATTGATGCTGGGAAAGTGGCCGGGTATTATGAGCGCCATATCTTTTTCTGTCTCAACGAGCGAAGAGGTGAAGAAGAATGCTGCGGCCGCAGTGGTGCGCAAGATGGCTTCGATCGGTGCAAGCTCCAGGTCAAGGCTGCCGGCTTGTCCGGGCCTGGCAAGGTTCGGGTCAACAAAGCAGGTTGCCTGGATCGCTGTGCTCTGGGTCCGGTCGCTGTGGTCTATCCAGAGGCGGTTTGGTACAGCTACGTTGACTATCATGACATCGATGAAATTGTTGAGTCGCACCTAAGAAATGGCAGGGTGGTTGAGCGACTGCTCATGCCTACAAACCCACGGGCTTAGCCTTGAGCGGCCTGTCCCGTCGAACTGGCTGGACCCCATATTTCCTCGATCGCAATTTACCAATTCCTCGCCTGTTGCCCCGTGTAACGGCACAACTTTCCATGAAAACCATTATTCTGGCTCTTGTCGCCGCCCTGAGTGTTTCGGTCGCCGCACAAACTCCGCAAGCACCTGAAATTGCGGCGCGCTCCTATCTGCTGATTGACGTCACCGCGGACCAGTTGCTGACGGGCAAAGACATTGATGCGCCGGTCGAACCTGCGTCTTTGACCAAACTGATGACTGCCTATCTTGTTTTTGACGCCTTGCGCGGTAAGAAAATTGATCTGAAACAGACATTACCCGTCAGTGAGCGCGCCTGGAAGATGCAGGGTTCAAGAATGTTCATCGATCCCAAGATGATGGTGCCGGTGGAGGATCTTCTCAAAGGCATGATCGTGCAAAGCGGAAACGATGCCACCATGGCTTTGGCGGAGGGCGTAGGCGGTACCGCAGAGCGGTTTGTACAACTGATGAACGAGCAAGCCAAAGCGCTGGGGATGAAGTCGACCAGCTACAAGAACCCCGAGGGTCTGACCGAATCCGGACATACGACCACGGCGCGAGATCTCAGCATATTGGCGACCCGACTGATGAAAGATTTCCCAGACTATGTCGTTTACTACTCTTTGAAGAAATATCGTTACCCAGGAACCCCAGTGGCCAACGACAGCAACCGCAACCTGTTGCTGTTCCGTGATCCTTCGGTCGACGGCTTGAAGACAGGGCATACGGATGCGGCAGGCTACTGCCTGATTGCCACCGCCAAGCGCGACGTTGCAAGTTTGGGTGTGCCCGGCGCCGCTGCCAGTTCGCCGGGGTCGACTGGAAGCAGACGCCTGCTTTCCATTGTGCTGGGTGCTGCGAGCGAGCATTCACGTGCCAACGAGTCGCAAAAATTGCTGAACTGGGGTTTCACCGCTTTTGAAGCTGTGAAGTTGTATGACGCAAGTCAAGTTGTATCGTCGCCTGCGGTTTGGAAGGGAAAGGATGCGACGGTCAAGCTCGGTCGCCCACAAGCTATCGTGGTCGTTGTTCCAGCAGGGTCGGCGGGCAAGATCAAGACGCAGGTGGCTCGCAGCGAGCCCCTCATTGCTCCATTCGTCAAAGGACAACAAATAGCTTCCCTGAAGGTGAGTCTGGGGGAACAGGCCTTGGCTGATGTTCCCCTGGTGGCTCTGGAAGCTGTGGAGCAGGCCGGCGTATTGGGCCGCGCATGGGATGCAGTGCGTTTGTGGATCAAGTAAACAGACGGTATCTGAACGTAAGTGCCTGCATACTTTGCTCGCACTGTCACGAAAATCTGATTGCGGGGAAACACTTGACCTGATATAGTCATAGGCTTTTCGGAATTTCCGAAGGGATTCACGTTTTCCAGATAGACAAGTTACCGAACGTTGAGGGACGTTTTTCAATGCCAACCATCAATCAGCTAGTGCGCCAGGGGCGAGAGGTCGAAACGATCAAATCCAAAAGCCCCGCGATGCAAAATTCCCCGCAGCGTCGCGGTGTCTGCACCCGTGTTTACACCACAACGCCAAAAAAACCAAATTCGGCTCTGCGTAAAGTCGCTAAAGTGCGCTTGACCAACGGGTTTGAAGTCATCTCGTATATCGGCGGCGAAGGCCATAACCTCCAAGAGCATAGCGTTGTGCTGGTTCGTGGTGGCCGTGTCAAGGATCTGCCGGGTGTGCGTTACCACATCGTCCGTGGCTCGCTTGACCTGCAAGGCGTGAAAGATCGCAAGCAGTCGCGTTCCAAGTACGGTGCCAAGAAGCCCAAGGCCAAATAGCCCTGGGCTAAGTCAATTAGGTGTTGTTTTCCGCGTGGCGCGGGATGCAACGTAGTGACCCGCTATTGGGTCGAGTAAGTGAAGACCAGATTGGTTTTCGCGGCATCTGATGAAGTTGTCAACTGAAGCAAAGAGGTGAAAAAATGCCACGTCGTCGCGAAGTCCCTAAACGTGAAATCCTGCCGGATCCAAAATTCGGCAACGTCGAGCTGTCAAAATTCATGAACGTGATCATGGAGGGCGGCAAGAAAGCGGTTGCCGAGCGCATCATTTACGGTGCGCTTGAGCAGATCGAAAAGAAGAACCCCGGCAAAGATCCGGTGGAAGCATTTACCATGGCCATCAACAACGTCAAACCGATGGTTGAAGTCAAGTCCCGTCGCGTTGGTGGTGCCAACTACCAGGTGCCTGTAGAAGTACGGCCGATTCGCCGTCTGGCCTTGTCGATGCGCTGGATCAAGGAAGCAGCCCGCAAACGTGGCGAAAAATCAATGGCGCTTCGATTGGCTAACGAATTGATGGAAGCCACTGAAGGCCGGGGCGGTGCCATGAAAAAACGTGATGAAGTTCATCGCATGGCAGAGGCAAACAAGGCCTTCTCACACTTCCGCTTTTAAGCGACTGATGCGCAAAGTTTATGCGTCGTTGCGTCGCCTCGCCGTGCCTTCGGCACCGTCAGCGGCAACGCCCCTAGCCTAAACCTTGCTCGCTACGCCCGGGAGATCAAGAGTCTTCGCGGTGGCGCCCCATTTGATTTATTTTGAGAGCAACCAAGGATTCATTATGGCTCGCCATACACCCATTGAGCGCTACCGCAACATTGGTATCTCGGCTCATATCGATGCCGGTAAGACTACCACTACTGAGCGTATTCTTTTCTATACCGGTGTAAACCACAAAATCGGCGAGGTGCACGATGGTGCTGCCACCATGGACTGGATGGAGCAGGAACAGGAGCGTGGCATCACGATCACCTCGGCCGCTACAACCTGTTTCTGGAAGGGCATGGAGAACAACTTCGCGGAACACCGGATCAACATCATTGACACCCCTGGCCACGTCGATTTCACAATTGAGGTCGAGCGTTCCATGCGTGTGCTGGACGGCGCCTGCATGGTTTACTGTGCCGTCGGCGGTGTGCAACCACAGTCGGAGACTGTTTGGCGGCAAGCGACCAAGTACAAGGTGCCACGTCTGGCCTTCGTGAACAAGATGGACCGGACGGGTGCCAACTTCTTCAAGGTCTTTGACCAGATGAAGTTGCGCCTCAAGGCCAATCCGGTGCCGATCGTGATTCCGATTGGGGCTGAAGAAAAATTTGTCGGTGTGATTGACCTGATCAAGATGAAGGCCATCATCTGGGACGAAGCGTCCCAAGGCATGAAGTTTGAATACAAGGAAATTCCGGCCGACCTGCTTGAATTAGCTAAAGAGTGGCGCGAAAAACTGGTCGAAGCTGCAGCTGAAGCGTCCGAGGAATTCATGAACAAGTACCTGGAAGAAGGTGACTTGACTGAAGACGAGATCAAGCTAGGCATTCGTACCCGCACCATTGCGACCGAAATCCAGCCGATGCTATGCGGAACGGCGTTCAAGAACAAGGGCGTGCAGCGCATGCTCGATGCATTGGTCGAGTTCATGCCCTCTCCGGTAGACATTCCACCAGTAGAGGGTACCGACGATGACGAGGTGCCTGTGACTCGAAGGGCGGACGACAATGAAAAGTTTTCTGCGCTGGCTTTCAAACTGATGACCGATCCGTTTGTCGGACAGTTGACGTTTGTCCGCGTCTATTCCGGTGTGCTGTCCAAGGGCGACAGTGTCTACAACCCGATTCGCGGCAAGAAAGAGCGCATTGGCCGGATTGTGCAGATGCACGCCAATAACCGGCAGGAAGTCAGTGAAATTCGCGCCGGCGATATTGCTGCCTGTGTTGGCTTGAAAGATGTCACGACCGGTGAAACCCTGTGCGACCCCTCTGCCATCATCATGCTTGAGCGTATGGTATTTCCGGAGCCTGTGATAACGCAGGCGGTCGAACCCAAGACCAAGGCTGATCAAGAGAAGATGGGCATTGCATTGCAGCGACTGGCGCAGGAGGATCCGTCCTTCCGTGTCAAGACCGACGAAGAGTCAGGGCAGACGCTGATCGCTGGCATGGGCGAATTGCATCTGGAGATTATTGTCGACCGCATGAAGCGCGAATTCGGCGTGGATGCCAATGTGGGCAAGCCGCAGGTCGCCTACCGTGAGACGATCCGAAAAACAGTGGAAGACAGCGAAGGTAAATTTGTTCGCCAGTCGGGTGGTAAGGGTCAGTATGGTCACGTCGTACTCAAGATCGAACCCAATGCACAGGGCAAGGGCGTCGAGTTTGTCGACGCCATCAAAGGCGGCGTGGTTCCTCGCGAATACATTCCGGCAGTCGAAAAAGGCATCCACGAGGCGGTGACCTCAGGTGTGCTGGCAGGTTACCCCGTGGTGGACGTCAAAGTGACATTGCATTTTGGTTCCTACCACGAGGTGGACTCCAATGAGAACGCCTTCAAGATGGCCGCCATCTTTGGTTTCAAGGACGGTTGTCGCAAAGCCAGTCCAGTAATTCTAGAACCGATGATGGCGGTAGAGGTTGAGACCCCAGAAGATTATGCCGGCAACGTGATGGGTGATTTGTCTTCGCGTCGCGGCATGGTGCAGGGCATGGAGGATATGGTCGGTGGTGGCAAAGTCATCAAGGCCGAAGTCCCCTTGTCTGAAATGTTCGGTTATTCAACGACGCTGCGTTCCATGTCGCAAGGTCGCGCGACCTACACCATGGAATTCAAGCACTACACAGAAGCACCACGCAACGTGTCTGAAGCCATCATGGCGGCGAGGGCGAAGTAAGAAGACCTTGTGGGTCAGATCAAGAAATTGCATAGCAATTTTTGCTCTGACCCCAACCGATTAGATGTATTGCTGTCTGCGATTTCGCACCCCAAGCTGCCCGTGGCGAGGGATTCCGTGACGAAATGCAAACATTAAACCAATCCACGGGCATTGCTCTTTAGAGGAACTGAAAATGGGAAAAGAGAAATTCACGAGAACCAAGCCGCACGTAAACGTAGGCACGATTGGGCACGTAGACCACGGCAAGACCACGCTGACGGCG
>CAIVLG010000037.1 GCA_903906695.1 uncultured beta proteobacterium | reverse complement strand
GGCCGATTGCGGCTCGACGCACTGTGCATCGAAGGCGCCATGCTGCGCGGCCCGCACGGCAGTGGGCGCTTTCACGAACTCTCTGGCACCGGTGTGCCGATGATGGAGTGGGTGCGCAAGCTCTCGGCCGTGGCGACTCATCTGCTTGCTGTGGGCAGCTGCGCCACCTGGGGGGGCATCACAGCCTCTGGCAGCAACCCGGCCGATGCTTGCGGGTTGCAGTTCGAGGATGAGCGGCGCGGCGGTTTGTTGGGTGCGGGGTTTCGGGCGCGTGGCGGTTTGCCGGTGATCAACATTGCGGGTTGCCCAACGCATCCGGGCTGGGTTATTGACACCTTGATGGCGCTCTCTGCTGGCTTGCTGGGCGAGGGCGATCTGGACCCGCTGGGCCGACCCCGCTTTTACGCGGACGAGCTGGTGCACCACGGTTGCACGCGCAACGAGTATTACGAATACAAGGCGAGCGCTGCCAAGCCATCGGATCTGGGTTGCACCATGGAAAACATGGGCTGCAAAGGTACGCAGGCGCACGCCGACTGCAATACGCGGCTGTGGAACGGCTACGGCTCCTGTACCCGCGCCGGCTACGCCTGCATCAGTTGCACCGAGCCCGGTTTCCAGAGTCCGGGCCACGCTTTTCATCTGACGCCCAAGCTCGCCGGCATTCCGATTGGACTGCCGATTGATATGCCCAAAGCCTGGTTTGTGGCGCTGACCTCGCTGTCCAAGAGCGCCACGCCCAAGCGCGTCAAGAAGAACTCGCACAGCGACCATCTGGCCGTGCCGCCCGTTTCGCGCAAAACGGGGCTGCGTTAGGCGCGGGGCCAGCATGACCAGACTCATACTTGGACCCTTCAACCGTGTCGAGGGTGACCTCGAAGTCCAGCTCGAAGTGGAGGATGGCCGCGTCACCGAAGCACGTGTGAAAGCACCCATGTTCCGTGGCTTCGAGGCGATGTTGCTGGGACGCGACCCGGTGGACGCGCTGACCATCGCACCGCGCATCTGCGGCATCTGCTCGGTGTCGCAATCGGTGGCAGCCGCCAAAGCGTTGACCGAGGCGTCGGGCGTGGAGGTGCCAGCCAACGGACAGCACGCCATCAACCTGATGCTGGCCTGTGAAAACCTGGCCGATCACCTGACGCATTTCTATGTTTTCTTCATGCCCGATTTCACGCGCGAGGTGTATGCGCCTCGGCGCTGGTTTGCGCAGGCACAGCGGCGCTTTGCTGCGGTGCTGGGTGGCACTTCGGGCCTCAGCTTGAACAGCGGCGCGGCGCTGGCGGCGCGGGCCCGCTGGCTGCAATTGCTGGGTGCGATGGGAGGCAAGTGGCCGCATACCGGCGCCATTCTGCCGGGCGGTACGTCGCGTGCCATCGAATCGACCGAGCGCGTGCGCTTGCTCTCAAACCTGCGCGAAATGCGTGCCTTTCTGGAGCAGACCTTGTTCGGTACAACGCTGGAAGAGGTGGGGGCGCTGGACAGTCTGGCCGCGCTGCGGGCATGGCACACACGCGCCGCAGGCAGCGACATGGCACTGTTCATGGACATCGCTGCCGACACCGGTCTTGCTGCGATGGGACCGGGGCCGGGGCGCTACCTGAGCTACGGTGCCTACGCACAACCGGGCGCCAGCCACGCGCTGGCGCAGGGGGTGTGGGATGCGTCTTTGCAGCAGTGTTTGACATTCGATGCCTCGCAGATCAGCGAAGACCTGCGTTACGCCTGGATGGCCGAGGGCGCGGACCGCAAGGCCCTGCATCCGATGCAGGGTCAGACCGAACCTGAAATCGACAAGCCCGGCGCCTATACCTGGAACAAGGCGCCTCGACTCGCCGGTCAGGTCGTCGAGACCGGCGCCATTGCGCGCCAGCTGGTGGATGGCCAGAGCCTGATCCGCGCGCTCGTGCACTCGCACGGCGGCACGGTTTACACGCGTGTGATGGCACGGCTGCTGGAGATAGCGCGCATTCTGCCGCTGATGGAACAGTGGTTGCTGGCATTGCAGCCGCGCGAGCCCTACCATCAGGTTCAGGCCATGCCAGAACAGGCGCAGGGAGCTGGCCTGTCGGAGGCGGCACGTGGCGCGCTGGGGCACTGGCTGAAGATTGAGAACGGTCGCATCGCCCACTACCAGATCGTGGCACCCACCAGCTGGAACTTCTCGCCGCGCGATGCGGTAGGGACGCCCGGCGCGCTGGAAGCTGCGCTGTTGGGCGCCGAGATCGACAGCGTCGAAGGACGCGGCCAGAGTGTGGCCGTGCAGCACATCGTGCGCTCCTTTGATCCTTGCATGGTCTGTACCGTGCATTGATGGCGGGTGAAGTCGACATTGCGCCACCAAGTGCTAAAATTATTCTTACCATGTAAGAGGATAGTACTGCCATGCTAACCGTCACCGTTTCCGATAAAGGCCAAGTCGTCGTTCCAGCGGAAATCCGTCGCCGCCTGGGCATCACCCCGGGTTGCCAGCTCGATTTCAGCCTGGACGGTCATGTCATCCACGTCGAGGTGAAGCGCCAGGTTGTTCAAACCAGCGTTGAAGATGGTTTCGGCATGTTGGTTTGCAAGCGGCCGGGCAAACGCCGACTTGCCGATTTCGATGTTGCTCTCGCCATGCGGGAAGCCAAAGATGATCGCTCTTGATACCAACATCCTGGCGCGTTTCTATGTGGCCGACGTTGCCGACCCCGAGGCCACCAGACAACGTCCGATTGCCCGTCGTCTTCTGACAGAATCTCCCCAGGTATTTGTGCCCTTGACCGTGATTCTTGAACTCGAATGGGTCTTGCGCGCCTTTTATGGCTTTGCTGCTGAGGATTTCGTGCGGGTTGTCAAACATCTACTTGGGCTGCCCAACGTCAGCGTCGAGGAATGGTCGCGCATCGCAGATGCGCTGGCCTGGCACACAGAGGGGCTGGACTTTGCCGATGCACTGCATCTGCTGGGCAGCAGCCATTGCACGGAATTCCTGAGCTTCGATGACCGCCGCTTCGCGCGTCGTGCCAAACGTTTGGGAGTCACGCCGGCAGTCCATGTGCCTGTGAAGTAGTTAGCCGTCGTCCTGCACCATGCCCGTCCCGCCCCCGTCACCGCTACCGCATTTGCCACTGGGGGAGCTCGAAGGCGTCGATGAGGCGACCTGGCTTGATGTGATCCAGAAGATGGACGAGGTCTATTCCAAGCTGGTCAGCGACGAGGTCGAGCTCGAAGAAAAGAACGCACAACTCGAGCAGTCGCAGCAGTTCATCTTCAGTCTGCTCTCGGCCATGAGCGACGTGCTGATCGCCTGCAACGAGGACGGTCTGATCGAAGAAACCAACGCCGCCTTGTGCGCACTGGTGGGGCGTAGCGAGGAATCGTTGCGGGCCACGCCGGTGCTGGACCTGCTGGCCGACGAGCAGAGCGTACAGCGCTGGCGGCTCGCGATGTACCACTCGGCCTCGCGCGAGGGTACGGTGGTTGAGATCAATCTGCGTGGCGCCGATGGTCAGGTGGTTGCAGTGGACCTCAACTGCACGCCGCGCCACAACAGCGCCGGGCGCCAGGTGGGCCGGGTTCTGGTCGGGCGCCCACTGGGCGAACTCAAGCGTGCTTACCATCAGTTGCGCGAAGCGCACGAAGCCCTGAAGTTGGCGCAGCAGCAGTTGCTGCATTCGGAAAAAATGGCATCGCTCGGTCGACTGGTGGCCGGTGTGGCGCACGAGCTCAACAACCCGATCAGCTTTGTGCTGGGCAACGTGCATGTGCTGCAACGCTACGGCACTCGTCTGAGTCGCTACCTGGAGGCGGTGCATCAACTGGAGTTGCTGCCTGATCTGCTTGCGCTACGCGATGAATTGCGCATCGACCGCCTGCTGCAGGACCTGCCATCGCTGATGGAAGGCACGCTGGAGGGCGCGCAGCGCACCACCGACATCGTCAGCGGTCTCAAGCGTTTTTCGACCGCCGTTCATGAGGACGTGACGCAGGTCGAAATCAATGCCGTGGTCGAGCGCGCGATTCACTGGGTCAAGAAAGGCACCGCACCACGTTTCGAAATTCGTTGGAGCCGGGGCGACGACTGTTTTGTAAACGGCAACGCGGGCCAGCTGTTGCAGGTGATGATGAACCTGATCCAGAACGCCTACGACGCCTCCAACCAGGGCGAGGACAGGACGCCGCAACTTCAGATCAGCTTGCAGCGCGATGAGGCCAACGTCCACGTGCGTTTTGCCGACAACGGTCCCGGTATCGCGCCCGAGCATCTGTCGCGCATCTTCGATCCGTTCTTCACCACCAAGAGTGTGGGCAAAGGCACCGGACTGGGCTTGTCGATCAGCTACGGCATCGTGGAACAGCATGCAGGTCGCCTGTCAGCCGAAAACCTGCCACAGGGCGGCGCGCAGTTCAGTCTGACTTTGCCGCTTGCCGCATGTTAATCTGTCACGATCAAATGGCAGACTCGGGACTGAACAACCTGGAACTGAAGCTATGCAAACCAGCAAGAAACGGCAAATCACCGACACATGGGATGAGGCCGAATGCAAGAGCATCATCGAGCAGTTGTGGACACTGCGCCAGAGCATGCAGACCTGCGAAGCAGGCTTGGGAGCGCTGCTGCAGGACGTCGACTCCTCGTACAAGGCGAGCGCACGCAACCTGACCCACTACCTCGCCTTGCGGCAAAGTGATCGACGTGATCTGCAGGAATGGCTCTCAAGGGTCGGGCTGTCGTCACTCGGCAGAGCCGAGTCGCACGTCATGGCCAATCTCGACAAGGTGCTTGGCATCCTGCACCGGCTGACCGGTCAATCCTGGGTGCCGCATTCCAAAGACGAACCTGTCGGCATCAAGACCAGTCTAAAACTGCTGGAGCGCCATACCGCCGAACTGCTTGGAGCGGCGCCGGCGCATCGGATCGTGCGCATCATGGTCACGCTGCCTTCAGAAGCGGCGCGGGATTTCGGTCTGGTCAGACGCCTGGTGGTATCCGGCATGGACATTGCCCGCATCAATTGTGCGCATGACGGACCCAACGAGTGGAAGGCGATGGCAGCGCACGTGCGCCGAGCGGCCCGGACAATGGGCCGGCCGGTCCGGATCCTGATGGACCTTGGTGGTCCAAAGCTGCGCACCGGCCCCATTGCGTCGGACGCAGCGGTTCTCAAGCTCAAACCGGTGCGCGACGATTTCGGGCGCGTGCTGTCTCCGACGCATGTCGGCATCCGGCTGGCCGGTTCGATGATGCCGGTGACCGGGGCCACCCATCATGTTGGAGTCGAGGCCCAGTGGCTTGCCCAGCTTAAGGTCGGCGATCAGCTCGACTTGACCGATGCTCGCGGTGCTGATCGCACTTTGCGCATCGTCCATCAGGACGAAGCCGGCTTTCTGGCTGAGTGTGTCCAAACGGCCTACCTGGTGCCACAGACACAACTCAGGCGGCGTCATGCGGGTGTCGAGCAGGTGGTGACTGCTTTGGCTGATCTGCCGTGCAAGGAGGGCTTGCTGCACCTGGAGCGCGGCGGCTCCCTGCGTCTGACCGGGGCGGCGGTCGTTGCACTGCCGCGCAAGGGAAGGGCCAAGGCACCACGCCCGATGCCGACTGTGGTCTGCACTCTGCCCGAGGTTTTTGCGCAGGTCTGCGTCGGCGAGCGCATCTGGTTCGACGATGGACGTATTGGCGGCGTGATCAGGCGCGTCGAGCCGACCTGGCTGGAGGTTCAGATCACGCACGCCCGCGACAGCGGTGAAAAGCTGGCGGGTGACAAAGGTATCAACCTGCCCGACAGTCAGCTCGATCTGCCTGCCCTGACCGAGAAAGACATCGAGGACTTGGCGGCGGTCGCGCAACATGCCGATATGGTGGGTCTGTCTTTCGTACAGCAGGCCTCCGATGTGCGGGCTTTGCGCGAGCGCCTGCATGAACTCGGCAAGCCCGACCTCGGTATCGTGCTCAAGATCGAGACCCGGCGCGCCTTTGAAAACCTCCCTGAGCTGCTGTTTGCGGCGATGGCGTGCAAGGCGGCTGGCATCATGATCGCACGCGGCGATCTGGCGGTGGAGTGCGGCTACGAACGGCTGGCCGAGGTGCAGGAGGAAATCCTGTGGGCTGCTGAGGCATCCCATATGCCAGTGATCTGGGCGACCCAGGTGCTCGAGACGCTTGCCAAGACCGGACTGCCGTCACGCGCCGAAATCACCGACGCAGCGATGGGCGAACGGGCCGAATGCGTGATGCTCAACAAGGGTCCGCACATCACCGAGGCGATGCGAACGCTGGACGACATCCTGCGCCGCATGCAAACGCATCAAACCAAGAAACGGTCGCTATTGCGGGCGCTGCGCGCCTGGAGCGTGCCAGGCGAAGCGGCAAGCTGATGCGAGACCCATTGCGATGACGAGCCGGATTCCGACCATCGATGCTGCACGTTGCTCCGGTTGCGGACGCTGCATCGCCGCCTGCCACCTGCAACTGTTCGCTTTCGAACTACGAGGATGGAAAAAGATATCGGTGTTGCAGGACAGCGACCGCTGCAGCGGTTGCGGAAAATGCGCTGTGCATTGCCCTATCGATGCACTGACCCTAATTGAATCCCTGCAAACCGAAAATAAGTATGATGCAGCAAGGCACACCGCGCTCTGTCCAAGTGAGCGCTGCTTGCAATTCGGGTAGGGTAGTGCCAGCCGCTTGAGGGAAGGTCACGAATGAGTCCGAAAGATCTATGGGTCGCCGTTTCCAATGCCGGAGTGCAGCGCATTGCGGACAAGCACTTGCGCCGCAAGGTTACGCTGTGCAACCAGATCAGCTTCTCGGTCGGGCTGGCCATGATTTTTTCGGGTGTGAATCACTACTTCTGGGGCTTTCGAGCGCTGACCGCGGTGATACTGGTGTGCGCCACGCTGTACTTTTTCATCATCCTGCTTAACCATAAGGGGCACTTTCAGTTCTCTCGCATCGCTCTGAGCGGCTTGCCGCCGGCCTTGATCGTGATGTTGTCAGGCTTGTCAGGTTATCCGACCATCAGTTTCAAGCTGGCACTGATTTCTGTGATCCTGGCACCTATCCTGCTGTTTGGCATCACCGAGCGCAGGCTCATGCTGGTTGGCATAGGCTGGGTTGTGTGCTCCTTTCTGGCGATGGACGTGATCACGCCCATGATTCCGAAGATCACGAGTACCGTGATGACGCCGGGAATGGATGCGGTCAGCGTCAACATCAACGGCATGGTTTCATTCTTTATGTTCACGGTGTCGTTTATCTACTTCCAGCGCTTGAATCTGCGCGCCGAGAACGACTTGTCGGCCATGCTGGACCAGGTGCAGGCCCAGAAGGCCATCATCGAACGCAAGAGTCTGGAGGAAAAGCACAACGCCGAACTGGCGCTGGCACGGCAAATGGAGATCAACGCGCTGAAGTCGACTTTTCTTGCCATGACGTCACATGAATTCCGCACGCCTCTGACAGGCATCCTGTCGTCAACCGAGATGCTGCGCCACTACTCTGACAAACTCACCAGAGCCGAGCGCGACAGCTTGTTTGACAGTGTTGACACGGCGGTGCGACGGATGACCGACATGCTCAACAAGGTCCTGACGATAGGTCGCGCTGACGCCGATTTGATGGAGTTTCGGCCGGCGACGGTGAATCTAAAGAGTTTGTGCCAACAACAAGTCGACGAGGCGTCGTCGTCGCACAAAGGTGCCGCCGCTGGAGCAGTGACACTGCAGATCGACTTTACCGAAGAACTGGCGTTTGTCGACACCAAGCTGCTTGGCCATTGCCTTGGCAATCTGCTGGGCAATGCGATCAAGTATTCCCCGGCTGGCGGTGCTGTCACGCTGGTCGTGCGCCGGCACGACGGTGTTATTCTGTTTGAAGTGAGCGATCAGGGAATAGGTATCCCTGCCGAGGATCTGCCCAAATTGTTCAGCACGTTTCACCGTGCCGGGAACGTCGGTCATATTCCCGGCACGGGTCTGGGGCTGGCCATCGTCAAGCGCGCGGTAGAGCGGCACAATGGGACGATACAGGTCGAAAGCGTGCTCGGACGTGGCACGCGCTTTCTGGTGACAATCCCGGACGCATGATCCGGCTATTCCGGACTGGCCGTCATGCGGGTGAATGAACCGATCGATTCGAGTGATTTAGATGGAACTGTTCGTAGTTAACGAGGCGATTGCCAGGTTCGAAAACGAGCTGGCCGCGACGCAAGGCGATTCAAGACTGGCGGCTGCGGTGGCATTGGCTTGGCATTTGCGCCAGCGCGATTGTCAACGCTCGTCAGCACTTGCCATCGAAGCCGACGGACTGCTCTTGCAACTTGAGGTTCCTGAAGCCACGCGTTGCGCCTACAAAGCACGTCTCGGTTTAATGCGGGCCGAAATTGAACTCTTGTTTGGTAATTGGGTTGAGGCGCTGCGTCTAGCCAAGCTCGCTGGCACGGCCTTTGAAAATTTGGGTGATCTCATAGGAATTGGTGACACGCACTGGTTTCGGGCGTCAATTTGGGTTGATCATGGCACCAGTGCGCAGGTCGCTGAGTGCCTTGACTTGGCTGCTTCTACTTATCAATTGGCAAATGATCCGATTCGCCTGGCTCTGGCGTCGGCACGTCGCCTGGTCAATGCCTCGTTTCGTGAGCCGGCAGCCACTGCGCCCGAGTTGTTCCGCCAGTTTCCGCTGGACCAGGAATATCCGGTTTGCGTGGCAGCCTGGGTTGCTACGGCCCGCGCCAATGTTGCCGGCCTGACCAACGATCCCGTTGAATCGATCAGAAACGATTTGGCGGCATACCACGCGGCCCTCGAAAGTGGCCAGATTCGACAGGCACTGGTCGCTGCGAGCAACGCGGCAGAGTCATTTGCGACATTGGGCGATTTTGACGCTGCCCTTGAATGGGCCGAACGTGCGATGGTGTTGGCGCGCAAGACCGGTTGGCCCGCAAGCATTGGTTCATGCCTGGTACAACTCGGCGACGTCATGCGATTGTTGCAGCGGCATGATGAGTCCAGAGACTGTTTGCAGGAGGCACTGACGCTGATGGCCGGGCAAGCCGGGTCGCGCAACTATGAGCTGTGTTTGGCCAATTTCGGGCAGCTTGCGCTCGACGGCGGTAACTTTGAGGCCGGGCTGGAGTCATTCAACCAGCTGGAAGGGCATTTGGCGTCCCAGGTGGATCCGGATTTGACGATCAGGGCCTGGCGCGGGCAGGCCAGGGCCTTGTTTCATTTGGGGCGCGTCCAGGAGGCCGAGCGAAAGGCCAGTGCAGCCTTGGCGTTGGCGCAGCAGCACCGTAGTGCCGAGGAGCAGATTCAGGTTTTGCGCATCCTTGCGCAAATGTATCTGGAGCAGGCACTGGCGCCGCCGATTGGCATGACGGCTCCCAATGCTGCGCTTGAATATTACGCTCAAGCGCTGGAAGTGGCGGCCACCATGGGTGGTTACGAAGTATCGTCAGAGCTACTCGCTGAGGTTGCTCAGGCCCATGCGGCTGCGGGGAACTTTGAGGCAGCCTACAAGAATAGCTTGGCCAGCAGTGCAGCACGCAGCAAGTCAAGGAGGCTGGCAGCACAAAAACGTGCACTGGCCCTACAAGTCAGACGTGAAGTCGACCAGGCCCACGCGGACGCCGAATATCACCGACGGCTCGCCGCGACCCTGAAGGAAACGGCCTCGACGCTGGAGACACTGGGGATCATTGGACGTGAGATCACGGCGAGCCTTGACGCCAGCGCTGTGTTTGAGGCGCTGCATCGTCACGTTCACCGATTGCTTGACGCAACCACATTTGTTGTTTACTTGCTGGAAGAGAACCAGCAGTTTCTGAGGACGGCATTCGGCATTGAGGCCGGAGTCCTGCTGCCGGTTTCACGCATTGACGTCAACAGTGCAACGGCGACCTCAGCGCGATGCGTGCGCGAGCGCAAGGAGGTGCTGATTGAGATCGAGCCCGGCGTTATCACCGCCAACCTGATACCCGGAACGCTTCCAACATACAGTCTGTTGTATGCCCCGTTGATGGTGGGTGAGCGATTACTGGGTGTCATGACGATACAGTCCGCCAAACCGAAGGTCTATGGTGAGCGCGAGCGGTCCATTTTTCACACACTTTGTGCCTATGGCGCCATTGCGCTGGACAACGCGTCGGCCTACAAGGCTGCTGCACAGGCTCAGCAGCGCGCCGCCCTGATCAATGATCAATTGCTTCAGACCCAGGCCCAATTGGTGCAGGACATTGCGGAACGAAAGCGCATTGACCAAGAGCTAAATGAGCTCAACAAAGATCTGGAAGCACGCATCACGCAGCGAACGCAGGAGATGCGTGCCACACTGACCTTGCAAAAAGTCTTGTACCTGATTGCCGAACGCGCTGCGGCGGGACTGTCCTTCTACGATTTTTTGCAGTCGGTGCATGGTTTGCTGGACGAGTTGCTCTATGCCAAGAACTGCTACGTCTGCCTCTACGATGCGCAAAAGGGCACGAAGGACTTCCCCTATTACGTCGACGAGCGCGACGGCGATAAACTGCAGCTCAGCGACGTCCCTTACCGCCGCGGCCTGACTGAATTTGTGCTGCGCACGCAAAAGCCGCAACTCATCGATGCCAATCGGCTCAAGGAGCTTGAAATTGCGGGCGAGGTCACCGAAGGCAGTGGGGACATGAGCTTCAGTTCGTGGTTGGGCGTGCCAATGCAAATTCGCGGTGCCATCGGGGGCATTCTGGCGGTACAGGCCTATGAACCCGGCATCGCCTATTCGGCATCCGACACAGACGTTTTATCCTTCGTCGCCAATCACGTCAGCAGTGCGATCGAACGCTATCAGGCGCTTGATGAACTGCGTAAGTCCGAGGAGCGCTATCGCACGGTGATCGAAAACGTCGGCGTTGGTGTGGTAGTGGTGCAAGAGGGTCGAATGGTGTTTGCAAACCCGAGCCTGGTACGCATCGTCGGCCACCCGCTGGCTTACCTGCTTTCACAACCGTTTACCGCCACCGTTCACCCGGATGACGTGCCCACCATGGTGGAGAGGCACCAACGCCGGTTGCGGGGTGAGGCGGTCGAACAGCTGTACGGTTTTCGATGCGTTACACAAGCCGGTGAGGTTCGTTCGCTGGAGCTATCAGCGGTAAAGATCGAGTGGAACAAACGCGCTGCAACGCTGATGTTTGTGGTCGACGCAACCGCACGTCTGCAGGCTGAAAAAACTCAACTGCTCACTTTGCAAAGACAAGCAGAACTCAACAGCATGAAATCGCGCTTCATTTCGATGGCGTCGCATGAGTTCCGCACGCCGCTGTCCACCATTCGTGGGTCGGTCGAGTTGCTTCAACATTATGGTGAGCGACTGTCGGACGACAAGAAGCAGATGACGCTGCAAAAAGTCGACGAGGCGGTGCAACGCATGACGCATATGCTTGAAAACGTACTACTGATTGGCCGCAGCGATTCCGGGCAACTTGAATTCAATCCCAGGCCACTCGCCATTACACCTTTTTGCATGGGATTGGTGGATGAATTGCGCAGTTCCATGACAAGTCAGTACAGTCACATCAGACTGACACTCGAATTGCCAGACCCGAGTCGGCAATTCCTGCTCGATGAAATGCTGGTACGCAATATCGTCGGCAACCTGCTGTCCAATGCGCTCAAGTACTCGCCGGAGCGCGGCGAAGTGTGCTTCACCGTCCGTGAGCTTGGCGATCAACTGCTGTTCGTCGTGTCAGACCAGGGCATTGGCATACCGCAAGCCGACCAAGCCCATTTGTTTGAAAGCTTCCACCGTGCCGGCAATGTCGGAGCCATCGCGGGTACTGGGCTGGGCTTGTCTATTGTCAAGAATGCGGTAATCTGTCACAGGGGCCGCATTGAGGTCCACAGCGAGGTCGGACAGGGAAGTCGTTTTACCGTGTCACTTCCAGTCTCAACCCTTTCGAACCGGAGCACGTCATCATGAAAATTCTGATCGCCGAAGATGAGCCCTCGCTGCGAGAAAACCTGCAGTGGATGCTTGAAATGGAAGGCTACACGGTGCTGGCGGCGTGCGACGGACGCGACGCCTTCGCTCAGGCCTGTGAGAGTTTGCCCGATTTGGTCATCACTGATGTGATGATGCCCCATCTGGACGGTTACGGGCTGGTCAAGGCATTGCGTGAACGGGAGAGCACAGCCACCACGCCCATTATCATGCTGTCGGCCAAGGCAGACCGAGGCGATATTCGCGCTGGCATGAATCTGGGCGCCGACGACTACATCACCAAGCCCTACCGTCGCGAGGAACTGCTGGCAGCGATCAGTTCCCGGTTGGCGCGCAAGGCAATGCTGGATGAGGCTGCCCTGCGTCTGCGCGCGCAAGCCAGCCAGGGTCAACAACACGATGCGCTGACCAATTTAGCCGGCAAGGAGCAGTTTGACAAACGAGTTGCCGCCGCCCTGGAAGGCTGTAGTGGGACAAGTAGCGTGGTGTCTGTCGTGTGTTTGGGGATGGATGGATTTTCAAAGGTCAATGACTCACTGGGCAAGACGGTCGGTGACTGGGTGCTGCGTGAAGTGGCAAAACGCCTGTCTGAACACATAGTCCAGACCGACGATTCACACAATGTCATCGCGCGCCTGGGCGGTGACACCTTCGCCGCTTGTTTGACCGGTGCCTACGATCACGAGGCGCTTGATCAAAAAGCTGCAGAACTGCTGAGTCTGCTGGCCATGCCTTACCTGGTGGATGGCAATTCGCTGTTTCTAACGGCCTGTGCCGGTGCCAGCATATACCCCCTGCACACCAACACGGCTCACACACTACTTCTCAATGCGGAGTCCGCGTTGCACCATGCCAAGTCCTGTTCGCCCGGTACTTACCGACTTTTTGATGCAGCCATGAATCGTCAGGTGGCTCGCAAGCTGCAGATTCATAATGCCTTGCACCAGGCGCTCGAACATGACGAGATGCAGGTTTATTACCAGCCCCAAGTGCGTATCAAGACCGGTGCCCTGGCCGGTTTCGAGGCTCTGTTGCGTTGGCAACATCCGACACTGGGCTGGATATCGCCGGCCGAGTTCATATCGGTCGCCGAAGAAAGCGGAGTCATCGTCAGACTTGGCGAGTGGGTCATGCGAACCGCCGCCGCGCAAGCTGTTGAATGGTTGGCTTTGGGCCATAGCGAATTTCGTGTCGCCGTCAACCTTTCCGTGCGGCAGTTTGCGGGCAACGGTCTACCCGCATTGGTGCAGCAGGTGCTGCGCGACACTGGACTGCCCGCGCATATGCTGGAGTTGGAAGTGACCGAAAGCCTTGCATTGCAAAGTGTCGCCTCCACACTGAGCACGCTGCACGAATGCAAGGCGCTGGGCGTCAAATTGGCCATGGACGACTTCGGCACCGGTTATTCCAGTCTGGCCTATCTCAAGCGCTACCCACTTGATGCGTTAAAGATTGACCAATCATTCGTGCGCAACATCACTGAGGATGCCGGTGACGCTGCCATCACCCAGGCAATTGTGGCTATGGCCCACAGTTTTGGAATGTCAGTCATCGCCGAAGGCGTGGAAACCACTGAACAGCTTGAATTCCTGCGAACCCTGGGTTGTGAGGAATTCCAAGGCTACCTGTTCAGTCGACCGGTTGCTGCGCAGGAAGCAGTGGGGTGCTTCAGTGGCTACCGGGGTTGATCTGGTCCTGCCAGGCACTGCCCGAACATAGCGCTGGGAGTTATATGTCTCAATCAGTTTCCAAGAATTCCGATAACGCTGCCCCGCTTTCTTACCGCGCGACGGATGTCGACCCGTCTGCGACGGTACTGCGTTCGCTGCGCAAGTCAGAAGAACGTTACCGGTTGGTGGTGGAACATCTGGGCGAAGGGATGTTTGTCGTGCAAGACAACCGAATCGTATTCTCGAACCGCCTGGCCGGCGAAATCATGCGAATTCCCGAAGAAATGATGCTGGGCGCAGACCCGACGGAATGGATTCATGAACAAGACCGGGCCAAGGTGCTCGAGTTGCGTTCCAATCTGCGCGAAGGGCAGGAGACTCAGTCCAGCTACGAATTGCGTCACATTGGCCACGATGGCGTGGTCCGGTGGCTCAAGGTCAGGCCGATCCCGGTCGCCTGGGACGGCGGTCAGGCAACTCTGACTTTGTTCTCCGAGATCACCGAACAAAAGGAGATGGCAATTGCCCTCCAGCGTTCGGAAGAACGCTACCGCGCGGTCATTGAACATGTAGGCTCCGGGATGGTGGTATTGCAGAATGACAGGCTTGTGTACGCAAACCGCCGGGCGCTGGAAATTGCGCGGATGTCGTCTGAAGAATTGTTGAGGACAGGTTTTTGGCGTCGACTGCATCCACAGGATCTGGAAATGCTTCTGGATCGCAGTCGCCGACGTTTGGCCGGTGAAGATGTCCCCAGTCTGTACGAGGTCCGACTTCTATTTGATGACGGCAGCCTGCGCTGGATTGAATTGGGAGTTTCCGTCGTCCCGTGGGATGGAAAACCCGCCACCATCACTTTTTTTTCGGACGTTACAGAGCGCCGAGAGATGACACAGGCATTGCACCGCTCGGAAGAACGGTACCGCGCCGTCATAGAACATTCGGGCGAGGGCATGCTGGTTGTTCAGGATGGCAAAGTGGTATTTGCCAACGCGCGCGCCGCCGAAATTGTTCAACTCAGCAGCGCGGAGATACAGCGAGACGGATTCCTTCATCGGATCCATCCGGAGGATCGGGTTGAATTTGGTGCCCGATACCGTCGCCGCATGGGCGGCGAGCAGGTGTCGAGTCGCTATGAAACGCGGCTATTGCTACCGGACAACTCGGTGCGCTGGCTTGACGTCAGCGTCACCTTGGTGCCATGGAACGGTGGTCAGGCCATTCTTTCCTTTTTCTCAGATGTCACGGAGCGAAAGAAAGCCGAGCAGGAGTTATTGCGCACCGCATCTGAACGCGAAGCGATTCTTCAAAATGCCCTCATAGGCATCGTCCTGTCGGTGGCACGTCGCCACGAGTGGGTCAACGAAAAATTCGCATCCATGATGGGTTTTAAGCCTGCCGAACTGATTGGCCGCAGTTCTCGTTATATCTATGCTGACGACGCCACATTTGAACAGTTCGGGGTCGATGCCAGAGCGGAGTTGAAAGCGACGGGAGCTTGTGTCAACGAACGTCAGTTGCGTCGGCGTAACGGCGAGTTATTCTGGGTTGTCATGGCGGGAAGTTGCGTGCGAAGTCATGACCCCGACTCTGGCGTCATCTGGACTTTCTTGGACATCACAGAACGCAAAAAGGCCGAAGACGATACACGGCGCGCTCTGATTAAGCAGGCTGAACTAAATGAATTGCGCACGCGCTTTATTTCCATGACCAGTCACGAGTTTCGAACCCCACTGGCCAGCATTCTTTCGTCGCAGGATTTGCTGAGACATTACAGCGAGCGACTGCCGGCGCCGGAGAAGCAAAAGATGTTCAACATCATTGAATCGAGCGTGCACCGGATGACTCGCATGCTCGATCGTGTCCTCTTGCTCGGCAAGGCCGAAGCAAAAATGCTCGACTTCAAACCTCAGCAACTTGATCTCACAGCGCTTTGTCAGAGCCTGGTCATTGAGGCCAATGGACAGCAGACCAATGGCCAGTGTCAGGTACTTCTGGAAATTTCATCGGAGCCGGTTGCAGGTCGCTATGACGAAAAGCTGCTGCGTCACATCCTGAGCAACCTGCTGTCCAACGCAGTCAAGTATTCCCCCGACGGTGGCGAGGTGAAACTGGTCGTTGTTCAGGGCGACTCGCGGGTTATATTTGAAGTGTCGGATCAGGGCATTGGTATTCCCACGGACGAAATCGCTCACCTGTTCGAGCCATTTCATCGCGCCAGCAATGTGGGCTCAATTGCCGGAACCGGCTTGGGCTTGGCCATTGTCAAGCAGTCCGTGGATTTGCACGGCGGTCAGATCGAGGTTAGAAGCGTTGTGGGACGCGGCACCACTTTTGCCATAACTCTCTAACATCGCTCAATGCCGCAACTGCTCTGTAATCAGTCGCTGAGGTCAATAATCATGGCAATTATCCTAACCATAGAAGACGAAACACAAATTCGTGAGAATCTGGTGCGTTTCATTTCCCTTGAAGGGCACGCCGCCATCGCCGCCTGCGATGGCATTGCGGGTCTGGAAGCGGCAAGAGCGCACCGCCCCGAGTTGATCTTCTGCGATGTCATGATGCCCCGGATGGGCGGTTTCGAAGTTCTTGCCGCCATCAAGCAAGATCCGAATCTGCAACACATTCCGTTCTATTTCCTCTCCGCGAGCGCGGAGTCCGAGAGCTTGGAGGCGGGACTCAGGCTAGGGGCTGTCGGTTATGTTGTCAAACCCTTCAAGCTGGGCGAAATGCGCTCGCTGCTGAACAAACACTTTGGCCATAGTGTAGGGACCAGGAACTCCCATGACGATAAGCCGACACTTTGAACTCAAGACCGCTGGAACTTGCAAGAGCCCATGCGTCGAAGATGGCGTCGCTGCTGAAGGGACTGAAATTGGACCGGTCTAGCGCACAGCGCAATCTGCTGCTTGCCGCAACAGTCTTCGCGCTTTACTGGTTGGCTGCTCAGTTGGGCTTCATTTTCTCGAATCATGGAATTCTGACACCGGTGTGGCCTGCCGCAGCAGTAGGTGCGACTGCAGCCATACTTTACGGACCCCGAAGTCTTTGGTTGGCTGCCATCTATGTCTTTGTCGATTTGGTTGATGGCCAAGTTCTCGACATGGGCCATTTGCGACGATCATGGATCGAGCCGCTTGGTTTGTTGGTGTCCGCTGTCGTGGTCGGCGGGCTCGCGAAGCGAATGGTGTTTGATCTGCGCTTTCGCACCTTGCAACAGGTCGGAATCCTTCTTTGCATTTCTGCGACTTATGCTGGAATCAACGGAATTGTTGTTGCTGCAGGATATTGCGGCCTGCTCAACATTGCCAGTTGTGCCAGATCAGGCATAGTGTCTTATTGGTTGCAATCATTCACCGGTGATTTCTTTGGTTGCCTGATCGCGATGCCTGCTTTGATTTCGTGGGCTCGACGTCTCGATCCTCAGACCAGGGCGAAATGGCCAGATAGCCCGGATGCTGCTGCTGATTCGTGGAGTCTGGAGTCGGCTCAGTGGGGATTCATTCTGGCGGGAAGCGTCTGTATCGGGCTCAGTTGGGTGGGTACCCATCGCGTTAACCTGCCCGTCAGCGCAGTTGGATTTCTTGTACTGCCACTTCTTGTCTGGGCGGCATTGCAGTTTCGTCCTCTTTTTGTGCATACCACCATTGTGGCCACTGGCCTTATTGCAATCAGTCTGCAATTGACTGCCAGCACTGTCACTTTCAAGGATCCAGAGACTGAACTTGCTTCGCTATTTTTGTTCCTTCTGAGCTCTTCGGTACTAACCCTCATTGTCAACGTCATTGTGCAGCAACAACAATCGATGGCACGAAGCTTGGTATATCGTGAGGAGCAGGAGCGCATCGAGCTGATGCTGCAGGTTGCAACCGATGCGGTACTTAGTTTTGATGCACATGGTCTGGTCAGCTACTTCAATCCGGCCGCCGAACGGTTGCTTGTAAGGGAAGGAGTTGCGCTCCAAGGCGGCGATATTGCGAAAATCCTGCCTTCGCCTCGTTTGATCAATCTGGCACGCATCGGCATTGTCGAACTCATGAAGAATGATGCAGCGTTGTTTTCGGGCGCTGTATTCGAACTCGAACTATCGGGAAATGACAACGTCTTGCTGACCTTGGAAGTTGCGCTTACTGCTTACCCCAAGAACTCGCAATGGAATGCCACCGCATTTATCCGTGACGTCACGACGCGCAAACACCAGGAGGAAGCCCTTCGAAAAACCAGTCGTGAACTCGAAACAATACTGCAGAGCACGCTGGTAGGAATCACCCACACTGTGGACCGTATTCACGTGTGGGGAAACAGGAAATTTGCCGAAATGATGGGATACGAGCAACAGGAGTTGGTCGGCAGGTCAACCCAGTTGCATTTTCAGGATCAGAAAAGTTGGCTCGACCTGGGTGAGTTGTCCGGTCCCTCACTACGCGCTGGCCTGCCCTTCGTTGCAGAGTGGCCGGTGCGACACAGAAGCGGTAGCATCTTTTGGTGTGAGTTGCACGGCAATACCTTGGATCCGACAGACTTGTCCAAAGGTGCCATTTGGTCGTTTCTGGATATTTCCCAACGCAAACAGGCCGAAGCCGAATTGCGCAGAGCATTGGCACACCAACGTGAGCTTAACGATCTCAAGTCACGTTTTGTTTCAATGACTTCTCATGAGTTTCGTACCCCGCTCAGCACAATCCTCTCATCTTCTGAATTGCTCAACTTCTACGGCGACCGGTTGCCCGAGCAGGAAAAGCAGAGCCTTTATCAAGGAATTCAAGTTGCTGTGGCGCGAATGACGACCATGATGGACGACGTACTGGTCATTGGGCAGGCCGATGAGCAGCGAATTGAAATGAAACTTGAAATGGTGGACCTCGATAAATTTTGTATGGATCTGGTTGAGGAGTGTCGACTGTCAGCACAACCCCCGATTGCGATCAAATACTCCTCTACGGACTGCCGTCAGGTCAGCATGGACGGGAAACTTGTCCGTCGCGTACTGGCCAATCTCCTGTCTAACGCAATCAAGTATTCGCCGTCGGGCGGCACCATCCACTTCGACGCGATCCAGCAGTCGCACGGGCTGCAATTCTCTGTCAGCGATCAGGGCATTGGAATCCCGGACGACGACATACCGAGGCTGTTCGAGAGCTTTCACCGTGCAACAAATGTTGGCAACATCTCGGGCACCGGCCTAGGTCTAAGCATTGTCAAGAAATCACTGGAACGACAAGGTGGGAGCATCGAAGTAACGAGTCGGGTCGGTCACGGAACGATATTTTTGGTCAAAATTCCGCTGCCTCAAGAACGCTATATCTAGCCCGTGTCGACCTGAAACTTACAAAGTGCAATGGGGGGCACAGTTCTACGTCCGAGCTTCCAGCCCGAGCCGCATCAGCTTCATTCGCAGCCCGACGCGCGTCAGACCCAACTCATCGGCAACGTGCGTCTTGTTGCCCTTGTGGCGCCGCATGGCATCGCGAATGAGTTGGGCTTCGACGCGTTCCAACTGGTGTTTAAGTTGGCCTGATGCATCTTCGGTAACGGTCGAAATCGACTCCATTACTTTGACCGGCTGACGCAGGCGCGGTGACAGCAGATCCGCGCCCAGCAGCGCTGTGTCCCCTAGGGCCAGCGCGCGGCGCACCTCGTTCTGCAGTTCGCGCACGTTGCCGGGCCAGGCATGAGCCAGCAGGCACTTCATTGCCTCCTGGGACATCGCTTTGGCGTTGGCGGTCGAGCGCTTGAGCATTTCGGCAACGATGGGCGCAATATCCTGCGGCCGTTCGCGCAGCGCCGGCAGATCCAGTGTGACGCCGGCGACACGGTAGTAAAGGTCTTCGCGAAAGCGGCCGCTGGCCACATCCGCTTCCAGGTCACGGTTGGTCGCGGCAATCAGTCGCACATCAACCGCCACCGGTCGCGGACTGCCTACCGGGCGCACCTCGCCTTCCTGCAGCGCGCGCAGCAGCTTGACCTGAAACGCGGGGGAGGTTTCGCCGATCTCGTCGAGGAACAGCGTGCCGCCGTCGGCTTGCTGAAACAGTCCGATGCGCGACTCAGTGGCTCCGGTAAAAGCGCCGCGCTTGTGGCCGAAAAGTTCGCTCTCGAGCAGCGTGTCGGGCATGGCACCGCAGTTTTCGACCACGAACGGCTGGTCGGCGCGGGGACTCGCGTAGTGGATGGCGCGCGCCAGCAACTCCTTGCCGGTGCCGGATTCGCCGGTGATCAGTGCCGACAGGTCGTGCCCGGCGATCTTTTGAGCCAGCCGACAGACTTCGTTGAGCGGACTGTCGGCGGCGCGCGTCAGGCGATCAAAACCGGCCTGGCTCCTGGCCTTCAGGCGCAGGTTGGCGACGCGCTGCGAAAGGTGTTCCGGACTGGAGCGCAGTTCCAGTGTCAGGCGCTGGTTCTCCTGCTGCAGGCGCCATAGGTCGGCCGCACTTTGCAGCGTCAGCAACAACTGGTCCGGATGCCAGGGCTTGAGCAGGTATTGCCAGATGCCGGCCTCGTTGATGCCCGCGATGATGTCTTCGGCTTCGGTATGGCCCGACAGGATCAGGCGTACCGTGTTCGGCCATCGGGATCGAACACTGCGCAGGAACTCGACGCCGGAGGTGCCTGGCATGCGCTGGTCCGACAGCACGATCTGGATGTACTCGCCCTCCATCAGGCTGAAGCCTTCTTCTGCCGAGATAGCCGTGAAGATGGTGAAGTGGTCTTCGAGCGTACGTCGCAGCGTCTCCAGCGAACGCTGTTCGTCGTCGACCACCAGAACGGATAACGGCGGCCTCGGCGTCATGGAATCTGCCACCCCAGATCGCGATGCCGTGCCAGGTGGCGCGGCGTCCAGGAGGCCGGCGACTTGTGCACGAAGTGATGACGCGCAATGTGGTAGCTCGGATCAAATCCGTAAAAATTGCGTCGCATCTGTGTCAACTCCTCCGCGCGGTAAGCGGCCAGCGGCTTAACCGCCTCGTCGCGCTGTCGTGTCTGGCACTTCGCCGCAAGCCTTTGTTCAAGGTCGGGCGCGCCGGCCAGTGTCGCGGCACGCTCACGCACCTCGCGGCGAAACACTGTGCTGTCACCTTCCAGGCAGGCGTCCGCGAAGCCGATTTGCAGCGCTCGTCGCGTCGTCAAGGGTTGCCGGTCGCGCATCAAGACCTGTGCCGCATCGAGGCCAATGCGTTGCGGCAGCAGGTAGGTCCAGTATTCCGAACCGTACAGGTTGCCCATGTTTTTGTAGTGAGGATTCAGCAGCACCGCGTCGCGGACCCAGACCAGATCGCAGGCGCGCGCCAGAAAGCAGCCGCCGGCGCCGCAGTTGCCACCGAGCGCAGCGATCGTGATTTGCTGCCCGGTGTTGATCAGTTCGAGCGCCAGATCGTTCATGGCGTTGATGTTGCGCCAGGATTCGTCGGCAGCCGAACCCTGTGCCATGCTGGCCGCCTCGATCAGATTGAGGTGGATGCCATTCGACCAGAAGTCCAAGCCGCCCATCAGCAGCAAGACTCTTATCGGCCGCTGTTTTACCCACTGCAGGGCGCGGCGCAGGCGCTCGCATTGCGCACTCGACATGGCGCCGTTGTAGAACTCGAAATGCAGCACGCCGACCGGACCCCCCTCCTCGTAAGCGATGTCCTGCCAGGTGGGCGATTCGCAGCGCCACCAATCCGCCAGCGCCAACTCAGGTACGGCGGTTGCTTCACGCTCGAATGCCAACGCTGCGGGCAGCTTGATACCGCCACTGCGTTTAACATGGCCGATCCAGATCGCGCCATCGACCGTGGCCCGCAGCAGCGCGGTTTCGCGGCGTGCCATCACCGCACCAGGTTTGCCGCGCACGATGCCTTCGGGCCAGGCGTCGAACAGATGACAGGGCTTGTCGAACAGGCTGTCGGCCAGACCCGGAAAGCCGTCCGCGGCATGTATTTTGCGCAGCACTGCGGCAGTGTCGTCGCACGCCCAATCGACGCAGCGGTCGACCTGCTTCATCAAGGGTCTCAGCCGTCCGCGCAGATTGGGAAATGTTGCCGCTGCCTGCGACACAAAATCCTTCGATGCGAAGCGTTGAACCGCCTGCATCACGGCGCTGGTCGCAGCCTGTGTCACTTCGTTGCGGTAGAGGCTCGATTTCCTGGCCGTGCGCATGGCAAAACCGACGCTGGCCCAGACCGGGCCGGCGTCCATTTCAGCCTCGGCCTGAAACACGGTGACGCCCCATTCAGCCTCTCCACCCTGGATTGCCCAGTCGAGCGCCGATGGTCCGCGGTCGCCGATGATGCCGGGATGCACGATCAGGCAGACATGGTGCGACCAGATCGATTCGGGGATGGCCCGCCGCAGGTAGGGTGCGACGATCAGCTCGGGCCGGAACAGAGCCACGGCCTCTTCTGTAACCGTGTCGGCAATATCGAACTCGATCGAGATCTCGTGCCCGCACTGGCGCAGCTCTGCGGCCAGACGCTGGGTCAGACTGTTGAAGGCATGAGTCAGCAACAGGATGCGCATGGCCGCAAGCTTAGCAAATCCTTGGTAATTGATCACCGGCCAGCCAGTCGACGATGCGCCGGCCGCCGAAGGCGGTGTTGAGTTGAACGAAGTGGTGGCGGTCGGCAATCACCTCGCCAATCAATGCCGCATCGGAGCCGAGCGGGTGCGCACGCATGGCAGCCAATAGCGTTGCAGCATCGGCGTTGGCGCAGATCGCAATCAGCTTGCCCTCGTTGGCGACATTGAGTGGGTCCAGTCCGAGTAGTTCGCAGGCCGCTGCCACCACCGGCTTCACTGGAATCGCCTTTTCCTGCAGCATCATGCCGACCCCGGATTGCCCGGCAATTTCATTCAAGGTCGCTGCCAGGCCACCACGCGTCGGGTCGCGCAGGCAACGGATGTCGGCGCCGGTGGCCAGCATCGCTGCAATCAGGCCGTTGAGCGCCGCCGTGTCGGAAACAATCGGTCCGTCGAACGACAGATTCTCACGTTTGCTCATGATCGCCACACCGTGATCGCCGATCGAACCCGATACCAGCACCGCGTCGCCCGGTCGCGCACGAGCACCGCCCAGATTCAGGCCGTCCGGCAGCGCGCCCACCGCCGTCGTCGTGATGAAGATGCCATCACCCTTGCCGTGCTCTACCACCTTGGTGTCGCCGGTGACGACCGGGACGCCGGCAGCGCGCGCCGCCTTCGCCATCGATTCGACAATGCGCGCCAGATCGGAAAGTGCAAGGCCTTCTTCCAGAATGAAGGCGGCAGCGAGGTAAAGCGGTGTGGCACCCATCACCGCCACATCGTTGACCGTGCCATGCACTGACAGGCAGCCGATGTCGCCACCGGGAAAGAACAAAGGTGACACCACATGGCCGTCGGTTGACATCACGAGCCGCGCCGGCTTGCCGTCCAGCATGGCCGCCGGCAGCATCGCACCATCGTTGCCCTGTCCGAGGTAATCATTGCCCAGATGGCGCGCAAACAGTTCGCTGATCAGCTGCACCATGGCACGGCCGCCGGAACCATGCGTCAGATCGACGCGACCATGTTTCAGGTCCAGCGGCCGGACATAGCCTCTTCTGACTTCGGCCATCAGTTCACGTCCTTGTAGCGACCGTAGCTGTAGTGCGCGGCGCAAGCACCCTCGCTGCTGACCATGCAGGAGCCGATCGGGTTTTCAGGTGTGCAAACGGTGCCGAAGATTTTGCAGTCCTGCGGCCTTTTGACGCCGCGCAGAATGGCGCCGCACTCGCAAGCCTTGTTGTCGGGCACCGGTCGGTAAGTCAGATTGAAACGTCGCTCGGCGTCGAAGGCGCCGTACTCACTGCGAATCTTCAGCGCTGAATACGGCACCACCGAGAGTCCGCGCCACTCGAACTCGGCGCGCAACTCAAACACCTCGGCGACCCGGTCCTGCGCCTTCAGATTGCCCTCGCGCGTGACGGCTCTAGAGAATTCGTTTTCTACTTCGGCGCGGCCCTCGTTGACCTGGCGCACCAGCATCAGGATCGCCTGCATCACGTCAAGCGGCTCAAAGCCGGCGATCACCACCGGCTTGCGGTATTCCTCGGAAAAGAACTCGTAGGGCCGGCTACCGATCACGGTCGAGACGTGCGCCGGACCGATGAAGCCATCGATCGGCACCGTGCCCCACTGGCGCACTTCAGGCGACTCCAGGATTTGGCTGATGGCAGCGGGCGTCAGCACGTGGCAGCACAGCACACTGAAATTGCCCAGCTGTTCCCGCTGCGCCTGCTGAATCGCCAGCGCTGTCGGTGGTGTCGTGGTCTCGAAGCCGATCGCAAAGAACACCACTTCGCGCTCTCGGTTGTCGCGGGCCACCTGCAAGGCGTCAAGCGTTGAGTAGACCATGCGGATGTCGCCGCCGCGCGCCTTCGCCTTCATCAGCGAAAGACCATCGGACGCTGGGACGCGCAATGTGTCGCCGTAGGTGCACAGGATCACGTCGCACTCCAGCGCAAGGCCGATCGCCATGTCGATGCGTCCGATCGGCAGCACGCAGACCGGGCAACCGGGGCCGTGCACCATGCGCACATTGGGTGGCAGCAGATCGGACAAACCATAACGCGAGATCGCGTGGGTGTGACCGCCGCAGAATTCCATAAAGCTGTAGTTGCGGCTCGGCTCTACAGAGGCTGCAATCTTGCCAGCGATGGTCTGGGCCACTCCACCATCGCGGAATTCGTCAATGTACTTCACGCGACCTGCTGGCTTTCATTCATATCGGAAAACAGCGCCAGCGTTCTGGCAGCCTCGTCAGGGTCCAGCCTGGACAGTGCGTAACCGACATGCAGGATGACGTAGTCGCCGACTTTCACATCGTCGAGCAGCGCCAGTGATACTTCTTTCTTGACGCCGCCAAGATCAACAATTGCCCAATCGCCCGCCGCCCCGGTGCCGATCTCCACCACCCTGACCGGAAGCGCAAGACACATTTCACTACTCCAAAGAATTGAGGGCTACCCAGGCTTGACCGACCGCAATGCTGGCATCGCCCGGGGACAAACGCACCGGCGCCAGCACTTTCATGCCGCGCTGTTCCAAAATTTTCCGCAGGCCCAACGATAGCAGGGAGTTCAGGAAACAGCCGCCGCCCCAAGCTAGGGTTTTCACCCCCCCGCTCTGCCCGGTCTGCAGCACCCAGCTTGTCAGGGCGGCGACCAAAGTGGCATGAAAGAGCGCCGCAGCCCGATCGACGTCGCGCGCATCAATCAGCGCGGCCAGCAGTGGCAGCAGGTCGAGTTCTCCGTTAAGTCCGATGCGCCAGCTGTCCGTGATCGGCTCAGGCCAGCCGTGCCGTTCGATGTGCCGCATGGCTGCCTGCTCCAGCAGCATCGCTGCTTGTGCTTCGTATTGCATCCGATTGCAGAGCCCCAGCAAGCCGGCAGCGGCATCGAATACGCGGCCCATGCTGGAACTGCGCGGCGAATTGGTGCCTTGCGCCAACATGCGGGCTAGGATGCTGCCGCCGTCCGCAAAGCGCTCAGCAATCTCGCTGTTGCGGCCCAGTTCGTGCAGCACCGACGCCGCCATGCGCCAGGGTTCACGCGCCGCCCGGTCGCCACCGGGCAAGGGCAGCGGTCGCAGGTGGCCAAGACGTTCGAACGCAGCGCCATCGACGCGCAGCAGTTCACCACCCCAGGCCGCACCATCCGAACCAAGGCCGAAACCGTCCAGCGCCAGGCCCAGTACTGGCCCGCAATGACCATGCTCGGCGCAAACCGCAGCGATGTGGGCATGGTGATGCTGGACCGCCACCGTCGGCAAGCCATGCTGACTGGAAAATGCCACGGCGGCGCGTGTGCTGTAGTCATCCGGGTGCAGATCGTGCGCCACGACTTCCGATTTGACTTCGAGTAGCTGCAGCATGCGCTGCACCGTTTCATCGAGAAAGGAACAGCTTGCCGCGTTGTCAAGATCACCGATGTGCGCCGAGACGAAGGCCTCATCGCCACGCGTGATGCAAATGCTGTTTTTCAAATGAGAGCCAAAAGCCAGCACCGACGGCCCGCCGCGCGCCAGGCGTATCGATGCCGGCGTGTAACCCCGGCTGCGCCGGATGAACTGTGCGCCCGCACCGAGCGGTCGCATCACACTGTCGTCGCAGCGTGCCACGATGTCGCGGTCGTGGTCCAGCAGCGCGTCGGCAATGCCCGCCAGCCGCGTGCGAGCCTCGCTCGAATCGCGCACGATAGGCTCGCCGCCGGGGTTGGCGCTGGTCATCACCAGCACCAGTTCGTGGGGCGCCGCCAGCCACTGACTGCCGCTTGGTCGCTCGGCCGCTTCGTGGAACAGCAGATAGTGGATCGGCGTCGTCGGCAACATCACGCCGAGTTCCATCAGGCCTGGCGCGACACCGGGCAGCACCGCGTCGCAGGAGCTGAGCGCGCGTAGCAGCACGACCGGTCGCTCGCGACTTTCCAGCAAGCCGAGTTCATTCGTACAAACTCGTGCATAGGGCACCAGACTCGCCGCGTTGAGTGTCATGACGGCAAACGGTTTTTCTTCGCGGTTCTTGCGCAGACGCAGTCGCTGAACCGCATCCGTGTCTCTTGCGTTGCACGCGAGGTGGAAACCTCCGAGCCCCTTGATAGCGACGATGGCACCCGATAGCAGCAAATTCAGCGTCACTGCAATCGGATCGCCTTCGAGGTGCTGGCCCTGCGCGTCGAGCAAGACCAGTTGGGGTCCACAGATCGGGCAGCAGGTGGTTTCGGCATGAAAACGCCGGTTGGCAGGCATCGTGTATTCGTGCTCGCATTGCTGGCACAGCGGGAATGGTGCCAAGCTGGTTTGCGGTCGGTCATAGGGCAGGGCACGGGTCACCGTGTAGCGCGGACCGCAGTGAGTGCAGGTGATGAAGCCATGACGCCAGCGCCGGTCCGATCTGTCAAACATCTCGCTCAGGCAGTCCGGACAAACTGCCACATCGGGACCTATCGTGGTCGTGGACTGGCCCTGGCCGCTTGCGATGATGCTGAAATCGTTCAGCGTATGGCGTGCCGTCGTGAGGGACTGGACCTGATCCACCGCTGCCAACGCCGGTGCATCGCTGCGCAGCCGCACCAACAGTTCAGCCATCTGTGCCGTCGTGCCCTGGGCTTCGATCTCAACGCCCTGGGCGTCGTTGCGGACCCAGCCGGTCAGCTGCAATTGCCGCGCCAGACGCCAGACAAAGGGCCGAAAGCCGACGCCCTGGACGATTCCGCTGACCCTGATACGGCGCGCAACAAGACTCAAGGCAGTGCTTGGCTCGCCGGTGACTGCAACTGTGCTTCCAACTCCGCGATCCGGTGTTTGAGGTGGTCAATCGTTTCCTGCTTGGCGGCGCGTGCACTGGCCAGGCCCTGGCGCAAATACGCGACCCATTCGTCCATACCTTCGCCACTGCGGGCAGAAAGCTGGATGACGCGTATTTTTGGATTGACCCGACGCGCATAGTTGATCGCAGCAGCAACGTCGAAATCCAGATGCGCCAGCAGGTCAATCTTGTTGAGCAGCATCAGGCTGGCAGCATGAAACATGTCGGGGTACTTGATCGGCTTGTCTTCACCCTCGGTGACGGAGAGTATCACCACCTTGTGCGCTTCGCCGAGATCAAAGGCAGCCGGGCAGACCAGATTGCCGACGTTTTCGATCATCAACAGGCTGTCCTGCTGCAGGTCCAACTGCTCCATTGCATGCCCGACCATGTGGGCGTCCAGATGGCAGCCCTTGCCGGTGTTGATCTGGATCGCCGGCGCGCCGGTGGCGCGAATGCGCTCGGCGTCGTGCGTGGTTTGCTGGTCGCCCTCAATCACCGCCAGCGCCTGCCCGGCCAGCAGGCCTATCGTTTTGCACAGCAGGGTGGTCTTACCTGAGCCGGGGCTGGAAACCAGGTTCAGCGCAAAGATGCCACGCTCGCAAAGATACTGCCGGTTCGCCTGCGCATAAGCGTTGTTCTTGGCCAGAATGTCCTGCTCGATCTGTACCATGCGCTTGTTGCTGAGCCCCGCTGCGTGGGAATGCGCTGCACTGTGAGCGTGTCTGTGTTCGTGGGCCTGTGGATGCTCATGGGGTTCGTCGCCATGCGTGTGGCCATGACTGTGCCGGCTGCCGTCAGCATGGACATGATCGTGTTCATGCTCGCCATGTTCGCCCTCTATCTTCACCTCGCCCGCACCGCAACCGCAGGTTGTACACATCCATCTTCTCCTAATCTACCTCTAATTCTTTCAAACGCATCTCGGTGCCGCCGGTCACTTGCATCTGATGGCCGCCGCAATGCGGGCACTCGCCAAAAACTTCGTTCATAGGCACGGTTTGCGCACACGCCATGCACCAGCCAGTTCCCGCCAGCGTGATGACTTCGAGCCGGGCTCCTTGCGCAATGCTATCGCGCGTCACGGCATCGAAGCAGAATTTCATCGCTTCGACCTCGACGCCCGAGAGACTACCAATTTCCAGCCACACTGTGTTGACTTTCGAAAATTCCTGTTTCCGCGCCGCATCTTCGATCAATTGCAGCACGCCCTCGGCGAGTGACATTTCATGCATCTGGTTTACTGAGCGCTATGCAGGAAATCGGCGAAACGTTTGTCGCGTGTACTGATGTGATTGTCGATGAAAGCCAGCGCTTCGTCGGTGATGTTTTTCAGCTCGGACGAGTTTCCGGTCGCATGGTCGATGGCGATCACTCTGAGCAGGTCCATCATGTGGCAGTGGTCATCGGCGTGATCTTCGTACTCATCGAAGCTGTGTTGCCGCATGATCAATTCTTCGGAAACGAAATGAGCCTCGCAATACGCGCTGAGTTGCTCCAGCAAATGGGCGACTTCGCCGGCGTCGCGCTGCTCGCGTACCGCCTGGCACAGGGTGCGCAGCAGGCTCAGTTGAACCTCGTGCTCGCGATCAATGCCGGCCTGGGCCGCTGTATTGAAGTCGGAAATCGTCGACATGCTTTATCCCTCTTTCTATCAGCTGACACAGGTTCTAAGCTTAGCGCAAGGCAAAAAAGCGCCGGCGCGACAGCGACGGCTTCTCCATCTTTTTTTCTTCGCCGGGCGCCGACTCGGTGGCCGGCGCGCTCAACAGACCGATCAACGAAGCGCGCGCCGTCTGGCTCGCCTCAAGCTGGGTCGCGAACTTGTCCATCGGCGAGAACAAGGGGCAACTCTGGTATTCACCAAGTTCAGCTTCCACGCCGCCAAGAAAGGCAAAGTCACCGGCCGGAAATTTGACGAAACGCCGCTTGTTCACGCCCACCGGGACCCAGTTCTCAGCGCTTCCGGGCAGCAGCAGAATGCTCATGCACCAGGGCGTGATGACAATGCCCAGCCAGTGCGCCTGCCAGCGCTGGAAGTTGATCGCCTCGACCACGAGCGCCGGATTCAGAATCGGAACATCGGCCATTTGCTCACGCTGGATGCGAAAAAAGGCTTCTTCCACCAAGTCTGCGGGGCTGTGGCTGTGGATGCGAAAACTCATGGTTTCGCATCGCCCCAACTGCGAGCGTCAGCGCCTTCAGTCATCAGTTGTTGCATCAATTCCAGAGCCTCCAGCGCGCGCTGCGGCTCGATCCGCTCGAAGGCAAAACCACCGGCCTGGATCAGCACATAGTCGCCGGGTGCGACTTCTTCGTCGATTAGCAGCAGGCTGACCTCGCGCCGCTGGCCGAAGCACTCGGTCAGCGCCATGCCGTCACGAACTTCAATCACCAGCGAGGGCGCTGCCAGACACATCTCAAGCAACCTTTGCCATCAGCGCCTGCAAGGCATAGCCGCGCGAAAACAACTCGGCAACGGCCATTTCAACCAGTTCCGGAACTTTGGCGGCGATGGTGGCCGTCATCTCCATGCCGAGCTCGAGCGAAATCGGCTCGACACCGAGCACAATGATTTCCTTCGGCATGGTGTCGAGCAATTCCAGACTGGCCAGTACGTCGGGCAGACCGATCTGGTGCGGTGAGAGCTTGCGCCGGAAGAAAACCGGAATATCGTCGCCGGCAATTTTCACCACCGTACCGGCTACGGCGCCGGTCTTGACGACGTCGAGGACGATCAGAAAATCGAGGTTGGAGAGATCCTCGATCATCTCCATGCCGGAGGTTCCGCCATCGATGACCTGCACGTTGTCTGGCATCCGGTAGTCGCGCTCCAGCATCTCAGCGGCGCGCACACCGGCCGCTTCATCGGTCAGGATGGTGTTGCCGATACCGAGAACAACTGCGCGCATAGAGCAAAGCCCAACAAATAAAAAGGGCCGGCAATTGGCCGACCCTTTGATGGTAACCCGAGCTTAAACGGCCTTGATCGAAATTGCCGTGCCACTGTCCTTGTCGGTCAGGTGAATGGCGCAGGCGATACAGGGGTCGAAGGAGTGGATGGTGCGCAGTACCTCCAGCGGCTTTTCCGGATCGGCAATCGGTGTACCGGCAAGAGAAGACTCGTACGGTCCGGCTTCGTCCTTCTCGTTTCTCGGGCAGGCGTTCCAGGTCGACGGCACCACGCACTGATAGTTCTTGATCTTGCCGTTGTCGATGACGACCCAGTGTGACAGCGCACCGCGTGGCGCCTCGTGGATGCCCACGCCCATGACCTCGTCTTTCGGAAACACCGGCTTGTTGAAGGTGGCCAGGTCGCCCTTGCCCATGTTGGTGAGCAGTGCCGTCCACTGGTCAGCCAGAATATCGACGTTGACGCAGCAGGTGATGGCACGCGCCGCGTGACGCCCAATGGTTGAGTGCATTGCGCCCAAACCGATTTTGGTCTTGGCCAGGGCCGAAACGGTATCGAGCGCAGCAGTTGCGTATTTGGTGGTTGGCGCGTGACCGGCAGCCAGACCGTTGAGGACGCGCGCCAGCGGGCCGACCTGCGCCGGTTTGCCGTAAAAGGTCGGCGACTTGAGCCATGAATACTTGGCATCGTCCTTGAAGTCGGTGTAGTTGGGCAGCGTCTCGCCCTTGTACGGGTGCAGAGGACCGGCCGCATTGTCCTTGTACCAGGAATGCTTGACCGCCTCCTGGACGCCTTTCATCCAGTACTCGTCGTTGAAGCTGCTGATCGGCTTGCGTGTGGCCAGATCACCACCTTCGATGAATCCGCCGGGGTAGGCAAACTGAGTTCCCTTAGTATCGAGCGGAATGTCGGGCACCGACAGGTAGTTGGTGACGCCCTTGCCGATCGCCGTCCATTCGGGGTAGAACGCGCCGACGGCAGCGACGTCGATCAGGTAGACGTTCTTGACAAAATCGGCCAGCTCGTCGATCCAGCCTTTGATCGCCATCAGGCGTTCCACCGTCAGCACCGCCTGCGAATCCGTAGCCAGGGGGTTGGCGACACCACCGACCGCGACGTTCTGGATGTGCGGCGTCTTGGAGCCCAGGATGGAGACGATCTTGTTTGCCTTGCGCTGAACTTCGAGCGCCTGCAGGTAATGCGCCACTGCCAGCAGATTGACCTCGGGCGACAGCTTCATGGCCGGATGGCCCCAATAGCCGTTGGTGAAGATGCCGAGTTGTCCGCCGTTGACAAAAGTCTTGAGGCGCTCGTGCACCCGGCGCATCTCGTGTTTGCTGTTGAGATGCCAGCTTGAAAGGCTCTCGCCGAGAATCGAGGTCTTGTCCGGGTCGGCTTTCAGCGCCGAGACGACATCAACCCAGTCGAGTGCCGACAGGTGGTAGAAATGAACAATCGCGTCGTGCACGGAGTGCGCCGTGATGATCAGGTTGCGGATGAACTGCGCGTTGAGCGGAATTTCCATCTTCAGCGCGTTCTCGACCGCGCGCACCGAGGTGATGGCGTGCACCGTGGTGCAGACGCCGCAAATCCGTTGCGTGATGGCCCAAGCGTCGCGCGGATCGCGGCCCAGCAGGATCAGTTCGACGCCGCGCCACATCTGGCCCGAGGACCAAGCCTTCTGCACCTTGCCGCCGTCGATATCGACATCGATCCGCAAGTGGCCTTCGATGCGGGTGATCGGATCAATCGTGATGCGTTTTGACATTTTTTGTCTCCGTCTCTATTTAATGGGCGAGCTGGGCGTCTTCCCGTGGCAATACCGGGAAGCGACGCGTGATGATGATGTAACCGAGCAATTCGACCGAGAACATCCCGGTGGTCACCATGACTTCTGTAAATGATGGGAAATAAATCCAGCCAGAACCGGTGTGATGTCCGTAGCCGATCAGGAAACCGTTCAGGCGTAGCAGAATGCCGCCGAGCATGATGGCGATCCCGGCCAGGAACAGGCGTGCCGGATTGCGGCGCGACTCGACATTGCCGATCAGGAAGAAGGGGGCGACGAAACACAGGTTCTCCAACCAGAACGCGACGGCCTGCAGGCTCGGCTTGAAGGCTTCGCCCAGCGCACCGCGCGCCAGCAGGTCACCGAGCCGCACGACCAGGTAGACCGCCAACACGCCGAGCATGACCTTCGACATCGGGTTCAGCAGGTGCGTTTCTATTTTGCGGCGGTAGGCCGATGCCGCAACGCAGGACTCGAACAAGACCACACCGTAACCGATGATGATGGCGGTGAGCAGGTAGATCAGCGGCACCGCCGGTGTCTGCCAGAGCGGATTGACCTGTCCGCCCATCACCACCAGCATGGTGCCGAGCGAGGCCTGGTGCATCATCGGCAATACCATGCCCAGCGCGATGAAGAAGAACAGCGCTTTGGTCAACTTCTTCTTGGCCTCAAGCAGTCCCAGCTTATCGAGGAAGACGGGCGAAAATTCGATCCACATGACCAGGATGTAGGCCGTCACGCAGGCTGCCACTTCGAACATCACCGAATTGGCGTTGATATAGCCGGGCCAGAAAATATGCCAGAAGTTCCACCAGCGACCGAGGTCGAAGAAGATGCCGCCCCCGGCCAGCGTGTAGCCAAACAGGCTGGCCAGCAGCGCCGGACGGATCAGTGGGTGGTATTCGCCCTTGTTGAAGATATAGACCAGCAGCGCGACCGAAAAGCCGCCGCAGGCCAGTGCCGAGCCGATCATGACATCGACCACGACCCAGATGCCCCAGGAGTAACCGTCGTTGACGTTGGTGACGGCGCCCAGGCCGAAGACGAAGCGCACCAGCAGGATGGCCGCCATGATGGCGATGAGAACGCCACAGACCAGCGTCGCGGCGTTGATCAGGCTACCGCCAACCGGCGCTGGCGCTGCATGTTGTTGGCTCATGGCTGTTTCTCCCCAGTGGCGTTGCCGCCAGAATCATCCTCGTCATGAACGTTCTTCTTGGCGATGAAACTCAAGACTCCGAGCACCGCGATCGGCATGATCAGCCCGCCATAAAGCGAGTGCTGTATCGTCTCGGACGTGGCGGCCGACGATTTGGGTGGCAAATCGGGCTGGCCGACCTTCTCGAACGTGACGGCCGAGAGTTTGAGCACCTGGGTGCCGCCGTATTCCTTTTCGCCGTAAACGTGGGGCAGGTACTTGGCGACCGTTCCTTCGTAGCTCTGATCCGGGCCGCCCACTTTGCCGCGTGGGTAGCGCGTCACACTGCCGGGCTTGAGGGCGATGCGGCGTTTCGCTTCGAGCAGCAAGTCCGACGTCTTGCCATAGAGCGTGGCGCCGGTCGGGCAGACTTCAGCGCAGGCTGAGTAGTGACCGTCCTTGTAGCGATGCCGACACAACTCGCATTTGCCGATCTTGCCGGTCGGCGAGTCGTACTGGTATTTGGGTATGCCGAACGGGCAGGCCACAACGCAGTAGCGGCAGCCGACGCAGGCGCTGGGTTCATAGGCCACAATGCCGGTGACAGGGTCCTTGGTCATCGCTGACACCGGACAGGCCGAGACGCAGGATGGATCGGCGCAGTGCATACAGGAGGTCTTCATGAAAGCGTAACCGTTGACCTCGGCGTCTTTCGTCTCCATGGTGCCGTTGCGATACATCTTGATCAGGTTGAATGTGTAACCCGAGGTGTCCAGGGGCGTATCCCAGAGATGGTCTGCTGTGGAAAATTCGGGAGGATTTTCATTCGCCTCCTTGCAGGCGGCAACGCAGGCCTTGCAACCCACGCACAGCGTGGCGTCGTAAAGCAGGCCCAGGCCCTCGGTCGGTCGACTCAGGGTCTCCCGGGCGCAGGCGGGTGGCGCAACAGCGGCCGCCGTAAGGGCGGCACTGCTTGCGAGAACCCCTTTGAGGAAATCGCGTCTGGAGTCCATGATCACACCCGTGCCTTGTCTTGCGATTTGCCTGCGCCCTTGGCGCGCTCGGCTTCTTCTGCCGCGTGCGACAAACCGAGGTTGCGCGTCAGCATCACTGCGGCGCCAGCGGCGGCACCGGCGAGAGCGGCGAGTGCTGCGGCCGACGCAAACGAAGCGCCCTTGCCCTGCTCCTCGACGATCCGCGCATATTGCAATGGCGGCGCTACATTCTTCATGGTCGCGACCTGATGAATTGGTTTGGTGAAGCCAACACCTTTCTCAGTGCAGCCGATACAGGGGTGACCGCAACCGACCGGCCAGTTATTTTCGCCGGCGTCGCCGAAGCCCAGCGTCGGGCAGTTGGCGTAGGTCTCAGGTCCCTTGCAGCCGAGCTTGTAGAGGCAATGGCCCTGGCGATGTCCAGCGTCGCCAAACTCCATCGCAAAACGGCCGGCGTCAAAGTGGGCGCGGCGCTCGCAGTTTTCGTGAACTAGCCTGGAGTAGGCAAACTTGGGACGTCCTAGTTTGTCGACATCGGGCAGCTTGCCGAAGGTCAGGAAGTGAACGACGGTGGCCAGAAAGTTGTAGGGGTTGGGCGGGCAGCCCGGTATAGTAACCACTCCTTTGCCGAGGACTTCGGCCACGCTGGAGGCGCCCGACGGGTTGGGACCGGTGGAGGGCATGCCGCCCCAGGAAGCGCAGGAGCCGATGGCGATCACGGCGGCTGCGTCGGCGGCGCACTCCTTGAGCAAGTCAATCGCAGTATGGCCGCCGATCTTGCAGTAGATGCCGTTTTCCTTGACTGGAATCGCGCCCTCGACGACCAGCACATACTTGCCCTTGTTGGCCTTCATTGCGTCCTTGCGCGCCGCTTCGGCCTGATGCCCGGCGGCGGCCATCAGGGTCTCATGGTAGTCCAGCGAAATGACGTCGAGAATCAGTTTTTCGAGTGTCGGATGCTCAGCCCGCAACAATGACTCGGTGCAGCCAGTGCATTCCTGAAAATGCAGCCAGATGACCGAAGGGCGTTTGGCCGATTCGATTGCCTTGGCAACCGCGGCATCGGCCCCTTTGGGTAGTCCCATGGTGACCGCCAGCGTGGCGCAAAACTGCAGATAGTCGCGTCGGGACATGCCAAGACGCTGTTCAATGCCGTGCAAGGCCTCGCGACCGAGGCTGAATATGTCGTTCATGTCGCCCATGTCATCTCCTAGAGCCAGACCTCGTTCTGGGTCTGATAGAGGCATCAAAAGCAAATACCGCGCCACCACTTTGTGAACTGTCGATGCGTTCTCAAATCAATGTGTTGACAATGGTCATGCGAGCGTGCAATCGAAATCTAGCCACCAGAAACGATTAGTAAATAAGCAGTCCACTAATCAGTTTGAACGGGTCTGTGAGTGTCAGCGGGCTGTCAAGAAAGCCTGATTGACTGGCGTTCAAGTGTGGCCCGACGTGGGCACGCTTCTTGTATGGAACTGCCTCATGGAATTTCCCAACGACTGGACTGCATTGCTGACTTTGGTGTTTGTCTTTGGCGCCCGACACGGCCTTGATCCGGACCATCTGGCGACCATCGATGGCCTGACGCGCTACAACCTGCGGCAAGCGCCGGCGCGGGCGCGCTGGTGCGGCTCGCTGTTCTCGCTCGGTCATGGCAGCATTGTGATGTTGATTGCGCTGGGTGTTGGTCTGGCTTCAAGCCGCTGGCAGGTGCCGCACTGGATGGACGATGTCGGCACCTGGATCTCGATCAGTTTTCTGACGCTGCTCGGCTTTCTCAATCTGCGCGCCGTCTTCGGTGCCGCACCGGACGCCGTAGTGGCGCCGGTCGGTGTCAAGGCCGGTTTGCTCACCCATCTGCAGTCGGCCTCGCATCCGCTGGCGATCGCGGCGGTCGGAGCCTTGTTTGCTCTGTCGTTCGACACCATGAGCCAGGCGGCCTTGTTTGCGATGACTGCCTCCCAGCACGGCGGCGTGCTGCACGCGCTGGCGCTTGGCCTGGCTTTCACCGCTGGCATGCTGGTGATGGATGGCATCAATGGTCTGTGGATCGCGCGTCTGCTGCGACGCGCCGACCAGCGCGCGCGGATGGCGTCCAGGGTGATGGGCCTTGTCGTTGCCATGATCAGCCTGGGTGTCGCGGCGCTGGGCCTGCTGCGCTGGCTGCACACCGATATTGCGGCCTGGTATGAAGGCAAGGAAATAGGTCTCGGCTTCGCCGTCATCGCGCTGCTGGCACTGAGTTTTGTCGGCGCGCAGGGTTTGTCGCGACCGAACGGGGCGGCGCCGATCCGGTCGCGCTAGGACAGGAGTGGAGCGCTTTCGCCAAGCGCTATCGCGCCGAGATGAACCAGGCTGATGCCGCCCGGTCAATTGCGATACTGGCCAAGCTGTCACACAGCGTTAATTTTTCGATCGGTTGCTACTGCCAGGACGAGTCGCACTGCCACCGCTCGATCCTGCGGCAACTGCTCAAAGAAGAGGGTGCGCTCTTTACCTGATCAATCAAACGCTGACAGCCGATGTTCAGCATGACCTGGCTGTTTACCCCATCAGCCCGAGGCCGGCCAGCATCTGGCGCAGGTCTCGGGTTCCGGGTCTCGTGTGACAGCGCAACAAGGATTCGATCAAGCTTGTTTGTAGGTGCGGCGACGCACGGTGAAACCCATCAGACCCAAACCGGCCAGCAGCATGGCGTAGGTTTCGGGTTCCGGCACGGCGGTCACTGAGGCAACCAGATAGTCCTGTTTGGTGCCGTTGGTGTACAGGTTGAAACTGTATTGCGTCGAACCGGTAGAGTGTTGCGCGTTGTAGATCATGGTGTTGGCAGCAGCGACCACGCTGGAGTTCGTCGAGCTTGTTGTGTGTACAGCACCCGTCGTGAGGACACCATCATCTTTCGCCAGATCCCACAATGCGAGTTGGAAAGCCGCACTGTTGGTGGCGTTGCCGATAGTGCTGGCATAGGACTCGGAGTACAGGTTCGATACTACTCCCGCTACGCTGCTGCCCAAGGTGCTCAAGTCTGAATAAGAGTTGTACGTCGTTGCCGTATGTGAAGAATACTGGAATGGGTCGATGCAAAAGGCCAGAAACGACGTGCCGTTGACGGTGATGTCGAGCGATCCGGCTGAATAGTTTTGGGGACCACTCTGGACGGGGAGTACGAGATTGAGCGTCTGGCCCTTGTCCAGGCCAATTTCCGCCACCGATGCGGTACCTGCCAATGAATGGGTGCTTGCCAGAGTCAGTGAGGACAAGGCGATCAGGGCAACTATGCTTTTCAGACTGGTCTTCATCGGATTCTCCAAAATTTTCGTTCACTGAAAGGTTTCCAGCGATGAAAGAATTCTGCGATTGATCAGCTCGCGTGTGAATGACGCTGCGCTACCCTTTTGCCAGTAGCTCTGCACCGGGATTTATTTAAAGCCGGCTAGTAGATAGCTATCAGGCAATCTGGTACACAAGAAGAGCGAGAGCGTCCTTGGTCTTCAAATTGACACATAGGGTTCGCTAGAATCGGGCAGCCCGTGGCGCGTGATCGAGTGCTCAAACGCGCGACTGCAGAAAGCAGCCCTGCGCCGCCGACCGTTGGTCAGGCATGGCGCATGCGCCGTGTCATCAAAACAAAGATTTTTTCCACCCACTGCCATGTTCGCGTTCACTGCTTTGTTCCGCTTGCGGGTCCGAAAACGACATTCCACGTGGTCACGCTGGCTGCTGCTTCTGGCATTCGCCGGTACGCCACACATGAGCAATGCTCAAACCGCAGCCGCCTCGTTGAGCGCTTCTGATGTCCCTGAAATTGAACTTTGGAATGCGCACGGACAGTTCTCCTTGGTGACGCAAAAACACGCCAGCTTCATCTCGCCCTATGTCGGACCCAATAGCTTGCACAGCGAAGAAGGCGCCAAAGAGACAGTCGACGCCACCCTGTTCTTGGGTCTGAGGCTGTGGCGTTCAGGCGAGCTCTATCTGAACCCCGAAATTGACCAGGGTTATGGCTTGTCCGAAACGACCGGAGTGGCCGGGTTCCCAAGCGGTGCTGCCTACAAGGTGGGACGCGACTCGCCCTATGGCCGTCTGCAGCGGGCATTCCTGAGGCAAACTCTTGCGCTCAACGATGACATGACTCAGGTCGAGTCCGGACCCAACACACTGGCTGGCCCGAAGCCTAACAACAATCTGACGCTGACGCTTGGCAAGTTCTCAGTCGTCGATATTTTCGACAACAACAGCTACGCCCACGATCCGCGTGCCGACTTTCTGAACTGGTCTGTGATCGATAGCGCCGCCTTCGACTATGCCGCCGACGCATGGGGTTACACCTATGGCATGGCGGCCGAATGGACGCAGCGCGACTGGACGCTCCGAGGAGGCTTTTTTGCCATGTCCACAGAGCCCAATGGGGAGAGCATCGACCAGAGCTTCGCTCAGCGCGAGTGGGTGTTTGAGCTTGAGCACCGGCATCAATGGCTTGCGCATCGCGGAGCCATCCGACTGCTGGCGTTCGTGAATCAGGCACGCATGGCCTATTACGGCGATGCGGTTGCGCTGGCACGGGCCAGTGGTCAGTCGCCTGACGTGAGCAGTGTGCGTCGGAGTGCGAGCAAGTCGGGCTTTGCCATCAACATGGAGCAGGAATTGGCCAAGGACCTGGGCGCATTTGCACGATTCAGCCGCAACAGCGGCAATACGGAGGCTTATGATTTCACCGACGTCAACCAATCCCTGTCTGTCGGTTTCTCAGTCAAAGGCAGTTACTGGAACCAACCGACCCACACCTTCGGAACCGCTCTTGCGGTCAATGGTCTGTCGCCAGACGCGAAAGCCTATTTTTCCGCGGGCGGCATCGGAATCCTGATCGGCGACGGGCAATTGCCACACTATGCCAGGGAACAGATTTTCGAGACCTACTATGCGGTGAATCTGAACAAGGCGCTGAGCCTGGCGGGGGACTTTCAGTACGTTCGAAACCCCGCCTACAACGCCGACCGGGGCCCGGTCTCGATCTGGGGTGTGCGCCTGCACGCCGAGTTCTGAGCGTTCGCCCTATTCGATGACTTGCCCAAAACTGATTCCGGCATCGAGCAGCCACCAACCAAATTTCGAAGTCGAATGAAAAGGGCGGGTCGGCCAACCCGGGTAGCGCACCGGGTCGCCGCGCGACAGGGCCAAAGTGAGGGACTTGGGCGCATCGGCGCTGGCCGGACAGGTCCAGTTGCGTCCATCCTGAATCAAACAGCCGGTGAGTTTGGAGGATGCCTCCTGTGAGCCCAGCACCCAGAATAGGACCTCACCCCTGAGCTTCAATGCCCGGTATCGGAATCGCGGTCCGACTGTGATTTCGCCACTGCAGCGATTTTCCTGCCAGCTACCGCCTCGGCAATTGACGGTGTAGATCGTGCGTTCGCCTTGCAGCGTGACCCGGTCGGTACTCCAGATAAATACCGTGAACAGCAGCATGGCCGGAATGGCCACCCACCTGAGCTTGAATCGTTTCATCTGGTTCATCGGGCGCGATTCTCGCATGCATGGACGAACTCACATCAGTCGATACTGTTTGCTTGAACCAGGTGCCGCAGCAGACTGCGCAATTTGGCGGGTCGCACCGGCTTTTGCAAAAGGGTCAGCCCCGCGGCTTGCGCCAGCTGGCGCAAGCTGGCGTCCGTATCACCACTGATCAGGCAGGCCGCAGTGGCCCGCCCTGTGACGGTCTTCAAACGCTGCACTGCTTCGATGCCGTTGATCCCGCCGCCCAACCGGTAGTCGCTGATGATGATGTCGCACGCCGACTCATGCCGATACAGTTCGCAGGCCGCTGCCGTGCCTTCGGCGATCAGCACGCGGCAACCCCAGGACGTCAGCAGGCCCGCCAATCCGACACGACCCAGTTCATCGTCCTCGATCAGCAGCACGTTCAGACCATCGAGCCCGTCCCTGGCGGACAGCTCACCTGAGTTTTCACGCGCATTGGCCGGGTGCGCAGACGCAAGTGGCAGCGTCACGCTGAAGCATGAGCCGCGCCCCGGTGACGAACGCAGCGCCAGTGAATGATTCAACAAGCGACAGGACCGCTCCACAATGCTCAGTCCAACGCCCAGTCCTTTGTTGCGGTCGCGCTGGGGATTTTCAATCTGAAAAAACTCCTGAAAGATGTCCTGGTGGTGTTGCGCCGGGATCCCGATGCCACTGTCGCGCACCTCGACGCGAAGTTGGGTGCCCTCTCCGGCAAGTCGGCAAGCCACCAGAACACTGCCTTGCGGCGTGTAGCGTATGGCGTTGCTGACCAGATTGAGCAGGATACGGTGCAGCATGTTGGGCTCACTCTGAACCCACGCTTTCGAAGGCAGAACCCGCAGGCGCAGTCCCTTCTCGCTGACGCTGCCGCTGAATTCGTTGCGCAATTGCCCGAGCAGGTTCTCGATCGGGAATGCGACGGTGCTGATTTGCGTCTGCTCGGCGTCCAGCTGTGACAGGTCGAAAAAGCCATCGAGCATGTCTTGCAAGGCGCGCACCGAAGCGTCCATGCAACCTACCAGATGCCGGGTTTGCGCGTCGTTCGGTAACTCGGCCAGGCGGGCAATGAACATTCCCAGGGCGTGCGCCGGTTGCCGCAGGTCGTGGCTGGCGGATGCCAGGAAGCGCGACTTGGCACGGTTCGAATGCTCTGCCTTCAAGCGGGCGGCTTCAAGTTCAGCTTCGATTGATTTGCGCTCGCTGATGTCGCGCACGCTGGCGTGCAATGCGGGTTCGCCGTCATACTCAATCACCGTGCCCTGGACCTCGGCGATCAGGGTGGTTCCATCCAGCCGGATCAGTTTTTCCTCGATCATGGGTGCGGCGGCGCCGAGTTCCGCAAATTTCCTGAAGCGGGTCAACACCACATCGCGGGAATCCGGGTGAACGCGGTCGATCACCGGCTTGCCTATGAGTTCAGCCGCTGAGCTTGCACCAACAGTCCTGACGGCTGCCGGATTGGCATAGATGATGTTGCCGGCGCGATGCACCAGGATTCCCTCCGGGCTCCATTCGACCAGTGTCCGAAAACGCTGCTCGCTGTCTCTGAGCGCCGCCTCAATGGTTGTGCGCTGGGTGATGTCGCGCATTGACACCTGAAGGGCTGGCCCACCGTCGTAGGAGATTGTCGTTCCCTGGACTTCAACGTCGATGACAGTGCCATCGATCTTGAGCAACTTTTGCACCATCATCGGCGAGTCCAGGCCACAGCCCGCGAAATCTCTCATACGTTTCACGACGATCTCACGAAAGGCGGGATGGACCCGTTCCAGCATCAAGTGGCCAACCAACTCGCTTGCCGATCCTGAGCCAAACATCTTCACGGTGGCGGGATTGACATAGAGAATGGTGCCGGCGCGATGAACCAGGATCGGTTCTGGCATCCACTCCACCAGGGTACGGTAGCGCTGCTCGCTGTCTGCCAGTGAAGCCTCTATCTGCTTGCGTTCGCTGATGTTGCTCAGCACGATGCGCAAGTGCTGCAGGCCGCTCTCGTCATTGGCGAGCATGGCCTGCAGTTGCACCCAGAGCGGCTTCTGGTCCGGTTGCACCATCCGCAACTCGCAATGCTGCGGTGCAAGAGTCTGTGTGATTCTCTGGCGCAGCCGGTGGAAAAGGTGCTGGTCGTTCGGCAGGATGAAACGATTGATCGATTGGCCGGGGAGAGCGTCCCGGGTCACACCCAGCAGGGCGGCCGTGGCGAGGTTGGCATCCCGGATCAGTCCGGACTGGTTGACGGTGCAATAGCCCACCGGCGCGATGTCGTAGAAGTCAAAATAGCGCGCCCGCGATCTGGCCAGTTCAGACTGCGTCTGGCGCAATTCCTCGGTCAGCAGTTCCAGTTCGATCTGATGCGAACGCAAATCGACCGGCCGCTGCTGTAGGGCTTCGGGCGACTTGTTATTTCCGTTCAAGGTGCGTTTCCTTCGTATGCGCAACTTGCATTTTCGCAAGCGTGCGCGACCGTCACGAATGTAACGCAGCCTGCAACTACCAATCTTCCTTGACCGCCAGCACCGCATCCTTGCTCGCTGCGGCTCGGCCGGCGAGCAAGGCCGTGACGGTGCCGGCCGTCACCACAGCCAGGCACAGGGCCAGTAGCCTGCCCCAGGGCAGCAGCAGATCCATGGTCCAGTGAAAGCTTTGGGGGTTCACTACCTGCACCAGCAGCAGCGCTACCGCCAGGCCAAGGCCGAGGCCGGCGATGGCGCCGAGCAGGGTCCATGCAGCGCCCTCAAAGGCCACCACGGCCAGGATTTGCCGGCGTGTCAGGCCGAGATGCGCCAGCAGCCCAAACTCCTTGCGCCGCGCCAGCACCTGCGCGCTGAAGCTAGCGGCGACGCCAAACAGCCCGATGCCGATCGCCACTGCTTGCAACCAGTAGGTCACGGCAAAACTGCGGTCGAAGATTTTGAGCGAGGTAGCGCGGATCTGGCTCGCGCTGCCAAATTCGAGCAATGGCCCGGCGCCCTTGTCGAACGAGTCGGCCAGCGTGCGCAGGGCTTGCTCGACCTGCTCGGCTGCCAATTTGTCATTGAGCCAGAGCGCCATGTCGTTGCTGCGTCGGTCGCCGCTGAGGGCCTCGAAGGCTTGCCGGTCAATCGCAATCGCGCCAGCCTGATGCGCATAATCGCGCCAGACACCGGCGACGAAAAAGGGGACGGCTGGCGCACGCGCCAAGGGGCCCAAGGTCTTGAAGGCAGCCGCCAATGGCGCGAACGTCTGGCCGGGTCGGGCGCCATAGAGGTCGACCATTGCCTCGCTCACGTAGATGCCGATTCTCCCCGGCGGTATCGGCAAGGGCTCGGTGGTCAGTGGCAGGCCACGCCGCGGCTCGCCGATCTCGCGCGCGATCAGCGTCACCGTCGGCCGCGACGGGTCCAGCAGCAGGGGCATCAGGCGCTGGGCCTGAACGCGCTGGACGCCAGCCAGTTGTGCCGCCGCCTGGACAAACTCGGGGCTGAAGTAGACCGTCTCGCCGGCGCCCAGATTGCGGGCACTGCGCAGATACAAATCGGCCGGCAGCACCTGGTCGAGCCACTGCATCATCGAGCCGCGAAAGCTCGCCACCATCACGGTCAGCGCCACCGCCAGACTCAGGGCTGCGACCACGCCGCTGACGGCCACGGCCGCGCTCTCGCGAACACGCCGCGCACGCTCCACCGCGAGCAGCGGCAGGGCCAGCCGGGCTACCTTGGGTGCCAGTTGGTCCAGAATCAGTCCGACCCACCAGGGCAAGGCCGTGATACCGCCGAGCAGCAGCAGGCCGATCGCCAGATAGGCCGCCAGCGGCATGTCGAGGACCGGCGGCGCTGTGGCCAGCAAGGCGCTGCAGGCCAGCATCAGGAGGCTGATCCAGTGACTGCGAGTTTTCAGCGCTCCCGCGTCCAGACCTTTGAGTGCCAGCGCGGGGGACAGCCGCTGCATCTGGCGTGCCGGCCACCAACCGCCGGCCAGCGCGGCACCGACTCCCAGCAGTCCGTAGAGCAGGGCAGCGTGTCCATCCCATTGCAGACTGGGTGCGGCGCCGGCAAAATAGCCGCCGCCGAGGTCGCCACCCAGCAGCCGCAAGGCCAGTGCCGCCAGCGCAGTGCCGAGCGCCAGGCCAGCGCCGGAGCCGATCAGGCCGAGGATCAGCGACTCCCATAACACCAGCGCCAGCCGGTCGCGCGCGCTCAGGCCCAGCACGCCGAGCAGTGCAAACTGCTGCGTGCGTTTGGCCACGCCCAGCGACAACACCGAAAAAACCAGAAAAGCCCCCGTGAACAGCGCTACCAGGGCCAGCACGCTGAGGTTGACACGGTAGGCGCGCGACATATTGTTGACCTGGGCCACAGCGTCGCCGGGCTCGCTCAGTGTGATGCCGGGTGGCCACAGGGGATCGGCGTGCAGGGCGCGCGCGAAGGCTTGGCGGTCGACACCGGCGTGCAGGCGCAGGTCGATGCGCGATAGTTGTCCCTGCCTGCCAAACAATTCCTGCGCCGCGCCAATGTCCATCACTGCCAGCGCGGCGCCTGCCGCGCTCACGCTGCCCGCCACCGTGACCGGTTTGAGCCGCAGGGCGCTTTGCAGTTGCAGCCGCTCGCCGCTCAGGCGACTCGCCGCGTTCGCGTTCAGAAACACCGCCTCCGGAGCGAACAGCGCGAGCCGATCGGTCTGACCGACCGGGCGCGGCATCAGTGCCGGCGCCACGCCGGCCACCAGCAGCGCATCGACCCCGACCACACGCAACAGCACGCGCTCGGACTTGTCGCTCAACGCATAGGTGCTGAGCTCCAGCACCGGCGAGGCCAGCGCCACCTGCGGCTTGGCGGCGACAAGGGCATATAGCTTCTCGTCGAAACTGCCCTGCGCGGCGCGCAGTTCCAAGTCCGGCTGGCCACCGATCGAACGCACTGCACTGGCGAATTCGTCGAGCGCCGAGGCGTTGATCAAATGCACCGAGAACGCCAGCGCAACCCCCAGCATCACCGCAAGCACGGCCGCTGCATTGCGCCAGGGGTGATGCCGCAGCTCTTGCCAGGAGAAGGTTTTCAGGAGTTTGAGCATGGTGCTGGACGACCAGTGTATTCGTGTGACTTTGGGCCGCTGATCCTTTGCGATGGCGAGCGCCTCCTGCTGCCGCTGGAACCGTTTGCAAATCCTCTGGCGAATTGAGAATTCGCAAGGGACCTGGGGCGACTCGGATTAAAGTGAAGCGGTGCTTTGTTAGGGCGTCCGCAAGGTCTTCCAACGGGGTACGATGCTGGGGGGTTTGAGCAATTGAACCAAGTCTTGTTGCTCGACATCAAGGCGGACGAGGACGACCCCAGACGCGCCAGCCTGACTAGCTGACCCGGGTTCCTCGCCATACCGCCAGCCCCTGAAAAGGCTGGCGGGTCTGTTTTGTAGCTTGCCGTGTTGTAATTCCCGCATGGATGCGCTCACTCAGGATCTGTTCTCAGGCATCGATGCCGGCTATCGCGAGGTCTTCCGCAGCAGTCCCTCGCCGATGTGGATTTACGACGTGCAGACGCTGCGCATGCTGGGCGTCAATCAGGCTGCCCTGACGCTTTATGGCTACAGCAAAGAGGCTTTTCTGCGACTGAGCGTGCCCGACCTGCATCCTGCCGAGGAGCACGAGCGACTGCGCGAATCTCTCAGGCTGCCGCTGATCGAGCGCGTGGCGCGGCGCAGCTGGCGGCACCGCAGCGGTGATGGCGAGGCGATGCAGGTCGAGATCGTGACGCAGGATTTACAGCGCGGCGCTGTGCAGGCGCGCCTGGTGATGGTGACCGACATGTCGGGGCGACGCCGTCAGGCACGGGAGCAGCAGCAAATGTGGCGGCGCGTGACCGACGTGATCGAGAGCATGACCGATGCCTTCTTCGCGCTCGACCGCAACTGGTGTTTCACATACGTCAACGCACACGCCGAAAAAGTGCTGCGGCGCAGTCGCGAGGAATTGCTCGGTTGCAATGTGTGGGAAAAATATCCGGCTGCGGTTGGCAGCATTTACCAGATCGAGTACCAGCGTGCCGTGGCCGAGTCGCGCACGACCAGCTTCGAGTCCGCCGACGCGGATGGCTTGAACACCTGGCTTTCGGTCACAGCCTATCCTTCCAAGGAAGGGCTTGCCGTGTACTTTCGTGACATCACGGACAAGCACCAGGCGGAGCGGAAATTACGGGAAGAGCGGCAGGTACTCGCCAGCGTGATCAACGCGACTGACGATGCGATTGTCGCCACCGATGTCAACGGGTGCATCAAAATGTTCAACCCCGGGGCCGAGCGCATTTTTGGCCGCTCGCGCGACTGCATGCTGGGGCAGACCATGGATCTGCTGCTGCCCGAAGTCGTGCGGGCAGCACATCCGCAGCACCTGCACGACTTTGCCGCGTCGGCCACGGCCAGTCGAAGCCTGGGCGGGGGCCGGCGGGTCCAGGGAGTTCGATTCGACGGGCAACTGATCGAGATGGAGGCAACTGTATCCAAGGTCGAGCATGGCGGCGAGCTGCTGCTGATTGCCTGCCTGCGCGACGTCACCGATCGTGTGCGCCGCGCCGGCGAACTGCAACGCTCGCGCGAGCTGCTCTCCGATCTGACGCAACGGCTCATGTCACAGGAGAGAACACTGGTCAAGGGTCTGGCGCAAACGCTGCACGATCATCTGGGTCAGACGATGGCGGCGATTCGCATGGCGCATGAAACGGTGTTGACCTTCCAGTCTGATCAGGGCCTCGCGCCGTCACCGGAGATTGCCCGGCTGCAAGGACAGATTGGGGTTCTGATTGGCCACGCCGTCAGCCAGATCAGGCAGGTGCTGATGGACCTGCGTCCACCGCTGCTGGAGGAGCACGGCCTGGTGGCCGCCCTCGACAATGAACTTCGCAACCGCGCGCTGACGCAGCCGAGAATCGACCTTTCATTTCGCGCCGCGCCCGAAAGCAGCGAGCTGCGCTGGCCCCTTGAGCTTGAATATGCGGCCTTCATGGTGGCCCGGGAAGCAATCGAAAATGCCATGCGCCATTCGGGCTCAGCTTCGGTTTTGGTGCGCATGTCAGGTACCGCCAGCTCGCTGCAGGTGGAAGTTGTCGACCTCGGGTCCGGTATCATGGCCGAGCCCGATGGCAGGACGCGTCATCTGGGCATTCTTGGCATGCACGAGCGCGCCCACATGATAGGAGCCAGGGTCAGGATCGATTCGACGCCAGGCCGCGGAACATGCGTCAGTTTCAACTGGAGCTCGACTCAATGACCCGTCTCTACCTGGTTGATGACCACCAGATCGTGCGCGAAGGCCTGCGTGCCATGCTTGAGGCCAAAGGTCATCAGGTGGTCGGCGATTCAGCCGATCTGACGCAGGCGCTGTCGGACCTGTTGCAACTGTGTCCGGAGGTTTTGCTACTCGATCTCAACCTGGGCGGGCGTTCCGGCTTCGAATTGCTGGCCGAACTGTCGCGCCGCAATTTGGCGACACGCTGCGTTGTGCTGAGCATGTCGGCGCAGCCGCGCGATGTGGCCGAAGCGCTGCGTATGGGAGCCAGCGCCTACGTGCTCAAAGGTTCAGCCGGAGTCGAACTGATGAACGCGATCGAAGCCGCGGCGCAGGGTCGGCGCTATCTGGGCGCTGAGGTCAGTGGTCTGGCGCTTGAGGTCCTGGTTCATCCGGACCGTATCGATCCCTTCGGCAAGCTTTCGCCGCGCGAGCGACAAATCGTCAGCATGGTAGTCAACGGCCGGTCAAGTTCACGCATCGGTCTGGAACTTCACCTCTCGCCCAAGACGGTGGCCACCTACCGCAGTCGCTTGATGGCCAAGCTCGGCGTGGCCGATGTGACCGCGCTGGTACGGCTGGCGATTCAATACCGGCTGCTCGACGCCGACGTACAACCGGGCGTAGAGTTTGATCTGCATCAGACTGCACCGCAGTTGGCGCCGTTTGCTGACACGGCGTATCAAGAACTCCCTACAGACGGTTTATCCAGCGCTACCTAAAGTTCAGTGCACGGTTGATTACGACGCTCGCCGGGCGCCGTCATCCGTCAGGGGAGACAATCATGATGAACGTGCAAGTTGAGTCGAGCTCGATGCATGCCCGCTGGCAGCCGTCATTCAGTCAGGGCGCGCTGAAGTTAGAGCGCGACGAGCGCTGGACGGATTTTTCGGAACTGCTGAGTTTGTTGCGTTTCGATGGCCCGGTTCGGCATCTGGAGGACGCCAGCATGTTCCGGCGCCGCCGTCTCAAGGCCGGCCAGTCCGCGCTGGGTATGGGACGCCCGTTCGACGGTTTGTACGTGGTTCGCCTGGGCGCCTTGAAGACCAGCATGACCGATGTCGATGGCGGTGAGCATGTGATTGCCTTTCCGATGAAGGGCGATCTGCTCGGCTCTGACGGTATTTGGCACGGCAAATACATGAGCGAAGTGGTGGCACTGACTGACTGCGACTTGGTCCGGATTCCGGACGAGGCCCTGTTTGCGCAGCAGCGCTCGTGTAATGATTTGGAACGCGTCGCGTATTGGGCCATCAGTCGCGAGATGGTACAGGAGCAAAGTGCCTACGCCATGACCAACTTGCCCAAGACCGAGGTCCGGGTGGCGCACTTCCTGTGCATTCAAGCTCAGCGTTTTGCCGCGATGGGCTATTCACCGAATCAATTCATTTTGCCGATGACGCGCCGCGACATTGGCAGCTACCTCAACGTGACGCTGGAGTCGGTCAGTCGCGCCTTTTCGGCCCTGCGCCGCGAGGGCATCATTGAGGTCGAGCGACGCGAGATCCGGATCCTGTCATACGAAGCGCTGCGCAACTTCAGGCTCTGAGAAGCATGGCCACCGGCAACGTGGTGTCGCTGCAGCGCGGCGGCCCGACCCTCGGGGCCATGCTGGTTCCGACCGACGGCTCGGCGTTGTCGATTGCAGCGGCGTTGAAGGCGGTCGAATTTGCCAGGCGATTGCAACTGCCGATCGTTGCCTTTCATTCGATTCCGGTCTACCGTTACCCGGTCTACCTCGGCGGCATTCCGTTCGAGTATCCGTCCGAGGCCGACTACCAGCAGCAATGCCGTGCCATCGCTGAGCGTTATCTCGATCTGGTCATCAACGCGGCGGCCGCGCGCAGTGTTGCGGCCAGCAAGCGCATCGAATTCAACTCCGCTCCGGCGCCGGCCATTGTCGAGGCCGCCAGGCACGGGAACTGCGGCATGATCTTCATCGGCTCGCACGGACGCGGCGGCCTGTCCAGAGTTTTTCTGGGCAGCGTCGCCCTCAAGACCCTGACGCTGGCCCAGATCCCGGTCATGGTGGACCGACCGACACCAAAAGAGATTTCCGAGGCTGAAGAATTGATGAGCCAAAGCGCCATCGAGCCCTAGTCACCCGGACTTTCGCCCAGCCGTCAATCAGGCAGGCTCAAGGCGTATTCGCGCTTCAGATGGATACACTGGATCTGTTTTTCTGCGTCTCACCCTAAATCGAATGGAAGCTCGAAGATGTTGAATTTGCCGACCTACGACGACGTGACTGCGGCCGCGGCGCGGCTCAAAGGCCATGCGCATCAGACCCCGGTGCTGCGTTCGCGCACCGCCGATGAACGCCTTGGCGCCAGCCTGTTCTTCAAGTGCGAGAACTTCCAGCGCATGGGTGCCTTCAAGTTTCGCGGTGCTTTCAATGCCTTGTCGAAATTCAGCGCAGCGCAAAAGAAGGCGGGCGTGATTACTTTTTCTTCCGGCAACCACGCGCAGGCAATCGCCCTGTCGGCGCGCATTCTCGGCATCCCGGCCACGATCCTGATGCCGCAGGACGCGCCGCAGGCCAAGATCGATGCGACGCGCGGCTACGGCGCCGAGGTGATTCTGTTTGACCGCTTTCAGAGCGACCGTGAGGCCATGGGGCGTGAGCTGGCCGGGCAGCGCGGCCTGACGCTGATCCCGCCTTACGACCACCCGGACGTGATTGCCGGGGCCGGCACAGCGGCGAAAGAATTGATCGATGAAGTGGGTTCACTGGACCTGCTGCTGGTGCCGCTGGGTGGTGGCGGATTGCTCAGTGGTTCGGCGCTGTCGGCGCGGTCGCTGTCGCCGCAGTGCAAGGTGTATGGCGTCGAACCCGAGGCCGGCAACGACGGCCAGCAGTCGTTTCGCAGCGGAGCCATTGTTCATATCGAGACACCGCGTACCATCGCCGACGGCGCGCAGACCCAGCATTTGGGGCAGTACACCTTTGCCCTGATCCGGCGCGACGTGGACGATGTCTTGACTGCCAGCGATGTGCAGCTGGTCGAAGCTATGCGTTTTTTTGCCGAGCGCATGAAGATGCTTGCTGAACCCACGGGTTGCCTGGGCTTCGCCGCAGCCTGCCATGCCGGTTTGCCGCTGGCGGGCAAGCGCGTCGGCATCATCGTCAGCGGTGGCAATGTGGACTTGCGCCGCTTTGGAGAATTGCTCGCTTCATGACCGGGCCGGCGCGTATTTCGAGGGCGGCGCTGCTGACCACGGGCGCCTTGCATCTGGCCCTGCTCTGGTTTGCGCTGCAGTCGGCGCCGATGGTGCGCTCGATGCGCAGCGTTGTGCAGTACCTGGCGCCAATCACGCTGCAGACCGAGAAGCCGCCGGAGCCGATCCACGAAGTAGCACCCCTGCCAGTGCCCAAGCGCAAGGAAATCACTGAGCCGGCGGTCGCTACGCCAGCGCCGAGCGTGATTCAGTCCAGGGCGATAGAGCCGCTGCCCGAGAAGCCGGTGGAGCTGAAGATTCAGCCGGTCATGCCGGTGCCACCTGTGCCAGTGCCAGCCCGAAGGGAGGTGGTGCCGCCGGAGCCCGTCGCGCCGACGCCATTGCAGCAACCCAAGCCCGAGCCGATCGCGCAGGTGGAAGTGCTGCCCGAGGCGCTGCCTGCGCCTGCGCCAAAGCCGCTACCTGTGCCCGAGACGACACCGGCTCCAGTACCCGAGTCCGCCCCGGCGCCAGCGCCGTTACCAGCACCGGCACTGGTGCTTGACGCGACCCCGGCACCAGCACCAGCACCAGCACCAGCACCAGCACCAGCACCAGCACCTGGCCCGCCTCCGGCGCCAGCAGCAGCGCCCGCCGCCGCTCCAGTTCCAGCGCCGACGCCGGCGCGGCCTGCCGCCATCACGCAGGTGGAGGTTCCGGCGGGCGGCGGCTTCCAGGCCGCGCCGTCGAGGGCGGCACCGGCGGGCCCTGCCGCAGGACCAGCAGCAGGGCCGGCGGCGCCCAAGCTTTATCCTTATGTCATGCAGAATTCACCGCGCCAGCGCAGCCTGGCGGAAATGGCCAATGAACAGCTCAACGGCGGAAGGCAGCGCGACCGCCTGGGCGAGGCGGTTGGCGGCGCCGGCAAACCCGATTGCATAGGCCCGAATGTCAACGGCAGTTTGATCAATGCGATCACGATCCCGATCGCCGCGCTCAGCGACAAATGCAAATGAAGCCCGAGTGCAAATGAACACACACCTTACCCCAATCTTTCAGGAAACCATCATGTCCACACCCGTCCCTGTCTCCACCCGCACCCGATTCCGGCTGCCGTTTCTACTGCTAGTGCTCGGCCTCGTGCTGGTTGGTTTGGCGCAGGCCCAGTCGGGTGCTCCGGTCATCTTCGCGCCAAGCACGGCGCAGGCCAACCCTTACGGTCTGCGTTCGGTCTGGGCGCAGGGCGACTGGGTGGCCAGGTCAACGTTGCTGATCCTGGCACTCATGTCATTGCTGAGCTGGTATTTCATCATTGCCAAGTGGCTGGCACAACGCCAGCTGAATGCGCAGGTGCAGGCTGCCAGTCATGCTTTTGCCAGTGCCGACGCGCTGCACCGGCGCAGCGAGGCGCTGGAGCAGGAGAGCCCGTTTCGACACATGGTGGTGTCGGCGCTGGAGGCGGCCAGTCGGCACACCAGTCTGGCCGGTCAGGTCGATCTGAACCACTGGCTCAGCCAGAATATCGTGCACTCGGTGGCGACGTTGCAGATGCGCAGCCAGGAAGGGCTTTCGGTGCTTGCGACGATCGGTGCCACGGCGCCATTCGTCGGCTTGTTTGGCACGGTCTGGGGCATTTACAACGCGCTCGTGACGATTGGTGTGTCCGGTCAGGCTTCGATCGACAAGGTCGCCGGCCCGGTCGGCGAAGCCCTGATCATGACAGCGCTGGGTCTGGCGGTGGCGGTGCCTGCGGTGCTGTCCTACAACGCTCTGGTGCGGCGCAACCGCGTGACGCTGCACGCCATCAAGGGTTTTGGCTCGGAGCTGCACACCCAATTGCTGGTTGAAATCGACAGAACGCAGCAGGCGGCAGCCAGCCACAAGAGCGCTTGAGCCATGGCCATCAGCTACAAGGACGACTTCGAGGACGACTTCGAGGACGACGCTGATCTGTCGGAGATCAACACGACCCCGTTGGTCGACGTGATGCTGGTACTGCTGATCATCTTTCTGATCACGATCCCGGTCATCAATACCTCGGTTGCGGTACGCCTGCCGCGCGAGGCGAATCAGTTGCGCCAGAGTCAGCCCGAAACCGTTGTCATCTCGGTCGACGCCGCTGGCGCCAGCTATTGGTTTGACGCACGTCTGAGCGACGCGCAAAGCCTGCAGGAAAAATTGAAGCAGCTCGCCACTCGAACGCCGCAGGCCGAGGTTCATATTCGCGGTGATGCGCGTGCCGATTACGAGGCCGTGGCGCGCGTTCTCTACGCTTGCCAGCAGGCCGGCATTGCGCGCATCGGGTTTGTAACGGACCCTGCTTCGGACACGCTGCGGGACAGATCGCAGTGATGTATGGCCATTCGAACGTTCCTCAACTGATGATGGATCTTTCCCAAATCGACGACAGGCCTGGTCCCGTACGCTGTGGCGGCAGGATCAGGCCGGCGGGGCACTCAGCTCCGCGGCTGTCCCCCGAGTTTTTGGGGTCAGAGCCCAAATTCGCCGAGCCTGCGGCTCGTGAGTTGCGACGCAAGGCGTCGCAGCGAAATTGGTGTCTGACCCCAATAACTCGCTGCGCTGAGCGCCCCACCGGCCGGATCCTTCAAGCTGGGTTGGTATGCCAGCAGCGCAAACTACCGACTCTGGTTGCCGAGGGTGATGCAGTGCGTGGCGTAGCGTGGACTTGGGGTTTTGCCAAATCAAGGCGGAGGCCGCAGGCCGGGGGACATTCGCGGAGTCAACCACTGCGGCACCCTGGGCTCACACAAGCACTCGCCTGGACTTCGGTTCTGTACTTGCGAATCAAGGGAAACCATGGCCATCGACTTTGACGAAGCGCTTGATCCGTCTGAGCCGGAATTCAGCACGGCGGTCAACATTACGCCGTTGATCGACGTGCTGCTCGTGCTGCTGGTGATGTTCATCATCACGATTCCGATTCAGTTGCATTCGGTCAACATGGAAATGCCGACCGGCTTGCCGCCGCCGCTGAGCCGGGAACCGACCATTGTGAAGATCGTGGTGACGGCCGAAAATCAGTTGTTCTGGAACGGGCAGGCGCTGGAGGACCGCGGCGCACTCTATCTGCAGCTGAAGGCGGCGGCGCAATTGCAGGAGCAACCCGAGATTCATGTGCGGGCACACCGCAGCGCCAAGTACGACACCGTCGCCAACGTGCTCAGTGCCGCGCAGCGACTGGGGCTGGAAAAAATTGGCGTTGTGGGGCTGGACGATTACGCCCGCGATTGAGCGCGGCTTTGATTATTGTCAAACACCTTGCGGAACACCCTTGCAAGCGTTCACGCCTGACCCATATTGAGTGCTGGGACCCGCAGTCGTGGCGGTTGCGGGATGTGGGTATGGCGATCAACGCAAGGAGTAGATCAATGAACGCACTGATGAGACGCGGAAATTTGTTTGACGATTTCTTTCATGACGTGGCGCCTGGTTTCTATGTCAAGCCGCTGCACGGCGATCCGCTGCCGAGCCCGTCGCAGATCAAGATCGACGTGAAGGAAACCGAAGCTGGCTACACCGTGCATGCCGAAGTACCGGGCGTCAGCAAGGAAGAAATTCAGGTGTCGCTCGACGGCAGCGTCGTGACGCTGCGTGCCGAAGTGAAACAGCAGGACAGCACCGGCAAGGACGAAAAGTCGCTGCGCAGCGAACGCTATTTGGGCGCCGTCTCGCGCAGCTTCCAGTTACCGCAGGATATCGACCCGGCGCAAGCCAAAGCCAAATACGACAACGGCGTGCTGACGCTGACGCTGCCCAAAAAAGTGGTGGCCGGCGGTGTTCAGCGACTGGCGATTGACTGAGCGCGTTCAACACAGCCGGTGCTGCTGAGCTGTAGCACCCGGTCGGCGCGGGTGGCGGCGGCTTCTGAATGGGTCACCAGCACCAGCGAGGCGCTGTGTTCGCGGGTCTGGGCGATCAGCACGTCCATCACTTTGGTGGCGGTGGCCGGGTCAAGGTTGCCGGTCGGCTCGTCGGCCAGCAGCAGGGAAGGGCGGTGTACCAGGGCGCGCGCAATCGCGACGCGCTGCAATTGCCCGCCGCTGAGTTGCTGCGGCAGCCGCAGCCCCAGACCGGCCAGCCCAACCGCCTCCAGCATGGCTTGTACGCGGACGTCATCGGGCTGGCCCAACAGCAGCAGCGGCAGCGCCACGTTTTGCGCCACGTCCAGATGCGGCAGCACATGAAATGCCTGGAACACAAAGCCGGTTTTTTCACGTCGCAGACGCGCGCTCTGGTTGTCACTGAGACCGCCCAGATCGAGTCCGTCGAGGGTGACTGATCCGCTGTTCCAGTGGTCCAGGCCGGCCATGCAGTTGAGCAGCGTTGATTTGCCGACACCGGACTCGCCGACGATGGCGACAAACTCGCCGCGCGCAACGCTCATTGATACGCCGCTGAAGACGGCGACTTCGCCATAGCGCTTGCTCAAGTCGCTAATGATCAGGCTCATCTGAGGGTGCTCGAAAACGAGTCGGTCAGGCGCAGCACCTGCGCCAGCACATCGGGTGACTCGCAGGCGACGACCTGGCGCTCAGGCATGGAACGCAGCCAGGTAAGCTGGCGCTTGGCGAGCTGGCGCGTGGCGAAAATACCTTTCTCAAGCAGTTCGTGCAGACCGGCTGCGTCGTCGAGCCCGCGCGCTTGGTGCGCGTCCAAATAGTCCCAGGCTTGCCGGTAGCCGACGCAGCGCATCGCCGGCAAGTCGGCATGCAGGTCGTCGCGCTGGCGCAGGGCTTTCACTTCGTCGACCAAGCCTTGGGCCAGCATCGCCTCGAAGCGCTGCGCAATGCGCTGATGCAGCCAGAGTCGCTCGGTCGGTTCCAGGGAAATCAGCAAACGGTCGTCGACCATCGAAGTGGCGTGGCTGGTTCTTGCTTTTGCCGTGTGCAACGACGACAGTGGCTGTCCCGTGAGCTGAAAGACTTCGAGTGAGCGGCTGATGCGCTGTGCATCGCTTGGTTGCAGGCGTGCCGCCGTGATCGGGTCCACCAAAGCAAGTCTGGAGTGCAGGCCCGGCCAGCCGATTTCCTTCGCTTCCTGTTCCAGCGCCGCCCGAATGCCGACGTCGGCCGCTGGCATCGCATCGAGTCCGTCGATCAGGGCCTTGAAGTAAAGCATGGTGCCGCCGACCAGCAGCGCCAATTTGCCGCGTGCCGTGATGTCGGCGATCAGCGAGCGTGCATCGCTGGCAAACTCGGCGGCGCTGTAGGCCTGCAGCGGGTCGCGAATGTCGATCAGATGGTGCGCCACGGCGGCCCGTTCGGCAGGTGAGGGCTTGGCGGTGCCGATGTCCATGCCGCGATAGACCAGGGCCGAATCGACGCTGACGATCTCCACCGCGTGCTGCCGCGCGATCGCCATCGCTGCCGCGGTCTTGCCCGAGGCGGTTGGACCGGCCAAAGCCAGGTAGCGCAGTGGCGCTTCACTGGCCACGCGGTGTCCCCTGTGTTTGCACCAGAGTCCAGGCTGCGGCCGCGATCAGCACGCTCCAGAACCAGATGCCGTAGACCAGCGGGAAAACGCTGCCGTCCATGTGCGTGCCAAGCCAGCTGCCGATCATGAAGGCGACCAGCATCATCAGAAAGCCGTTCAGCGCCGATGCGGCACCGGCGGATTGCGGGAAGGGTCCGACCGCGCCGCTCTGGCTGCACGGCTGGTGGATGCCGTGACCCAGCATGAACAGGTAGAACGGCGCCATGATGGCCCAACTGCTGTGCCAGCCGGCCAATGCCAACAGGCCCATCAAGGTACCACCCGACAGGCTCAGCGCACCGGCGATCGCCACCGTCTGGCGCACATCGAAACGTGCCAGCAAGCGCCGGCACAAGAAGGTTCCCAGCAGGTAGGTGAAGGCCATCGAGAACATCAGCAGGCCGTAATGCGTCTTGCTCAAACCGAGCACTTTGATGAAGACAAAGGAGCCGCTGGCCAGGAAGGTGAAGAGGCCGCCGTAGGAGGCCGATGACAGCGCCGAGAAGGCGACAAAGGTCGGGTGCCGCAGAATCGCGAGCCAGCTGCGCAGCAGGCTCGCCGGTTGCAGGGCCTGCAGGTTCTTTTGCGGCAGGGTCTCGACGTAGCGCGAGGCCACCAGACCCAGGCTGGCAGCGGAGAAAATGGCCAGCACGAGCAAGGATATGCGCCAGCTGAAAAGGTCTGACAGCAGACCGCCCAATGGTGGACTGAGGCACGCAACCAGGCCCAGGCCACTCAGGCCCTTGGACATGACGCGCGCGCCCTCCAGCGGGGCGTACAGGTCGCGCACGATGGCACGCGCGCACATCACCGCCGCGCCCATGGCAGCGCCTTGCAGCGTGCGCCAGAAGATCAGTGCCTCCATGGTCGGTGACAGCGTGCTGGCAATCGACGCCAGCACGTACGAGCAGAGGCCGACCAGCAGCACTGGGCGCCGACCAAAGCGGTCCGACAGCGGGCCCCAGATCAGTTGCGACAGACCAAAGGCCAGCAGCAGCGCAGTCAGGGTCAGCTGCGCTTGCGCCATGCTGGCGCCAAAGCCCTCGGTCAGCGCCGGCAAGGCCGGCAAGTACAGGTCGGTGGTGATCGGTTGCAGGCCCAGTAGCAGCGACAGCAAAACGATGGTCAGGCCGGGTGCCATGGGAGCTAATGGGCGTTGCGATGACATCGTGCCAAGCGTACCAGATCAGAACGGTGGCGCGTCTGATATGCTTTGGATCAGTTCATTGAGCCCGGCGATGACTCAGAAGCTGAAATCTCTATACCCATGAAATCGAAGTCTTCGACGCACTTGGTGACCCTCTGCCGATCCCTGAACAGGGATCGAACCCGGGTTGCCGGGCGTCGATACCGCGTTCTCCTGGCCGCAATCTGGGTTGCAGGCGCGCTGTTGCTGACGGCATGCGCCTCACCCGAGATCACCCGTCTGCCCAAAGCCGGCTCGGAGACAAAGTGCATCACGCCGGGCGCCCAGCAGGACACCGTTGTCGGCGTTGCCCTGTCTGGCGGCGGCAGCCGGGCGGCACTCTACGGCGCTGCCGGTCTGGAGGCGCTGGGCAGACTGCCATCACCCCAGGGTGGATCGGTTCTGGAACAAGTCTCCTACCTCTCCAGTGTGTCCGGGGGGGGGCTGTCGGCAGCTTACTATGCGCTGCATAAGCCTGCCCACCAGACGCCGGTTCTCGGCTCAGACGGGACCATGACGCAGGCCTACCAGACGTTTTTCACCGATTTCCAGGCCAAGCTGGCGCAGGACTTCCAGAGCGCACTGATCTGGCGCCAGCTCGGATCGGGCCGGTTCATTCTCAACTCGGCCCTGGCGGCCCAATCGCTGCATGAGATTCTCGAGGAGAGTCTGCTGGGTCCTGGCACCTTCGCCGACCTGGCAGCGCGACAAAAGAGCGGGGACAGCCCTGCGCTGATCATCAACAGCACGCTCTACAACAGCGGCCGGCGGCTGGTGTTCACCACGCTGCCCCCTGATGCGGCCCAATACGATTTCATTGAGGATCTGGAACGGTCGATGGTCAGCAGGGGGATTACCCGCAGCTACCCTGAGGTCATGAAGAAGCGCTGGGAATCACTGCTGCCAGTGTCTCCGCTGGAACTGCAGATCGACCCCTGCCCCCTGAAGGTGGCGGTAGCAGCCACCGCTTCGGCTTCGTTCCCGCCCCTGGTGGGGCCGATCACGTTTACGGTGGGCGACGAACTGGATTACTGGCACACCGGGGATGGCGGACTCTATGAAAACCTCGGCCTGGAGTCCCTGTTGTTCACGTTCCAGAAGCAGATACAGGATCACAAAGCGCGCCGCGCCCTGATCCTCGCCTTCAACAGCTCCTACCCCTTCTCGGTCGGTTTCAAGCAGCTCAGGCAGCGCAGCCAGCCATGGACCATCTTCAACTACGATTTCTCCCGCATCCCCAAGGTGATGGAGGAGCGGGCAACGGCGTATTGGTCCCTCTTTTACCGCAGCCTTCAGGTCGAAGGAGTGTTTCCAGATGACTCGACCCTTCGCATCCTGTTCCTCAACCACGAGAGCGCGCGCTGGGACGATGATCTCAGCGATCTGCCTGAGGCCTGCCGCACTGAGAAGCCGCCCTTGACCTCACCGGAGGAAGTGCAACAGCGCCTGGCCGAGATCCCGACGAAATTCATGATGGAGTCCGAGTGCGACCGGCAGTTGCTGCACGCCGCGGCGGCCAAGGTGGTGCTGCAGAACCAGCGGACGATCCAGGATTTCCTGGCCGACCGACCGGCGACCAAGGGCGTTTCTCAATGAAGTCATCTTGTATCGCAAGCGTATTGAGTTGCCGCATCAGCCTGGGCATGCGACTCATCGCTGTCGCCATGATGGCCCTATTCGCAGGGGTCTGCAGCGCACAGGCCAGGACCGAGATTTCCTTCTGGCACGCCATGGACGGCCAGCTCGGCGAGGCGGTCAATGAACTGGTGAAACGGTTCAACGACGGCCAGCCGGATTTCGAGGTCAAGGCGCGTTACAAAGGGACGTATCCGGAGGTGCAGGCCGCGGCCATGTCGGCCTACCGACAGAAGAGCTCGCCGCACATCGTCCAAGTCTACGAAGTCGGCACCCTGAGCATGATGCTGTCGGACGCCATCGTCCCGGTCCATCGCTTGATGCATCAGCACAAAATCGAGCCCAACTGGGCCGACTTTATCGAGGCGGTCACCGGCTATTACGCGAAGGACGGCACGCTTTCGTCGATGCCATTCAACGTCTCGACGCCGATTCTCTACTACAACAAGGACATCTTCAAGAACGCCGGGCTCGGCGACACGCCGCCAGCCACCTGGCAGGAGGTCGAGACCACATCCAGAAAGATACTGGCCGCCGGTGCTGCCCGATGCGGTTTTACTACTTCGTGGCCGTCCTGGACCATGCTTGAGAACACTTTTGCCTGGCACGACCAGCCCTTTGCCACCAATCAGAACGGCTATGCCGCCCTTGACACGAAGCTCCTCATCAACAGCGACTTTGGCCTCATGCAAGTGGGCGCCCTTGCCAGGTGGCAGAAGGAAAACATCTTCTCCTATGGCGGACGAATCGATGAGCCAGATCTAAAGTTCATCAATGGCGATTGCGCGATGCTCGTGCAGTCGTCGGGGTCCATCGGTGGCTTCAAGAAATCTCTCAGGTTCGACTGGACGACCAGCCAACTGCCGCACTGGGGCGCGCCATACCCGAAAGCGAACACCGCCTTGGGCGGCGCGACCCTGTGGGTGCTGCGGGGGCGCGAGACGGCGGACTACAAGGGCGTCGCGCAGTTTCTGAAGTTCGTCGCCGAACCGCCTCAGCAGGCCTGGTGGGCCGCCACCACAGGCTATTTGCCGATCACTCAGGCGGCCGTCACTGGCCTGGAGAACGGCGCCTTCTACAGGAATAACCCTGAGCAGTGGACCGGCGTGAGCCAGTTGCTGAACGCCAAACCCACCCTGGCCAGTCGGGGCCTGCGTCTGGGCAACTACACCCAGATTCGCGAGGCCATCGAAATGGAACTGGAGAACATCTTTACTGGCAAGAAGACCGTCAAGGAGGGCCTTGACGCTGCCGTGCTAAGGGGCAATGCGATCCTCAGGCAGTTCGGGGTCACGCATGCAGCTGCGGGCCAGGGTGAGATCTGACATGCCAATTCAATTGGCTATAGCCATCTGCTCAATCACCCTGCGAAAAGGTTCGCTGGAAACACTGGTTTCTCCCCTGAAAGGCTGATCCAGAATCATGATCAGCGCGACGACCATACCCAAGGCACCGAAGTAGGCACCAAGGACGCCAGCGCGACGCATGTCCAGTTTGGTACGCCCTGCCATGACGCTGCCCAACAGCATCAGGATGGCGATGTAGAGCCAGAATATCCGCGGTGACGAAGCGGTGGCCAGTTGGTATCTCAGCTGTCGGGAGTTTTCCAGTTTTCCTAGAGACGCCAGAATCCTGTCCATATAGGACGACACGTCGGCTTCCTGTATTTGTTGCTGCACCGAATGACGCAAATCCAAAACAGCCTGATCGGTTTTGGGGGAAAGCGTCGGATCGGCTTGCGCCAATGAACGCCATTCATCCGAAACAACGGCCTTCATGTACGTGTTCAAGTGTCTTTTCTGATTCTCGGTGAAGGAGTTGGTCTGCAAGTCGAGGAGAAAAAGGTATTGTCTCAACTCGAGCGTTTCATTGACAACACTGTCCTGAGCCTTGCTGAAATTGGCGCGTACGTCACCGAGGGTAATCGCCAGCAAGAAGACCAGGAAGGCAAATATGCTTTTCTCAACCGTTTCAAAGAGCGCATCGGAATCCATGTTCTCGTTGCCGAAGAAGAATCGGTTTGAAAAGGCGGAAATTGAAATTCCGGCAATGGCAAAAAATACAAGAAATTCGGCCATGATGGTGACATCGGAATTCGAGGCAATATGCGTCATTATCAGATCTGAAAAATTCATATGCATCTCAATCAATCAAGGTGACTCTGGCTGCTGGCGCTTGGTCAAATCGGGGTTTTTCGTCAACTGAAACTTGTGATTCACGGCCAAGCATAGTCGACGCCAGGTTCGGCTGAGCGATTACATGCAGGCGAACCCTGGCTCACTTAATGCCGTCGCAGTCGCAGCAGGTTGGCTGACAAGGCGGTGCCACAGATGATGATCAGGCCGCACAGCAGCATCCAGGTTGAAACCGTTTCCTGAAAAAATAGCAGACCGTAAGTCACCGCAAACACAGGCACCACGAACGTAACCGTCAGCGAGCGCGCCGGGCCGATTTTTTCAATCAGCCGAAAGTACAGGATGTAGGCAACACCGGTGCACAGCACGCCAAGCGCGAGCAAGGCCAGCCAGGCGGTCGCACCTGGCATGCGCTGGGGCCACAGCCATAGGGTCGGCAAGGCCAGGCACAAGGCGGCACCGAGTTGGCTGCCGGTGGCCATCACCAGGGCCGAGACGCCGCCCAGATAGCGTTTGGCGAAACTCGCCGAGACACCGTAGCTCAGGCAGGCCAGCAGGCAAGCCAGCACGGCCCAGCCGCTGGACAAACCATTGGCGTCGGGCTTGAAGCTGGCCTTGTCCCAGGTCAGCAAGGCGACGCCGACGAAGCCGATCACCAGACCGGTAATGCGCGACCCGCTCGGCCGGTCCTTGAGCCAGACCCAGGCAGCCAGCGCGCCAAACAGTGGTACTGTGGCATTGAGGATGGCGGACAAGCCGGTGCTGATCGAGAGCAGCGCGAAACAAAAGCAGGCGAAGGGCAGGGCTGAGTTGAACAATCCGATGAAGAATATCTTGCGCCAGTGTTGCATCAGTTGCGGACCGAGCCCGCGCCAGAGGAGCAGCGGCAACAGAAAGAGGGCAGCGATGGCAACGCGCACACCAGCGGTCGGCAGTGCGCCAAACTCCTGCGCGCCCAGACGCATGAACATGAAGGACGAGCCCCACAACGCGGCCAGTAGCACGAACTGGCTGCGCCAGGGTCTTTTCGCAAGCATAGCGCTCAAAGCACGCCTTCGAGTTGCAGCAAGGCGGTCTTGCGCTCCAGGCCGCCAGCGTAGCCGGTCAGCGAGCCATCGGCCCCGACCACACGGTGACAGGGGACGAGGATGCCCAGCGGGTTGTGTCCGATCGCACCGCCCACCGCGCGCACCGCATTCGGCCTGCCGATCACCGCGCTGATGGCGCCATAGCTGGTTGTGGCGCCAAACGGAATGGCGAGCAGGGCGCGCCAGACGCTTTGCTGAAAAGCGCTGCCGCAGCTGAGGTCCAAAGGCAGGTCGAAGTCTTTGCGCTGACCCAGGAAGTAATCGTTCAGCTGAGCGCAGGCGCGCTGCAAGACGGGTCGATCCGAAGATTGGGGACAGCGCGGGAGGTCGGGCAGATGGCGTTGGTCGACAAACCAAAGGCCTGCGAGTAGGTCGCCATTGGCGGCCAGGATGATGCGCCCAAGCGGGCTGTCGGTGCTGCTCTGTGCGATGGTGGCGGCAAATTTCATGTCATGTTTCCTTCCAGGCTCTGATCACTGCGTAACTGCGCCACGGTTGCCAAGCTTGCGCTGCAAGCAGTGCTGCTTTCGCCGGATTCTTGCTGCCGTGCAGGCCCAGGGCCTTGTGCAGGGCGACGTCGCCGGCGGGGAAAGCGTCGGGCCAGCGCAACGCGCGCATCGCGATGTACTGGGCGGTCCAGTCGCCAATGCCCGGCAGGGCCTGCAGCGCTTCGATGGTGACCCCAAGGTCGGCGCCGGCATGCAGCGCCAGGCCCTCTTCCAGCACGGCGTCGGCGAGGGAGCGGATCGCGCTCTGGCGTTGTCTGACAATGCCGAGCTGGCCTAACGCATCGGCGCTGGCGCGGCTCAGCGTGGCGGGACTGGGAAACAGCCGATTCAGGCCGTCGAACGGGGTTTCGATGGGTTCGCCAAAGCGCTGTACCAGCCGGGTGGTCAAGGTGCGTGCCGCGGCGACAGTGATTTGCTGGCCCAGTATCGCGCGCACCGCCAGTTCAAAACCGTCCAGACTGCCAGGCACGCGAAGCCCGTCGCCGCCCGGGAAACTGCTGTGCAAGACCTGGTTGATCAACTGCGGGTCGGCATCCAGATCGAGCATGGCCCTGACCCGTGCCATGACGCAGGGCAGAACTGGCCTCAATGAATCGCTCAGGCGCAATTCAAGGCGGTTGCCGCTCTCGTCGAACTGTGCCGACAGCCAGCCGCTACAGCGCTGCCCCGAGATTTCGAGGGCGAGTGTTTTGTTGATGCCGGGCTTGTCGCCACCCAACGAGATTTGTTCGATCGCCGGGATGCTTCGAGTGGCAAAGAACTGCAGCATGGCCGCGACGTCATAAGGCGGTCTGTAGGCCAGTTTGACGGTGATGCCGGGCTCGGCCGCCCACGCGCTGCGCTGGTTGCCAGAGCGACGCAATTGGGTCGGCTTGAGGGCATAGTGCTGGGCAAACGCGGCGTTGAACCGCCGCACGCTGGCAAAGCCACTCAGGCGCGCGACTTCGGTGACGGCCATGGGCGTGTCGGTCAGCAACTGCTTGGCGCACAGCAGGCGTCGCGTTTGCAGGTATTGCAGCGGCGAGACGCCAAAGCGGGCCTCAAAAATGCGCCGCAGGTGGCGTTCGCTGATACCCAGGCGCTGCGCCAGTCGCCCCATGCCGGGTGCGCCGTCGCCCCAGGCCTCCGGCGTGTCAATCAGCTGCGCCGCTTGCCCGGCCAGAATCCAGGACGCGTCCTGCGTCGACCAGACACGGGCTTCCGTTTCCGCACCGGCCGCAGGCTGACGCGGTGCGAGTTCGGGCCGACAACGCAGACAGGGCCTGAAGCCAGCGCGTTCAGCCTGAGCCGGCTGGGAAAAGAAACGGCAGTTTTCGCGTTTCGGCGTGCGCACGCGGCAGACTGGGCGGCAATAGATCCCGGTCGAAGTAACGCCGGTAAAAAAAATGCCGTCGAAGCGCGAGTCGCGGGCCTTTAGCGCAAGGTACCGGCTGTCGTCGATCAATGGAGGTTGGGGCTGATCCACGGTCTCGATGATACGCGTTGCGCCTGCTCAAAGAGTGCTTTCACCAGCCGTTTTCGGACATGCTCATGCACTTGCCGTCAGCCTACAATTGATTTGATCCAAGCGACAATTTTTGAGGAGATTCACCATGCAGTTATCAGCTTCCATCTTCAAGGCCTACGATATTCGCGGCATCGTCCCGACCACCATTCATGAGGCGATGGCCGAGGCGCTGGGCCGGGCTTTTGGTACGGTGGCGCGCAAGGAAGGTGAGAACGTGGTTGCGGTAGGGCGCGATGGCCGTCTCAGCGGGCCGCAGTTGAGTGCAGCCCTGATGCGAGGTCTGGTGGCAGCCGGGGTCGATGTCATCGACATCGGCATGGCGACCACGCCGATGCTGTACTTTGCCGCCAGCACCCTGTGCCGCAGCGGCATTCAGGTGACCGGCAGCCACAACCCCAAGGACTACAACGGTTTCAAGATGGTGCTGGCCGGACGCGCCATTTACGGAGACGAAATCCAGGCGTTGCGGCGCATGATGGAGAGCGAGTCCTGGTCGCCGCAAACCGGCGGCTTGCAGCGTGCAGTGACGGTGCAGGAGGCTTATCGCCAGCGCATCGTCGGCGATATCAAACTGGCGCGACCGATGAAGATCGTGGTCGATTGCGGCAATGGCGTGGCCGGCGCCTCGGCGCCCGCCATCCTGCGCGCGATTGGCTGCGAAGTGACTGAGCTGTTCAGCGAGGTCGATGGCAACTTCCCGAATCACCATCCCGATCCGAGCAAGCCTGAAAACCTGCGCGACCTGATTGCGGCGCTGAAAGCCGGTGATGCCGAAGTCGGGTTAGCCTTTGATGGTGACGGCGACCGGCTTGGCATCGTCACCAGCGCTGGCAACAACATCTACCCGGATCGGCAACTGATGCTGTTCGCGCGCGACGTCCTGAGCCGCGTGCCGGGCGGCACCATCCTGTTTGACGTCAAGTGCTCGCAGCGGCTGGCGCCGGCGATCGAAGCGGCTGGTGGCAAGCCGCTGATGTTCAAGACCGGTCACTCGCTGATCAAGGCCAAGATGAAGGAGATCGATTCACCGCTGGGTGGCGAGATGAGCGGCCACATCTTCTTCAAGGAGCGCTGGTTCGGCTTTGACGATGGTACTTATGCGGGCTGTCGCCTGCTTGAAATCCTGAGTCACTCGCCCGACGGCAATGCAGTGCTCGACGCATTGCCCAGCAGCTATTCGACGCCCGAGCTCAACGTCAAGTGTGCCGAGGGCGAGCCGCACACGCTGGTTGATCAACTGCTGGCGGCGGCCAATTTCCCGGCGCCGGCAGTGGTGAATCCCATCGATGGCTTGCGCGTCGATTGGCCCGACGGCTTTGGACTGATCCGCGCCTCCAACACAACGCCGGTGCTGGTGCTGCGCTTCGAAGGCCAGACCGAGGCGGCGTTGAGGCGCATCGAGGGCGAGATGCTGGCGCTGCTGCGCTCGGTCAAGCCCGATGCCAAATTGGACGAGGCTGCGCATTGAGCCGCCGCGCCGGGCCGCCCCAAGCAAGGTACGCCCCCTCGGGGGGTGAGTTATTGGGGTCAGACACCAATTGCGCTGCGACGCTTCGCGGGGCACCCTCCGGGCGAGCCGCAGGCTCGGCGAATTTGGGCTCTGACCCCAAAAACTCAGGCGTGGGGGCTTTTTGAAGATCCTGATCGTCAAGCTGTCTTCACTTGGCGATGTGGTACATGCCATGCCGGCGCTTCAGGATATCCGGCGCGCCTTGCCGCAGGCACAGATCGACTGGGTCGTGGAACGCAATTTTGCTGCCCTGGCGTGCCGCTGCTCAGGTGTGCGGCGAGTCATCGAGTGCGAGTTGAGAAGCTGGCGCAAGTCCCCGCTTTCAGCAGCCACCCGACGGGCGTGGCGCGACTTCAAGCGTGAGTTGCAGCGCGAGTCCTACGACGCCGTCATCGATCTGCAGGGCTTGACCAAGTCGGCACTGATCTCATGGCTGGCGCGCCTGACGACGTATGGCAGGCGTTTTGGTCTGGCCGGCGCCAGCGAGGGTTCCAGCTTCGAGGCGCCGGCGCGCTGGGTGGCCGATGTTGCGATCAGGCTGCCGACGCACATTCACGCGGTGGAGCGCTCACGCCAGTTGTGCGCGCGCTCGCTAGGTTATGCCGTGCCGCAGCAGTTGTCCTACGGGCTGACGGCAACGGCGCGCGCGGCCCAAGATACAGATAACGATCAGGCCCAGTCACTTGCCCGCCGGCGCCCCTTGGTAGCCCTGGTGCATGGCAGTTCGCGCGCTGACAAGCAGTGGCCGCTTTCTTCGTGGCAGGCTTTGGGGCAACACTTGAATCGACAAGGCTACGCTCTGGGGTTGCCGCAGGCAAGCGCCGCCGAGCAGCAGTCGGCACAGCAGATTGCCGCTGCCTTGAGCCAGGTCGAAGTCTGGCCGCACCTTCAACTCGATGCCCTGACCGATGCACTGGCGGGCTGTGCCGGTGTGGTGGGCGTGGACAGTGGCTTGAGCCACATCGCCATGGCGCTGGATTTGCGCCTGGTGCAGATTTACAACTTTGACACTGCCTGGCGCACGGGACCGCAGCAGACCAGTCATCAACGCAGCGTCTTCGCGCAACCGACACCGACGGTGGAGGCGGTCTGGCAGGCCTGGCAGTTGACGGCGACTCATCGCACAAGCGCATGACACGCCTTCTTTACAGCGTGCTGATGTGGTTGGTGCAACCCCTGTTGCGTCGCAAACTGGCGCGCCGCGGGCAGCAGGAGCCAGGTTATCTGGAGGCGGTCGAGGAACGCTTTGCCCACTACCGCGCGCCAGCGCCGCCGCCGGACGGCAAGACGGTCTGGGTGCACGCGGTCTCGCTCGGTGAAACGCGGGCCGCGACGCTGCTCGTGGAGTGCTTGCGCCAGCGTTGGCCCGGGTTGCGCTTGCTGCTCACGCACGGTACGGCGACCGGGCGCGCCGAAGGTGCCAAGCTGCTGCAGGTCGGCGATGTCCAGACCTGGCAACCCTGGGACACGCCAGTGCTGGTGAGGCGCTTTCTCGATCATTTCAAGCCGCGCATCGGCATCCTTCTGGAAACCGAAATCTGGCCCAATCTGGCGGACGCTTGCGCCAAGGCGGGTGTGCCACTGGTGCTGGCCAATGCACGCCTGAGCGAGCATTCAATGCGCTGGGCCAGGCGTCTGGGATGGCTGGCGCGTCCCGCCTACCGCAGCCTGGCAGCGGCTTGGGCGCAAACGCAGGACGACGCCGAGCGCCTGGTCTCACTCGGAGCCCCGGTACAGGGCGTCTTCGGCAACCTGAAGTTCGACGCCATGCCCGATGCGCAGCAGTTGAGGACGGGCCGCATTTGGCGTGACCGGGTCGGGCGTCCGGTCATCATGTTTGCGAGTTCACGCGCGCTCGAGGAGGCGGCGCTGCTGCGCGTCCTGATGGCATTGCCGCAGACCGAAGTCATGTGCGCGGTGCAATGGCTTATCGTGCCGCGTCATCCGCAGCGCTTTGATGAAGTGGCCTCGCTGGTCGAGCACAACGGACTTGCAATTTCGCGCCGCAGTCGCTGGCGTGACGGACCACCGGCCGACAGCGTTGAGCCCGAGTCGATGCCCAGTATCTGGCTCGGTGACACGCTCGGTGAAATGGCGCTGTATTACGCGCTCGCCGACGTCGCCTTGCTCGGTGGCAGTTTCGAGGCGCTGGGGGGACAAAACCTGATCGAAGCGGCGGCCTGCGCCTGTCCGGTGGTGATGGGGCCGCACACTTTCAATTTTGCAGAAGCCGCTCGACTGGCCCTGGCGGCGGGTGCAGCGCAACGCGTTGACAATCTGGCGCTCGCGGTCGCCGCGGCATCCGCGTTGGCCCGAGACAAAGCGGCTTTGCAGGCAGCGCAGCAGTCAGCCAGCGCGTTTGCGCTGGCGCATCAGGGTGCGCTGGCGCGCACGCTGGCGGCGCTTGAGAAACTGCTCGAAAGCGGGCACGGATCGCCGATTCACGACGCTGACGGCACTGACAAACCGCCGCCCTGTGCCAGCCCTAATTTGCCAGCAAGGCGTTGACCTGTTGCAGGTCTTCGGCGCGAAGAGTGCCATTGGCCTGACGCAGCTTGAGACCACCCAGAAGCACGTTGTAACGCGCCTGCGCCAGCTTGGCCTTGGTGCTGTAAAGCTGGCTTTGCGAGTTCAGTACGTCGATGTTGATGCGCACACCAACCTGGTAACCGAGCTTGTTGGCGTCAAGCGCGCTCTGGCTGGATGCCTCGGCCGCCTCCAGCGCCTTGACCTGTCCCTGCCCAGAGAGAATGCCGAAGAATGCGGCTCGCGTGGCCTGCGAGACCAGACGCCGGGAGCCTTCAAGATCGCTGCCAGCTTTTTCTTCGAGCGCCAGCGTTTCCTTAAGTCGATTTTGAATCGAGTAGCCGGCAAACAAGGGCAGGTTGAACGACAGTCCAAGCGTCGCCACATTGGTGCGATAGTCGCTGAGGTTGGTCGCCGACCCGTTGTTCTGGGTCACGCCGTAACTGCCGGTCAGGTCCAGCGTCGGTTTGCTGCCGGCACGCGCCTTTTCTGTTTCAAGTTTGGCGATGTCGAGCACCATTTGCGCCTGCATGATGCCCGGGTGGGCCGCTTCCGACTGGTTGACCCAGACTCCGACGTCGACCGGGGCCAGTTCCGGCAGCACCACCGGCGTTGCAAGTATGCTGGGCTGAGAGTTGGTCTTGCCGGCGAGCAGATCGAGCGCAAGTTTCTTGACGCGCAAGTCATAATCGGCCGCAATCTCCTGCGCCACTACCAGGTCGAATTGCGCCTGCGCTTCGCGTGTGTCTGTGATGGTGGCGGTGCCCACCTCAAAGTTGCGCTTGGCCGAGGCTAATTGCTCGGCGACCGCAGTTTTTTGGGCCCGCACAAAGGTGAGGTTGTCAGTCGCCGCCAGCACATCAAAATAAGCCTGGCTGACGCGCACGATCAAATCCTGCTCGGCTGCGATCAGTTGCCCCTGCGCCAGTCCAACTTGTTTTTCTCCCTGGCTGGCAAGAGCCCAGTTGGCCGGGCGGTACAGCGGTTGCGAAGCACTCAGTCCGATGTTCTGACTGCCGAAGGAATAATCCAAAGGCGGCTTATCGACACTGAAAAGCGATCGCGAGACGCTGGCTGACATGCCGACCGTGGGCAGAATGGCTGCGCGCGCCTGATCGGCCTTGGCCAGCGACGCGTCGAACTGCGACTTGGCTGATAAATAAGAAGCATCAAAGCTGCGGGCCGACTGGTACAGCTCGATCAGGCTCTGAGCATGGGCCGGCAGGCTCAGTGCGGCACTGACGGCGGCAAGGACGGGAAGCAGACGAAATATTTTCATGAAGGTCTTCGGGTGAGCGATCAAAACCGGAACTGTGAGGGCGCCGGAAAATTCAGCAGGGTCGGGGCCGAACTGTCCCACGGCTGGCGCGTCTGAAACTCGGCCTCGCTGCTGCGCGTGATGATGGTGGCGCGGGTGACGGGATCCTGGCCGACAATGGCCAGCAGGCGTCCACCGACCTTGAGTTGCGAGAGCAGACTCTGCGGCACTTCGGGCACACAGCCACCGAGCACGATGACATCGAAGGGTCCATCGGCCGCCACCGCGACCGAGCCGTCGAGCTGGCGCACTTCAGCGTTGTGGATGCCTGCTTTTTGCAAGTTGGCGCGTGCCATGGCGACCATCTCGGGATTGATTTCGAGTGCGATGACGCGCTGTGCCTGGTGCGCCAGCAAGGCCGACAGGTAGCCGGAGCCGGCACCGATTTCCAGAACTTTCTCGTGCTTCTTGACCGCTGCGTCCTGCAGCAGCCGGGCTTCAAGCCGCGGTGAGAGCATGTATTGCCCCCGGCCCAACGGAATTTCCATGTCGGCAAACGCCAACGCCTTGTGTGCCAAGGGGACAAAGTCTTCGCGTTTGACCACGGAGAGAAGGTTCAGCACCTGATCGTCAAGAACATTCCAAGGACGAATTTGCTGTTCGATCATGTTGAAGCGGGCTTGCTCAAAATTCATTGCGGTACTCCGGGGGTGGATGGACAGATTCGGCAAAATTTTACCTGCTGGCACCGGTACCCGCTCCCCAGCGTCGGCGCAGCCATTGCGCCAGGTCATCCATATAGCAATAGACCACCGGTACCACCACCAGGGTTAGCAGCGACGAAGTGATGACTCCGCCAATCACTGCCTGGCCCATCGGGGACCTTTGCTCCGAACCTTCGGTCAGCGCAAAGGCCAGTGGCAACATGCCAAAAATCATGGCCAGCGTGGTCATCAGAATCGGGCGCAGCCGCACTTTGGCCGCCATCAGCAGCGCCGCGCTGCGCTCCATACCGTCGACGCGGAGGCCATCAGCATCAACGCCAGGTTCGCGCGCACGAATCGCGAAATCAACCAGCAAAATGGCGTTCTTGGTCACCAGCCCCATCAGCATTACGATGCCGATGATCGAGAACATCGACAGGGTCGAGCCGAACATCAGCAGCGCCAGCACGACGCCGATCAAAGTCAGGGGCAGCGCCATCATCAGCGCCAGAGGCTGGAAGAAGCTCTTGAACTGGCTCGCCAGAATCATGTAGATGAAGACGATGGCCAGCACCAGGGCTGAGATCGCGTAATCAAAGGATTCGGCCATGTTCTTGGTCGAGCCGCCAAACTTGTAGCGGTAGCCGGGTGGAAAACTGACGCTGTCGAGTGCTGCCTTGATGTCGTCGGAGACTTCGCCGACAGAGCGTTTGTAGACGTTGCTGTTGATGGCGACTTCGCGCATCAGGTCGCGCCGGTTGATCTGGTTCGGACCGGTTGAATCTATGACCGCTGCGACCTGATTGAGTCGCACGATGCGTGTACTGCCGTCGGCGTTGAGGCCGAGCGTGAATGGCAGATGCTGCAGATCGTCGGGACTGTCGCGCGCCTGCGGTGCCAGACGGACGTTGACGTCGTAGGTCTGATCATCAGGCGCCCGCCAATTGCTCACCGTCTGTCCTGCCACCAGCGTGCGCAGGGCGCTGGCAATCTGCCCTATGCCCAACCCCAGATCCGATGCCGCGTCGCGTCGGACCGCCACGTTGAGCGTAGGCTTGTTCGGCTTGACACTCGAGTCCAGGTCGACCAGCCCAGGTATCGGGCGGATCTTGTCCATCACCAGCTTGCTCAGGCGTTCGAGTTCCGCCAGGTCCTGGCCTTGCAAAGAGAATTCGATCTGCTTTTGCCCGCCCACCGGATCCATCATGCCAACGTGGGTCACCGTGATGCCGGGGATCTGCTTGAGACGCTGGCGCAGCGTATCCGACAGTTCGTCCACGCTGCGGCTGCGGGCTTTGCGGTCGGTCAGGCGGATGTAGAAACTGGCGTAGCTCTTGCCGGTGGCGCTGCCGGTGTTGATGGTTGCGAGCGAATAACTGACCTCCGGATAGCTGCGCAGAATGGCCTCGACCTGCTTGGTCTTGGCTTCGGTCACCTCGATCGATGAACCCATGGGTGTATAGAAGTTGAGCCAGGTCTCCGAAAAATCGGCCGATGGCACAAATTCGGTGCCCAGCAGCGGCACCATGAAGATGCTGGTGACAAAAATCAGCAGGGCCATGAACAGTGTCTTGAGCTTGTGCACCAGGGCCCAGCCCAGAATCTTCTGATAGAGATCGATCAACGCATCGGTGCCATGATCAAACCAGCCGGTGACACGGCCGATGGTCCGGTCGTAGAACGTGGCCGGCGCTGTTAGAGCGCCATGGGCCTGGATACTGGGGTCGTGCCAGACGCTCGATAGCATGGGGTCGAGCGTGAAACTGACAAACATCGAGATCAGCACTGCCGAGACGATGGTGATGCCGAACTCATGGAAGAATTTTCCGATGATGCCACCCATGAAACCGATCGGCAGAAAGACCGCCACGATCGACAGTGTGGTGGCCAGCACCGCCAAGCCGATTTCCTGTGTCCCGTCAAGCGACGCCTGGTACGGTGTCTTGCCCATTTGCACATGGCGCACGATGTTTTCGCGTACCACAATGGCATCATCGATCAGCAGACCGACGCACAGGCTCAGCGCCATCAGGGTGATCATGTTGATGGTGAAACCGAACAGGCTCATGAACAGAAAAGTGCCAATCAGGGCGATTGGCAGCGTCAGGCCGGTGATGACCGTCGAGCGCCAGGAATTGAGAAAGAGAAACACGATCAGGATGGTCAGCAAGGCGCCTTCAAAGAGCGTCTCGCGCACGTTTTCCACGGCCACGCGGATTTGCCGCGAGCCATCGTAGACCGGCTCCAGCCGCACTCCCGGCGGCAATTCGGCGTTCATCGCGGCAACCGCCTTTTGCAGACCGTCGACCACCGCAATCGTGTTTTCGTCTTGCGACTTCTGAATGCTCAGCAACAGCGTTCGCTGGCCGCTGAAAAGTGCCAGGCTGTCGGTTTCCTGCGCGCCATCCGTGACGCTGGCAACCTGCTCAACGCGTATCGGGCTGCCGTTGCGGCGCGCGACAATGATCTTGCCAAAGTCTTCCGGCCGTTTCATTCGAGCCTCCACCTGCAGCACGCGTTCCTGTTCGAGCGAACGAATCGAGCCCATCGGCAAGTCCTGACTTTCATTGGTGACCGCTGTGGCCACCTGTTCCGGCGTCACGCCGAAGGCTTCAAGCGCCTGCGGTTTGAGGTAGACATTGATTTCGCGCTTGGTGCCGCCGACCAGCGTCACCGAGCCCACGCCGCGCACGTTTTCAAGTCGCTTTCTGAGGACCTGATCAGCCCAGTTGGTTCGTTCAACGTCTGACAAGGCTTTGCTGCCGCTGGTGCTGTTCTTGGGTGCCTCGGCGATGACTGCCAGGGACCATACCGCCTTGCTGGCGGGATCGAAACGCAGCACCCGCGGCTCCTTGACTTCGGTGCGCAGTGTCGGGCGCAGGATGGCCACTTTTTCACGCACGTCATCGGCGGCTTTGCGCCCGTCGATGTGCAACTGGAATTCGATGATGACAACCGACATGCTTTCGTAGCTGCGCGAGGTCAGGGCATTGATGCCGGCAATCGAGTTGACCCCTTCCTCGATCTTCTTGGTGACCTCGCTCTCGACGATCTCGGGCGAAGCGCCCGGGTATTCGGTGCTGATCACGACCACCGGAAAATCGACATTTGGAAACTGGTCGACCTGCAGCCGCTGGTAGGAAAACAGACCCAGCACGACCACAGCCAGCATCACCATGGTGGCGAAGACCGGGTTCTTGAGACTGACGCGGGTGAACCACATGGATTATTTGACCTCCGCGGCAACCGGCTGAGGGGTGAGGAAGCGGACCGCCGTGCCCTCACGCAAACTGCCGACGCTGCCCGATACCAGCTTGGCATTTTCGGGTACGCCCTTGACCGCGACCATGGGTTGTCCGTCTGCCTCGCCACGAGCGCCGAGTTCGACCGTCTGGTGCAGCACCTGCTGTCCCTTGATCAACTGCACGTAAGGCTGTGGCTTGTCGGTACGCACCGCACTCAGTGGCAGTGCCAGCGTATGCAAGCGGCCCGTCGCCAGTGTTCCCTGGACAAACAGGCCCTGGCGCAAACCGGGCACCGGTTCAACGGCCAGATAGGCGACGACCGCGCGGCTACCCGCGACGGCGCTGGGGTTGATTCTTACCACGCGGGCTGCGACCGGCTTGGCTGAACCTTCCACTTGCAGCGTGGCACTCTGACCCAGTCGCAGGTCCAGCGATTCGGAGGCGCTCAGGCTGGCCTCCAGTTCGAGCCGGCTCAGATCGACGATCTCGACAATCCGCGCTTCGATCGCCACCCTTTCACCGGGTTGCGCCAGGCGCTGTGAAATCACGCCGCCCACAGGTGCGCGCAACACCGTGTCGTCAAGCGATTTGGTGGCGACGTCGGTGCCGGCCAGGGCCGCCCGGTAGCTTGCTTCGGCTGCTGCCAGACTTGCCAGCGAGGTGTCCAGTGCCGTCTTGGAGATAAAACCCTGTTCGACCAGCGAGCGGTTGTTGTCAAAGGCGCGCCGGGCAATGTCCACCTGGGCTTTGGCCGATTCCCCCTGTTGCTGCGCCTGACGCACGCGGGCCTGATATTCACTCGCGTCGACGCGGGCAATGACCTGGCCAGCATGGACCGTATCGCCCTCGCGCACGGTCAAATCCTGCAATTCGCCGGCAACCCGGGCTTTGACGATTGCCGAATTCACCGCTTTGAGTGCGCCCGAAATCGGCAGGCCCAGAGCCAACTCGCGCGATTTGACCTCCACCACATCGTCGCTGCCGAGTTCGACTACTGTTTGCGCGCGTTCGCCAGCCAGTTTGGCAACCGCTTCCTGTTGTGCCTGGCGGTTTGACAAGGCACGCCACACACCACTTGCGAGCAAGACGATGAGCAGGGCGACAAGCGTCCATTTCAACCAGCGTTTCATGATCAGCGAAGTCCTTTGCTTGGAGTAGGAGTAGGGGGTCGCAGACGCAGACCATCCAGAAGGGTATGCATTTGGGCCGCGAGGAATTCCTCGGGCACCAGTTGGAAGGCGTCTGCCGCATCAAAGTTCGCGCTGTTCGAATGCATTAGCAACTGCATGAAGATCATGGGCGCCAGCACCGCGTAGACGCCGTATTTCATGTCGATCGGGGCGAATTCGCCACGGTCAACGCCGCGTTGCAGGATGCGACGGATCAGCAGCTGCGCCGGCCGGATCACATCGCGCTGATAGAACTGGGCCAGCTCGGGAAAGTTCTTTCCTTCGCTCAACATCAACTTGGAGATGCCCGATACTTTGCAATTGCCTTGTCTTTGCCACCACAGCGACATGCATTGCTGCAGCATGTCGGCGGTGCTGCCTTCGAAAGCCTCGAATTCTGCATTCCACTGCGAAAAGCGTCCTGAAATGTTTTCCCGAACCACCGCCTTGAACAACTCTTCCTTGCTGGCGAAGTACAGGAACAGGGTGCCTTTTGACACACCGGCGCGGTGCGCCACTTGTTCGACCCGGGTTGCGGCGTAGCCCTTTTCCACGAACAGATCGAGCGCAGCCGCCAGCAGTTCACCGGGGCGTGCGTCCTTGCGCCGCTCGTGTCGGATGGGCGCTGGCGACTCGGTATTGGAGTGGGGTTTTGATGGGGACACGATGTTAATGACTAACCGGTTATTAATGTAACTTCTGGGAGATAATCTGTCAATCTTGACTTTCAACGGAGAGTTCCCATGTCTGATGCCCTGCAAACCATTACGCTTGGCGGTGGGTGCTTCTGGTGCACTGAAGCAGTCTTCGTCAATGTCAGGGGGATCGACGACGTCGAAAGCGGCTATTGCAACGGGCACTTGGTGCGACCCAGCTACCAGCAGGTCTGCGGCGGCAGCACCGGCCACAACGAGGTCGTCAAGCTGCGCTTCGACGCCTCGAAAATCAGTCTGCGCGAAATACTGGAAATATTCTTCGTCATTCACGACCCGACGACGCTCAATTGCCAAGGGCATGACGTTGGCTCCCAGTACCGAAGTGGCATCTACTTCTCGGCCGCTGAGCAGGAGGCGGTTGCCAAGGACCTGATTGCCGAGATGTCGGACAGTGGTGTCTACCGTAGTGCCATCGTCACCGAAGTTGTTCCGCTGAGCAATTACTGGCCGGCCGAAGATTACCACCAGGATTACTTTGCGAAGAATCCGCAGCAAGGCTATTGCATGGCAGTCGCTGCGCCCAAGGTCGCCAAATTTCGCCGGACTTTTGCGCGACTGGTGAAATAAACGCTTCGTGCTGTTATGACCGACCCTGTTCTTTCTGCCTTGCTGCCGGTGGTGCTGTTGATCGCCATCGGCTATGTGGCCGGCCGTGCCGGATGGATCAGGGCAGAGGGGATCAAGGATCTTTCGAATCTGGTCTTCATGGTGCTGACGCCGGCACTGCTGTTTCGCACCATTAGTACGGTGCATGTCGAAGAACTCGATTTCAAACCGGTGGCCATGTATTTTGTCGCTGCGACCCTGCTGTTTGCTTTGATGCTGGTTTGGCAGGGCTTCACGCGCCGGGCCACCGTGCTGGCGCTGGCGGCCACCTTCAGCAACACCGTGATGATCGGTGTTCCGCTGGTCGGTCTGGCTTATGGGCAGGCCGGTCTGGTGACCCTGTTTACGCTCATATCGGTACACGCCTTGGTGCTGCTGACACTGGCCACCGTGGTACTTGAACTTGCCGTGGCGCGAGAGGCCACCGCCGATGCCCGGGAAAGTCGGCACATGATGCTGACGGTCCTGCTTGCGGTGCGCAATGGCATTTTTCACCCGGTGCCACTGCCGATCATCGCCGGCTTGATCTTTGCGCAGACCGGGCTGGTGGTGCCGACCCTGCTGGACAAGCCACTTCTGCTTTTGGGCAACGCGTTTGGCCCGATGGCGCTGGTGCTGGTGGGCGTCACGCTGACCCATGTCCGGATTGGCGAACATTTCAAGGACGCACTTGCTTTGGCACTGATCAAGAACCTGGCCTTCCCGGCGCTGGTGGCGGCCTTGAGCTGGACGCTCGGACTGAGCGGCTTGTCCTTGTCCGTCATGATTGTGGCGGCAGCGATGCCGATTGGCGCCAATGTGTTCCTGTTTTCCCAGCGCTACCGGGTGGCGGAAGAATTGGTGACTGCCAGCGTGGCGGTTTCGACCGCGCTGGCGATGCTTACGGTGTCGCTGGTGATGGCACTGATCGGTGCTTTTTGACCTCGGAGATCGGTGTTGCGGGACTTCAGGGTGCCAGGCGTTCGCGAATCCAGACCGCTTTGTTTTCGGCGCTTGACTCGGCGTTGGCAGTCAAGGTATAGCGCAAGCGGTCGTGCAAACGACTTTTGCGACCTTGCCAGAATTGCCAGCAGTCGGGCCGCAAGCGGTAGCCGCCCCAGTGCGGCGGTCGTGGCGGTTGCAGCAGGAACTTGGCGCCGTAGCGGGCCGCATTCGCGATCAGGACCGAACGACCGGCAATCACCTGGCTTTGGGGTGAAGCCCAGGCGCCGATGCGCGAGTCGAGCGGGCGGCTGTGAAAATAGCTATCACTCTCGGCGTCGCTGACTTTGATCACCTGACCTTCGATGCGCACCACCCGCTCCAGCTCGACCCAATGAAACTGCAAAGCGGCAAACGGATTGCCGGCCAGCTCCAGTCCCTTGCGACTCTCATAATTGGTGAACCAGGTGATGCCGCGCTCGTCATAGCCCTTGATCAGCACCACGCGCGTCGAAGGCCGCAAATTGCTGGCCACGGTCGCCAGTGTCATCGCATTGGGCTCTGGAATTTCAGCGCCGATGGCTTCTTGCAGCCATTGTTCGAACTGCTGCAACGGGTCGGCGTGAGACGCTCCTTCGCTGAGTTCGGCGCGTTCGTAGCTTTTGCGTAGATCGGCGAGAGAGGCCATGGCAAGCGCGCTCAGGGACGCTGGATCAGTTCAATCTTGTAGCCATCGGGGTCGGTGACAAATGCAATGACGGTAGTGCCACCTTTGACGGGGCCGGCTTCGCGCGTGACCTTGCCGCCCGCCACCTTGATTTTTTCGCAGGCACTGTAGACATCAGGTACGCCGAGTGCCAGGTGCCCAAAGGCGGTGCCTATTTCATACGAATCGACGCCCCAGTTGTAGGTCAGTTCGATCTCGGCATGCTCCGGATTTTTGCCGAAACCGACAAAAGCCAGCGTGTATTTGTAATCCGGGTTCTCGGTCTTGCGCAGCAGTTGCATGCCCAGGACGCCGGTGTAAAAGTCGATCGAGCGTTGCAGGTCGCCGACGCGCAGCATGGTGTGGAGGAATCTCATCACGCTGATTCTGCCGGGTGTTAATAAGCTGATGGCCCAAACTGCGGCCAAAGGTCCGAATTCGCCGGATTTCACCCGTTTTCGAGGCTTTTTGGCCACAGTCGGTCGCTGTACAGCGGTATCGTCAACTCCGTGCCCTACCAACGTGCCCAATTCCCCCTCCGTTCGCACTCGCACACCACCCGACTTGAAGTGGCTGCTCAACGAGCGAGCCGCCATTGCGGGCGAAATCGGCAAAACCTACTTTCACCAAAAGGCTTTGGCCCCTCGGTTGGCGGCACTTCAGCGCAAGGTGGATGCAATAACCGCGTTGATGTTGCGATGCGCAGAAGCGCGGGAGTCTCATCAGGTCACTCTGGACGCATTAGACGCAAGCATCGGGCTTGCATACAGCCGAGTCGAGCCCAGCGCCGGCGGTGTCGTCTATGCGTGGGCGGGGAAGTACGGCAAGCGCGGTGCGCTTACACAATTCATCTTACAAACACTGAAGGATGCATCGCCAGCCGCGGTGGACACGATACAGCTCATCAATCAAGTGGTCCTACATTTTCAGCTCACGCTTCCGTTCCCATCGAGTCGCAGGAGCCTGAGGACTTCGGTGAAGACAGCGCTCTATTGCCTGGCTCGTGCCCGCTTGGTAGAACCACTGCATGGCACGGCTCGCGGAATTCCTGGGGTTTGGCGCTGGAAGCAGCCAGCCACACTTGTGGACCTTGCGGTACGAGCCGCAGCAATCGCGAAGGCGGCAGTTGATGAGGCGGCACGAGCAAATGGTGGCCGCCCCGACGCCCCGCATGCGCACCCCTCCCGACATCAAGTGGCTGCTCAATGAGCGCGCGGCGCTAGCGGGCGTTGTCGAGAAGGCCGAAGTGACCCTGGCAGGGCTGCGGGCCAAGCAGGCGCGCCTGGAGCACCAGATGACGAAGGTGCAGTTCTTGATGGAGCGCTCTCAATGCGCACAGTCCCGGGCGCAGGCCTCGGTATCCCAACCGCCGTACGCGCGAGCTTCACGGTGACACAGACGCGACCCTTCATACGGTGGTTTCTTAAGAACAAAAACAGCACCGGGGACGACCGTTTTGACAGGCGACTTCGGGTGGTAACGCAGCGAAGCGATGTACTGGACATATTCAAGGCTAGCCAGCCCGTGCGAGAGTTGTTTCTCGCTTTTGCGCTCCGGAACCCCGGGCTACGCTCCCTGAAGTTTGGCGATAACCTCTTAAAGGTTGGGTCGGGTGCTTGGTCGTTCCCCCGTCAAGAAGACTATGAACAGCAGCAGTCGGACATGGCACAACTTGTTGCCGCCCTGGACCGCCTGATGGGGAAGCTTCCCGCTGACTCTACCGGGCAAACGAAACCACGGGGCAGATTGGCAAACCTTGTGGACGCGCAGTTTGCGTTACTGTTGCTCTGGTTTTTGCTATCCGAATCTTGGCGCGCGGAACCGGGTGTCTTTGGCACACCTTGGGAACTTCGCTTACTCTTCACGAGTGGGGTGTTGGCTGCGACTACTGGCATGGTTCTATTGCTATCGACGGACGCAGTATTAAGGTGGCGCGCCACGATGAAGAACCTGGGGGTCTGCTTCCTATTTCTCATTGGGCCGGCTGGGCCGTTGGTCGATGGGCTCAACAGCTTACACGTTGAGGGGGAACGGACCCTGAGCGTCGAGTACGTCAAGTTACGGAAGCAGGCCACCGGTCCCGTCCCCACTAAGTACTTTGCATCAATCGTGATGCCAGGGCAAATAAGAGCGGATGTAGAGATGTCTTTCACCCGGTACTCTGAGTGGCAGAAGCTGGACCCAAGTCCAGGCTCGCGGGTAATGGTGACTCTGGTTAAAGGCTGGCTGGGTGTGGAGTGGCTCACAGCGGTGAAATTGTCAGGGGCGGCATCCCCCTAATATGCTGCGGGATTGCCCGCCTAATTTTCTTTTTTGACCGTCCGAAAATCACGTAACTCGTTGATTCTTTAGGGTTTTGGCCATCAGCTTATTAACACCCATTCTGCCCGAAAAAAAGGGCTGGTCTTGCGACCAGCCCTTAAGGGATCCCTGAACCTGTAGGTTACGAAAGGACCCGAGGAGACAACCGGTGAAAGCCAATCGGCTTTCAAAAATTCAACT
>CAIVLG010000036.1 GCA_903906695.1 uncultured beta proteobacterium | reverse complement strand
TCGATGTCCTGGGAAAACATCATGCCGCTGTTCCAGGCAGGCAAGGTTGCGATGTGGACCGACGCCTCGGTGTTCTACGGCCAGGTCGTCGATCAGTCCAAGACACAAATCCCGGTGGCCAACTTCGACATTGCCAACTTCCCGGCCGGACCCAAGACCAATGCGCCTTTCATCGTCTCGTCCTGGGGTATCTCGGTGTCCAACCAGTCCAAGAAAAAGGACCTGGCCATGAAGTTCCTGAACTGGGCGTCGAGCAAGGAAATGGCGATCAAAGGCATGATGGACAACATCACGATGGCGCGGTCATCGGTTTGGGACGACCCGGTCGTGCGCAGCAAGATGAATCCCGGTCTTATCCAAACGCGCGTCTTTGCTGCCAAGAACGGCACGCCGGTTGACCGGCCCTACATGAGCGCAGTGGGCGAAGCGCGCGACCTCATCGGCGAAGTGATCATCGAGTCGATCAACACCAAGGGCACTTCCACCAAGCTCGATCAGCTAGCCCAGGAAAAAGTCAAACGGGTCAACGAACTGCTGCAGGACAGCGGCGAATACGGCAAATAGGCGAACTGTCGGCTGACGGGTAGGCGCTGCGTTCACTTCGGTGGACGCAGCGCATGCCAGGTCGAACACCAAACATGACTCAGTCAAGCTTTACCGAACGGAATTTGCAGATATTGTTTCCGCTTCCGGCCATCGTTTTCATCGGATTGCTGATGGTGTTTCCGATTCTCTACACCCTGTACCTGAGCCTTACCAACTGGAATCTGACCTCGGGAATGGAGCCGTCTTTTGTCGGTCTTAATAGCTACCTGCGCGTTTTCTCCGAGCCGCGTTTTCTGCACGCGCTGGGACGAACCTTCACTTTCACGCTGTTTGCCGTGGCGATCGAGGTTGTGCTGGGCGTTGCCATTGCACTGATTCTGAACCGTGCTTTCGTTGGCAAGAGTATTGCCAAACTGCTGCTCTTGCTGCCGCTGGTTGCCACGCCGGTCGCCGTGGGCATCGTCTTCAATCTCTTTTACGACCCGACCATCGGCCTGCTCAATTTCGCTCTGCACGCGTTCGGGTTGCCGCAGGGCCGCTGGGTATCGAGCGAGAGCACCGTCATTGGGTCGCTGGTCCTGGTCGATGTCTGGCAGTGGACGCCCATGATCACCCTGATCGTGCTGGCCGGTCTGGCCGGTTTGTCCGAGGAGCCGGTCGAAGCGGCGCGTGTGGACGGTGCCAGCGACTGGCAGATCCTGCGCTATGTGACCATCCCGATGGTCATGCCAGTCATTCTGACCGCGATGATTCTGCGCCTGATCGATGCGCTGAAGACTTTCGACATCATCTTCGCCATGACCGGCGGCGGCCCTGGTTATGCGTCCGAGACGCTCAACATCATGGGCTTCAAGTACAGCTTCGAATATTTCCGCATGGGCCAGTCCTCAGTCATTCTTGTGGCGCTGTTTCTGGTCGTGCTGCTGTGCAGTCTGGGCATCATGAAGCTGCGCGCTTCCAGCGAAAACTAGGCAAGCGCCATGAAAAACAAGATTGCCAAAAACATCCTGTTCTACGTGATGGTCCTGATCATTGCGTTGGTCGTGCTGTTCCCTTTCCTGTGGATGCTGAGCTCGTCGTTCAAGACACAAGTCGACATCATCTCCTGGCCGCCCAAGCTGCTTTTCGAGCCGACGCTGCGCAATTACCGCAAGGTCTTTGAGGAACAGGACTTCCTGAAATATTTCCTGAACTCGACCATCGTCGGCGCGAT
>CAIVLG010000035.1 GCA_903906695.1 uncultured beta proteobacterium | reverse complement strand
GGGTAACGGCTCAAAGCCACCTGATCGAAACCCATGCCGCCCATCTGCTCAAAAGCCGGCTTCAGTGCTGCCAGAGCGTCCATCGTCGTGCCGGGTTTGATGAACTCATCCTTGTCAAGAATGACCTGGCCCAGAAAGTCCTTGACCGCCACAAGGGAGCGGTCGAAATGACCATTGGCACGGGCCACGGTGGCCCGTCGCTGGCTTTCCAGCGCAAAGGCATCCAAGTCCTGGCGCGAAAAACCTTCCAGCGTCGCGATCAAGTCAGCGCCTATGCCCTGCGGCACAAACGCAGTTTGCGAATTGGTCTCGGGGTCCATCGCCCAGGCGCCGCCATCCGAGCCTATCGGCACGCGGCTCATGCTTTCCACACCACCGGCCACCACCAGGTCTTCCCAGCCGGATCGCACTTTCTGCGCGGCCAGGTTCACCGCTTCAAGGCCGGAGGCGCAGAAGCGGTTGATCTGGACGCCGGCGCAGGTGTAGTCCCAGCCGGCTTTCAGCGCTGCCACCTTGGCAATCACCGAACCCTGTTCGCCGACCGGCGATACCACACCCATCACCACGTCGTCCACTTGGGCGGTATCGAAGTCGTTGCGTCGCTGCAGTTCGCTCAGCAAGCCAGCCAACAGATTGATCGGCTTGACTTCGTAAAGACTGCCGTCCTTCTTGCCTTTTCCGCGTGGCGTGCGGATGGCGTCATAGACAAATGCTTCGGTCATGGGGACTCCGGAAAAAAATAGACTGCTTGGAATGTCGCGATGCAGTATATTCTTTTCGCCAAGCGATTGCTTTGCATAAATGACCCTTTCGTTAAAGGATGGTGACAGCATGATTCCCAGAACACTTTTCAGCTCGGAGCACGAAGCCTTCCGGGACAGTTTTCGTCGGTTCATCGAGAAGGAAATTGCGCCATTTCATGCCGATTGGGAAGAGCAGGGCTATGTCGATCGCGCGGTCTGGAACAAGGCCGGTGCGAACGGTTTCCTATGTCCGACCATGCCCGAGGAATATGGTGGTGCCGGCGCCGACAAACTGTATTCGGTGGCGCAGATCGAAGCGCTCAGTGGCGCTGGCTTCTCAGGCATCGGCTACTCCCTGCACAGCGAGATCGTCGCACCCTACATCCTTCACTATGGCACTGATGCACAGAAGAAAAATTTTCTGCCGCGGCTGGCCTGCGGCGAGTTGATCGGTGCGATTGCCATGAGCGAGCCGGCTGCCGGCTCTGATTTGCAAGGCATCAAGGCGACCGCCACACTGCAAAGCGATGGCTGTTATCTGCTCAACGGCAGCAAGACCTTCATCACCAACGGTTGGCACGCCGACCTGGTGATCGTGGTCGCCAAGACCAACCCGGCAGCAGGCGCCAAAGGCACCAGCCTGTTGCTGGTCGAGCGCGACATGTCCGGTTATTCAGTCGGCAAGCGACTCAAGAAGATGGGCTTGAAGGCGCAGGATACGTCCGAGCTTTTCTTTGACAACGTTAGCGTCCCGGCCAGCCATCTGCTGGGCGGACCGGCTTATGAAAATCGCGGCTTCATCTGCCTGATGGAGCAGTTGCCCTGGGAGCGTCTGCAGATCGCCATCGGCGCCGTAGCCGCGTCGCAGGCCGGCATCGACTGGACGGTGGAATATGTGAAAGAGCGCAAGGTCTTTGGTCAAAACGTCGCCTCGTTCCAGAACACCCGCTTCACGCTGGCCGAGTTGCAGACCCAGGTCCAGGTGGCACGCGTCTTTGTCGACAAATGCATAGCACTGCTGCTGACCGATTCTCTCGACACGGCGACCGCCAGCATGGCCAAATACTGGTGCAGCGAGTTGCAGTGCAAGGTGATGGACGAGTGCGTGCAGTTGTTTGGCGGCTACGGCTACATGTGGGAGTACCCGATCACGCGTGCCTACGCCGATGCCCGTGTCCAGCGCATTTACGGCGGCACCAACGAGATCATGAAAGAGGTGATCACAAGGGCCATGGGTCTGGGCGCAAAATGATGCCCAAGCTACTGAGTATCCAGACTGCGCGAGCGCGTCGTGTCCAAATCGATGGGCGGTCCGTCCTGACGGCCATTCACAAGCAGCCGGTCACGGGCCGCGTTGAGGTCTCTGCAATGGGACTGGCCGGTGACGAGCAGGCGGATCTGTCGGTGCACGGCGGCCTGTCCAAAGCCGTGTACGCCTACCCGGCCGAACACTTTCCGTTCTGGCGGGCAGTACGCACCAAGTCAGGCTTGACCGACATCGACGATGCGCTGCCATTCGGCTCGCTCGGTGAAAACCTGACATTGCAAGGAGTGCTCGAGACCGAAGTCTGGATCGGCGACATGCTCAAGTTTGCGCATTGCGCCTTGCGGGTGACCGAGCCGCGCCAGCCCTGCTACAAGTTCAACGCGGCGATGGGCTTCAGTGGCGCCTCGAAGACCATGGCTGTCAGTGGTTGCTGCGGCTTCTACCTGGCGGTCGACAAGGCGGGCACCTTGAGCGCCGGTGAGACGTTTGAACTGCAGGCTGGCCCGCGACGCCTGAACATCAGCGACTCGTTCAAGGCGAAGATGTTCAAGCATCTGCGCTGAGTTTTCATTGGTTTGAAGTGTGACGGACGCGGATATCCCCCGGCCTTCGGCCTCCGCCTTGATTTGGCAAAACCCCAAGTCCACGCTGCGTCACCCACTGCGACGCCCTCTGCGACCAGCGTCGGTGGTTTGGGCGGATCGCACACCAACCCTGCTTGAAGGATCAGGCTGATGGGGCGCTCAGCGCAGCGGCATCAAGGAGGAGCCTAAAGGGCGGGGGACAGCCGCGGAGCTGAGTGCCCCATCAGCCTGATCCTCCCGACGCGCTGGCGAGGGGCATCCAACACACTCTATTTCCCTTTCAGTCCGAGTAGCTTCAGGTTCTCGATCTGTGCATCCTTCTCCAGCCAGAGCTGGTGCACCCATTTCTGATAGGCCTCGCGCACCGCCGGATCACCGGCGTAGTCTGCTTGCGCCAAATGCTGCGGAATCGGCAGTGGCCGCACCCGAACGATGATGCGTTTGAGTTTGCCACATAGGAATTGCCAGAAATCGAGGGCGCCGTCGGGGTAGACAATCGTGACATCGAGAATCGCCTGAAACTTGTCGCCCATGGCGTTGAGCGCCAGTGCCATGCCGCCGGCCTTCGGTTTTAGCAGATGTTTGTAGAGTGAGTTTTGCCGCTGCTGTTTGGCCGGCGTGAAGCGCGTGCCTTCCAGGAAGTTCATCACGCTGGTCGGGATCATGGCGAATTTTTCACAAGCCTGACGCGTTGTCGCCTGGTCCTTGCCGCGCATCTCGGGGTGCGTTAGCAGGAACTCCTCGCTGTGCCGACGCATGAACGGAAAATCGAGCGCCCACCAGGCCAGTCCCATGATGGGCACCCAGATCAGCTGTTGTTTCAGGAAGAACTTGAGCAGCGGAATGCGCCGGTTGAACAGATGCTGCAGCACCAGAATATCGACCCAGGATTGGTGATTGCAGTTCACCAGGTACCAGCTCCGGTAGTTCAATCCATCCATGCCTTGCACATCCCATTGAACGCGCTGCGTCAGACGCATCCAGCCGCTGTTGCCAGCGATCCAGGCCTCGGCGATGCGCAGCAGGATCGGATCAATCAAAAGGCGCATGCTCTTGACCGGAATGATCAGTTTCAGAATGGCAAAAACAAGCAGGATGGGCACCCAGAACAGGACATTGAGTGCCAACATCAAGCTGGCCATTACGCCCACCACGGGCGCTGGAAATATATTGAGCATGCTTGCTGCCTCTTGAAGTTTGGCACCCGACGACGATAACGCATTTTGCTGCGTGCCGCAAAGCCGCCTCTGTCGCTGAAGGCGGCAACCAATTTTGCCTCTTTGTGGGCCCGATAGATCAAGCCCCGGACGATGCCGAGGCGCACGATTGGGCGCGTACTGGCAAAATACCCTTCATGCACCCCTTATTGATGTTTCCTGAATTCACGAGAACTTTGCGCAGGAACGGATGCCGCGCTTTGCAAGACCGAAAGACGCGCTGTGATCGGGCTCTGGATGTCATTGGGCTTGACCCTCAATCCACGGACGCCGGATCGTGTCTGGCATGACAAGCACACATGATGCGTGCCGACCAGCTCCTCGTTCAGCGCCATCTGGCCAGTAGCCGCTCGCAGGCGCAGCGACTGATCGCCAACGGCTTGCAATGGCTCAGGGGCGACGAATGGAAGAGCGTCGCCAAGAACGGAGACGAGATTCCGCCGGAGGCCGAGCTGAAGCTACTCGACGACGCGGAAGCGCGCTATGTGTCGCGCGGCGGTCTCAAGCTTGAGGCCGCGCTCAGACAGCTTGATTTGTCAGTCAAGGGATTTGCCTGCCTGGATGTCGGCCAGTCCACCGGTGGCTTTACCGACTGCCTGCTGCAGCGCGGCGCCGCATCGGTGGTCGGGGTTGACGTTGGCAGCGCCCAATTGCACCCGAGGCTGCGCTACGATCCGCGTGTGCTGTGTGTCGAAAATGTCAATGCCCGATCGTTGCTTGCGGCCGACCTGACCGCAGCCTATGCGAAAAGCACCGGCACTGACGGCCAGTTCGATCGGGAGGAGGCTGGGGCATCGGAATTTGAGCCGGCGTTCGACTTGATCGTCGCCGATCTGTCTTTCATTTCGCAGACCTTGGTGCTGCCGGCGATCGTGCCTCTGCTCAAGCCTGGTGGCACCCTGCTGACGCTGGCCAAGCCCCAGTTCGAACTGCAACCCGGTCAGGTCGGCAAGGGCGGCATTGTGAAAGATCCGTCCTTCTATCCACAGATCGAGTGGCGTTTGCGCGAGGCTTGCTCCGAGCTTGATCTGACGGTCACGGCCTGGTTCGAATCGCCGATCACCGGCGGTGACGGCAACCGTGAGTTCTTCATTTCTGCAAGCAAACTTTCTCCAACACTTTGAGCGCTGTCATGAGCCATCACCCACGCATACCACTGAGCATCGAGTTCTTTCCTCCGAAAACGCCTGAGGGAGTGGAAAGGCTGCGTGGTGTTCGTCAGCAGCTGTATGCACTCGAACCCGAATTTTGCTCGGTCACCTTTGGTGCCGGTGGTTCGACGCAGGAGGGCACGTTCAACACCGTGCGTGACATCATGGCCGAGGGCATGAGTGCGGCGTCGCACCTTTCGTGCATCGGCGCCACGCGCGCCACCGTGGCGGCGCAGCTGGTCATGCTCAAGACGATGGGTGTGACGCGACTTGTCACCTTGCGTGGCGATCTGCCGAGTGGTTATGGCACGGGTGGCGAGTTTCACCATGCGAGTGATCTGGTGGCCTTCATCCGCGACCAGACCGGTGACGATTTCCGGATCGAGGTCGCGGCCTACCCCGAGGTGCACCCACAGGCGCGCTCGCCGGCCAGCGATCTGCAAGCGTTTGCCGCAAAGGTCATGGCCGGCGCCAATTCGGCCATCACACAGTATTTCTATAACGCCGACGCCTATTTTCGTTTTATCGAAGAGATTGACGCGCTGGGCTTGAATGTGCCGGTGGTGCCAGGCATCATGCCGATCACGAGTTCAACGCAGCTGATGCGCTTCAGTGACGCCTGTGGCGCCGAGATTCCGCGCTGGATCCGTCTGCGCCTGCAAAGCTTCGGTGATGACAGCGCGTCGATCAAGGCGTTTGGTCTGGACGTCGTGACCGACCTGTGCCAGCAACTCCTTGCCGGTGGCGCGCCGGGGCTGCATTTCTACAGCATGAACCAGAGCGCGGCGACGCTGGAAATCTGCCAGCGGCTCAGTTGAACGCGCTGACGAAACACGCGACCGATGATCAACCTTCGACAGCGCTGCGCCGGCGTTCTGCTGCATATCACCTCGCTGCCCGGTCCACACGGTGTCGGCGACTTTGGCCCTGACGCTTTTCGCTTTGTCGATTGGCTGGTGTCAGCGGGTCAGAGCATCTGGCAACTGCTACCCACGACGCCGATTGGTCCAGGTGATTCTCCGTACCAAAGTGTCTCGGCCTTTGCCGGCAGTCCATTGATGGTTGCGCTGGAGCCGTTGGTGACGGCGGGATGGTTGCCACGACCCGAGTTGCCCGAAGGTGGATTTGACGCTCGACGAGTTGATTTCACGCGTGTCGTACCGTGGCGTCTGAACCAGCTTCGATTCGCCGCAGCGGGCTTCAGGCGCAAGGCCGATGCAAGTGAGCAGAAAGCTTTTGACGGCTGGTGTTCGGAGCATGCCAACTGGCTCGATGACTACGCGCTTTTCATGGCGCTGGAGATAGCACATCAGGGCAAGCCGTGGTGGCAGTGGGACGACGATTTGTGTCGGCGCAAGAGCGCTGCGTTGCAAGAAGCCCGACGAGAGCATGCTGAAGACATCTTCTTCTGGCAGTTTGTGCAGTGGTGTTTTGACAGTCAGTTGCGAACTCTCAAAGCCTATGCCAATGCGCGCGGGGTCGCCATCATGGGTGACCTGCCGATCTTCGTTGCGCACCACAGCGCGGATTGCTGGGCCCGGCCCGACCTGTACCAGTTGGATGCAACCTTTCAACCCACCGTGGTCGCCGGCGTGCCGCCGGACGACCTGGGTCCCTTGGGTCAACGCTGGGGCAATCCCCTGTACCGATGGGAGCGAATGGCCGAGCAAGAGTTTGCCTGGTGGACGGCGCGAGTGCGCCGCGCGATTCAGCAGGCCGACGTTTTCCGGATCGACCACTTTCGCGGCTTTGCTGCTTGCTGGGAGATTCCCGCCAGTTGTCCGACCGCCATGGACGGGCGATGGGTGTCGGCGCCCGGCAAGGAATTGTTCGAAGCCATCGACCGTGCGCTGGGAAAACTGCCCATCATTGCCGAGGACCTGGGGCTGATCACACCGGACGTGACGGAGCTGCGTGACGCTTGCGGCTTTCCCGGCATGAAGATTCTTCAGTTTGGTTTTGGATCGGATGCAACGCACGCGTACTTGCCGCACAACTTTGACAATGCCTGTGTCGTGTACACCGGCACCCATGACAACGACACGGTGCGGGGTTGGTGGAATCAGACCCCCGAGCGAGAACGAAGTTTTGCGGGCAGCTACCTTGCTGCCGGTTCGCATGACATTCACTGGGCCATGATTCGTGCTGCCTGCAACTCGGTGGCTCGGATGGCGATGTTTCCGCTACAGGACGTGCTCGGTCTCGATAGCGAGCACCGCATGAATCGGCCCGGCACTGTGGGTGGCAGCAACTGGGCCTGGCGCTTTGAATGGTGCATGCTCGGCAGCGAGCCGAACCGGGTGCTGGGTTTGATTACGGCGGCCAGTGGCCGCGGTCCTTTTGAATTGATGGGTCTGACAAGCGGCACAAGGGCCTAGCCCTTGATGCGCACGATTTCTTGGCAGCAGCTCGATCTTCGTGAATCACCACGCCGCGATCGCACCGTCGGCACGTGGTTCGGTGCCGCCGCACAAGACGCCATCCGCATTGCGCCAGATGATCTGACCGCGTCCAAAAGCGATGCGGTTATTCGACCATGAAACCTCGTGCCCGAGTGCCGCCAGCCCATGAAACAGGTGCTCGGGCGTGGCGCGCTCGAAGTTGACGTTTTTGGCTCTGATCCATTCCCAGCGTGGTGCGTCCAGCGCGGCTTGCGGATTGAGGTCAAAGTCGATTGTGTTCATCACCACCTGAACATGACCTTGCGGCTGCATGAAACCGCCCATCACGCCGAATGGGCCAACCGCCTTGCCGTCTTTGGTAAGAAAGCCTGGGATGATGGTGTGATACGGGCGCTTGTCGGGCGCGACACAATTCGGATGCCCAGCCTTCATCGAGAAATTGTTGCCACGGTTGTGCAGGGCGATGCCGGTGCCTGGCACGACCAGGCCGGAACCGAAGCCCATGTAATTACTCTGGATCATCGACACCATATTGCCTTGGCCGTCTGCGGTACTGAGGTACACCGTGCCACCGCGAGGCGGTTCGCCCGGCGCAGGACTGATGGCGCGCGCGCCTATCAGTTTTCGACGCTCCTCGGCGTAGGCCTCGGACAGCAGGTCGGCCACCGAGACTCGCATATGAGCCGGATCGGCGATATGCGCCAGACCATCGGCAAACGCAAGTTTGATCGCTTCGATCTGGCGATGCTGGGTGAGCACCGTATCGCGTTCGTTGAAATCAAAGCCCTTGAGGATGTTCAGCGCCATCAAGGCCACCAGACCGTGGCCGTTGGGCGGGATTTCCCAGACATCGTAGCCACGGTAGTTGACGCTGATCGGATCGCACCAATCGACCTGGTAGGCGGCCAGGTCTTCCAGTTGCAGGTAGCCCCCGGCAGACTGAACGCAGGCGGCGATGCGCTCGGCCAGCGGCCCGCGATAGAAACTGCTCGCTCTGCTGTCGGCAATAGCCTGCAAGGTATCGGCATGTGCGACCGAGCGCCAGATCTCGCCGGCGTTGGGCGCGCGCTCCGGAGCAAAGGTGTCGAACCACGATTTGAAATGAGCTTCCTTGAGTTGGTCACGATAAAGCTTGGTCGCCTGCTGCCAGGCAAAGGCGATGGTTGGCGAGACCGGGAATCCGTCACGTGCCAGTTCGATCGCGCGCGCCATCGAGGTGCCCAAGGGAAGGCGACCGAAGCGTTCGGCCAGCGCAGCCCACGCGGCGGGCGTTCCGGGTACGGTGACCGGTATCGGTCCGTATTTCGGCATCTCGGTCAGACCCAAGGCGCTCAATTTTTCAAACGTCAAGGTGCGTGGTGCAGGACCGCTGGCGTTGAGGCCGTGCAGCTTGCCTTGGTGCCAGATCAGCGCAAAAGCATCGCCGCCGATGCCGTTGGAGCACGGTTCGACGACAGTCAGCGCAGCGGCGGTCGCAATCGCGGCATCGATTGCGTTGCCACCCGCCTGCAAGGCCTGCAAGCCGGCCTGCGCTGCCAGCGGTTGCGAAGTTGCGACCATGCCCTTGTTGGCATAGACCACATTGCGGCGTGAAGCGTAGGGGTAGTGGACCGAATCGAATGAGAGCATAGGGGCCTTTGTGAACTATTTGTGTTTGGGGTCGAGTGCGTCACGCAAACCGTCGCCAAACAGGTTGAACGAGAGCACCAGCAGGAAGATCGACAGACCCGGCCAGATCGCCATCCAGGGCGCATTGTCGACGTAATTCTTGGCGGTGTTGAGCATGCTGCCCCAGCTCGGCGCCGGCGGCTGCTGCCCAAGTCCGAGGAAGGACAGGCTGGCCTCGGCGATGATGGCAGCGGCAATCGCCAGCGTGGCCTGCACGATCAGCGGCGGCAACACATTGGGCAGAATGTGTCGCAGCGCGATGCGCCAGTGCGGATTGCCCACGGCCCTGGCCGCCTCGACAAAGTCCTCGACCTTTACTGCCAGCACCTGAGCACGCGTCAACCGGATAAAAATGGGCGTGGCGGACACGCCAATGGCAATCATGGCGTTGGTCAGGCTGGGGCCGAGAAAAGCGGCCAGCGCGATCGCCAGGATCAGGAACGGCACGGCCAGCATGGAATCGGTGAAGCGGGAAATCAGGCCGTCGGTCCAACCTCCGACATAGGCCGCCAGCAGGCCGATCGGCACCCCCAGCGCCATCGAGATACAGACCGAGACCAGCCCGGCGAGCAGCGAGGCGCGCGTGCCCCAAACCACTCTTGACAGCACGTCGCGCCCGATCTCGTCAGTGCCGAACCAGTATTCGGTGCTCGGTGGCGTGCGCACGGCGCTCCAGCTGGCGGCGACCGGGTCATAAGGCGCAATCAAGGGCGCGAAGATGGCAAGGACGATGAATGCAAGCACGATCACCAGGCCCAGCATCGCACCGCGCCGGCGCAGCAAACGGCGCAACGCGCGCCGGCCCGGCGTGTCGCCACGCTGAATCAAGAGGGGGCCAAGGTCTGCACTCATTGCCTAGCCTCGCAGACGCGGGTTGACAGCAAAATAGGCCAGATCAGCGAGCAGGTTCAGTACGATGTAGACCGTCGAGGTGAACAGCACCACACCCTGTACTACCGCGTAATCGCGATTGAAGACGGCGTCGACAATCAGTTTGCCAAAACCTGGAATCGAGAACACCTGCTCGGTCAGCACGGCGCCCGACAGCAGCGTTCCAAACTCGAGCGCACCGAGCGTGATGATGGGGGTCAAAGCATTGCGCAACGCGTGTTTGAGCACCACGCTGCGCTCGTCCAGGCCCTTGGCGCGCGCCGTTCGGACATAGTCAGTGCTCAGCACCTGCAGCATGGCGCTGCGGGTGTGGCGCATCAGCACCGCGGCGATGGCATTGCCCAGCACGAAGGCCGGCATGATCAAGCTTGCCAGGTTGGCTTTCAAATCTTCGAAGGGACTGACAAAGCCCGAGGCCGGCAGCCAGCCGAGCTGCACCGAGAACAACAGAATCATCAAAATGCCAAGCCAGAAGTTCGGCGTTGACAAACCCCACAGCGCAATCACATTGGCGGTGTAGTCCCAGATTGTGTCCTTGCCAACAGCCGACACGATGCCGGCCGGAATGCCGATCAGCAGCGCAATCAGCATCGCCAGGCTCGCCAGTTCAAGCGTCACCGGCAGTTTCTGCAGGATCAGGCCCAGCACCGGCTCCTGGATGCGCAAGGATTCGCCAAGGTCGCCGCGAGCCACGCCGGCAATCCAGTAGGCGTAGCGCATCGGCAATGGCTCATCCAGGTGCATCTTCTGGTGCAGGTAGGCGATCACAGTGGGATCCTGATTTTCACCGGCCAGTATCACGGCCGCGTCGCCGGGCAGCAGTTGTTGCAGGGCGAAGATGATGATCGACACGAAGAAGATCGTCGGCAGAATCGCCGCCAGCCGTTTGAGCAGGTATTGAGGCATGAAGCGTTGTGCCTCTTGCTACATCTTCAGGCCCTGCACCCGCAACAAGCCATCGGGAATGGGACGCATGCCGGTCAATTTGCTGGTGTAGGCATACAGCCAGTTTCGGTGATAGAGGTAAATGATCGGGCGTTCCTTGACGGTCTCGGCGGCGAGCGTGGCAAACGCCTTGATGCGGCCGGAGGTGTCCTGCGTGCTGCGCGAGCGGTTCAAGAGTTCGTCCCACTGCGGCCGGCATTCGCCGCTGTAGTTCAGAGGTTGCTTGCAACCATAAAAGCTGAACAGGTTGCCGTCCGGATCGGCCCGACCGCTCCAGGCCAGCACGTAGGCAT
>CAIVLG010000034.1 GCA_903906695.1 uncultured beta proteobacterium | reverse complement strand
CGCTGTCGAACTGGAATCAGCGGCTCAACACGCTTCCAAAACTCATCGGAGACTTCCCATGCTTTCGGCTTTGACATCTTCTCCTCCACACGCGGGAATCGCGCATGGAAGGTCATTATATTTTATTTACGGATACGTTCTAAATCGGCTTCCGGCACGACCCACCGTGACGAGAACGAACCGTGTCGGTTCGCCAACCACAGCGATGACAAATGCGTTCACTTTTGCGACGCCTTGATGTTGGTTGTTTGAATCATGAACTCAGCACGCGGTCAGGGCAACTGACATTCAAAATTTCCCACTGTTCGTCTTCAAAAGACACACAGGCGACGGTCAACTCTCGGAACTGCCTCCTCCAAACCCGACGTTGGCATGTCTGACATTCGAGCACACTGGACCTCGGTCAGCAGTTCGGGACGTATCAAATTTAAGAATCAGCAGTCGCCCACAGACTAGTGGGAAGCCCTTCGCCAAAGATTCTGCGGCCTTCTCTGTAAACGCTGCGTCGCCCGCTACGAGGATAACAACTCTTCAGGCGGCAGCCTCATCAGGATCGAGGAGACCGCCGGTGAGTTCACAAACTCGAATGTTCGCTTGTAATCTTCGACATGACCATGCTCAGAAAGTGCGTCCCGCTTGGAATGCGAAAGCCAGCCTGACACCATCCAGGGTGTATCTTTGGACGGCTTATTGAAAAGATGTATCGGCAACCGACACGCGTTGAAATACATCGACAAAACTATGTCGTCACTTCTTCTGCAGTCTATGTTGGCGGATGTCATCCTGACATATTCCAAGAAATTATCTCGGATGCACGCTGGCGGATACAAGACTCCGCCAAATCCCTCCAACATCGTCACGTCGGCCTCGCCGCTCCAAAAGCTCACCGTGCCGTCTGCTTCCAATTTACCACCATACCTCGTCAAGATTCGGCGCTTGTCGGGGTCATGCACGCGCATGAGCAGGTCCAATTGATTGGCAGGATAGGCGCAATCATCGTCTACGGACCATATATAGGTCTGGTGGTCATTTTGATACCGCAGGAAGGTGGGTGCTACCTTCGTGATGGGCCCATCGTCATCGGTTCTAAAGATCTTGACGCGATCTATGCCTTCAAGCCATTCCGGCACTGCGTAGGACTCGCCGGTTCGGATGCATTGGTATGGAATATTAAGTTCGATGTGATCGACCCGAACAGTCTGCGCCAGAACCGCCTCAATCACAGGGCGAATCTTCTCGATCCTCGACGGTATGGTCGTCATCGACGCGACAATGCGTATTGGATCTCGTGATTTTCCTAGTGCATTGTCAATCTCGGCACCAATAAATTCTTGACTGCGCCTCGCATCTTCATCAAGCGTGAGGTAGCCATAAACCTGCCGCGTATCAAGGTACTGTGCGATGTTGGCGGCGCGGGCAGAGGCTGAGAAGATGACATATTCGTGGCGTTGTGATCCGTCGTCATAGCGCAGCGCCCCAAGGCAGTCGCGTCGAACCAGATAAGTGCAATGGATGACCTTGACTTCTGCAACACCTCGTATCCGCTGATTCAGCAACCAGTAATACTCCTCGCTGTCGACAAAGTAACCGTTGGCGTCAATCTCGTAGTGGTAGTTCGAATATGCCTTCTCAGGTGTTTCATGGCGCAGCAACGGCCCGACAATCGGTAAATTGAGCGCAACCAAGTCGCGCAAGGTGTTCGGGCGTACAAAATTGTCCACATCCGCCACAAAATAGAAATCACAAGCAGCGTCAATGGCTTTTTGCAGACTCACTTGCCTGATCTGTCCCAGTACCTTGAAGCGAGTCTCGTTCCACTCGTGAACGCCATACTGCTGCACCGGGGCTGCCACGTCCGAGCAATCGAATTCAACTGACGCATAGGCCGAGCCAACGCGTTCGAGCCAGTGGCGCAACAGCTCCGTCGTTCGATCCGTATTGTTGTTGGTGCGAACGTAGAGCGCAATGGCCGACTTTGGATAGTCCAGCGCCTCGATGCAGCGCAAGTAAAAGGGTAGCGTCGCCTCCTTTTTCTTCGCCAGGATCGCAAGCAGGACTTTTGGCGCACTCTGGTCGATTGCAGGAGGCTTGAATTGGAAGTGCTGCTGAACGTGTTGGTCCGAGGTCGAGCCTTTCACTGTGGTTGGTGGGAACAAACTCAGATTGGACTCAATCCGGGATCGGTCCGAAGTCGGAACATGCCCTTGTGCCAGCAGCCGCTCGATGGCCTCTCGCCCTTCTGGGAACGCTCTAACCCAGTAGGCCGCTGTGCCGAGTTCGTCCAGGCTGCACCATGTGTACACACCCTCATCAATGAACAACAGGTCGCTCGGTCGGGGGATGGCGGTGGCCTGCCTGGCAAAGAGGTAGGCCAAGGACCACTCGTTTCGCAGGCGGTGATAGCGCGCCAACTGGTAGAGCGGCTCGGCACGGCTGGGGCGGCGCTGGTAGGCATCGAGATACGCAGTTCGTACCTCGGCCATCGACCCGCCAAGCTTTTCGGTCAAAACCGCCACTTGATACAAGGCATACCAGGTTTCTTCTTCCCAACCCGCCATAGTGGCACGGTGGCGGTAGGCTTCAAGTGCCTTGGCCGGCTCCGCCGCATCGCGCCAGCTCTGTGCCAGGTAGAAGGCGTAGCGGGCATTCTCCGGCTCTTTCAGCAGAGCCGCCTCAAGGATCGCGGCATCCTTGCGAAAGGTATTCGGATCGCGGCTGCGCGCTCCCTCGTGGCGGCGGTCGATCCAGGCACCGGTTAGCGTGTCAACGCTATGTGGCGCTTCGGTGGTGAGGTACTCGTGCAAAACGCCGACCCAGCGCCACGGGAGCCGGTCAGCCACCAACAGGTTCTGTGCGTAGACAGTCACATTGCTGCGCAATTGCAGGTGATAGGCGTCACCGTTGAGCAGCGGCCAGTGCCAGCCCTCAGGCGCGCAGAAGATATTGTCCGCATCCATGATGAGGATGTAATCGGCTTTGCCGCGCGCCAGTTCCAGCGCCTGTGTTCGGTTAAAGCCAAAGTCACGCCATGGCCGCTCGTACAGCTTCCCAGGGATGTCAGAAAAGTGTGTGCGAATGATGTCTTGCGTGCCGTCGCTTGAGCCCGTGTCAACAATCACCCAGTGGTCGATGAACGCCCGCACGGAATCGAGGCAGCGGCGGATCACCTGCGCCTCGTCCTTGACGATCATGTTGAGGCAGATGGAAATACGTGCCGCGGTATCGGTTCCCACCCCGTAAGTTTCAGATGCGGCGAGCATGTTCTTCATGGCGGTAGTATCCAGCACGACCTTGTTTCCGGAGTGATTCGATTGACCCGCAGCGCCTATTCTCGCTGTCTTATCCCGATCCTCCCGCGTGGACAGGCTTGCCCGCTGAAGCGCGCCACAGTCTTCACCATTTGGCAGTGGCTTTGACTGGTGATGCTAGAGTAAGCCAGCGCCTTCGTTAAGTCGTCGTCAAGACACTTTCCTGGATCTTCCAAATTGCGACAAGTCCTATTCACATCGGAGGCTGACGCCAATGAGAGCGGAATCGCCATCGCCATTGGTCAACTCAATTGAAATCTGGTCACCGGCTGCAACGGGAAAGGAGTGTTGAGTATCGGAGCAGCCGATCCGGTAGACGGCAGGAAGATTCTGAAAACCGCAGGACATCTGTGTTCTGGCAGAATTTTGGAAGACAGTAAATGTCTCGACAATGTCGGTGGGACCAGAACTAAAACGGCCCACGTTTAGCTGAGTCATGGTGCAACCTGTCGGCGCAATGGCAACCACGCTGTTGTCCAGCGCAACCTTGCCCGCCAGGTTTACGCCTTGAGGATGATAGTACGCTGTGCCTGTGCCGGTGGCGCCAACAGCATTTATGCTCGCGTTCCACTGAAAGAAATTGCTGGACACAAAACCGGTAGCACCGGTTGCTCCCGTATCACCTGTAGCGCCGGTTGCACCCACTGCGCCTGTTGCCCCGAGCGCCCCTGTGGCGCCGGTTGCACCCACTGCGCCTGTTGCCCCGAGCGCCCCTGTGGCGCCGGTTGCACCCACTGCGCCTGTTGCCCCGAGCGCCCCTGTGGCGCCGGTTGCACCCACTGCGCCTGTTGCTCCGGTCGGCCCTGCAGCCACACCTGGCGCGCACGGACCCAATCGCCCAGTGACACTGTCAAAGCAGGTTACGGTATTGCTCGCTGTGCCCGTAGGCAGTCCGGGGATGGTCACCACCCCGGTCTCCTGCACCCGCAGCCGATCTGTCTGCCCGGTGTTGTCCTTGACCACGAAGCCGCCGCCACTGGGTGGGATGTTCGTGATGTCGGCCGCATAGATCACGGGTGCGTGTAGCGCAAAGGCTGTCCATAGTGCTGCTACAAGGCGCTTGGGTCGAAATGAATGGCGCATGGTGGATGACTCCGTTTAGTCGTGTTGGTTCTTGCGCTTTGCGCCAAAGGTTCCGCTGCGACCGCGCCACAGCACAGTGCCTGCCATCAGCAGCGACAGGAGGATGAGTCCGTACTCGTTCAGTGTGGGAATCGACGGGGGGCCAATGATCACGTTGCCGTTCTGATCCACATAGAACCCGATTGCATTGTTCGACACCAGTTGCGCTCCGGGCGCCATGACAAAGGTGGTCTGCCCCCCAGCAGTAAGCAAATTGATGGGTTGCCCAGGTGTTCCCTGCAGGGTCAAGGTGCCGGTGATGATGACCACGCTGCCTGGTGGAAAGATGAAGTTTCGGCCTGTGTTGCTGCTCAATGTGAGGTTATTGAACTGGGTTGTGCCAGTGAACTGGATCGGTCCAGAAGCGCAGCCGTCAGTAAAGACGACGGTGCCGGTCCCGGCAACAAAGGTTCCGCTGTTGTTCCAGTTGCCGCTCACGCTCAGGATGCCTTGACCACCATTGAGGTTGCCACCTGAGCCAATACTGACGTTGCCGGTATTGGATACCTGGCCGGAGTTGACGTTGAAGGCACCCTGCACATTGAGGGGAACGCATCCCAGGTTCATGGAGCCGCCGGCGGGGACGTTGATGCTGCCGCCTGCGGGGACGTTGACTTGGGCCAATGCAGATGAACAAAGCGTCATAGCCAGAATGAGCGACAAACAAAAACGGCCCATCTGCGGCATACAAGTCCTGATTGATTGAAATAATTGGTAACTAATGTCTGCGATCGGTAGGGTCTTTGCTTGCAGACCTGAAGATACCCTTAATAGAAATATGTTTTATGGTTCCCGTTCAATCGGATTCACCGTGTTGTGCGGAAAGGGCAGCAAGGAAGATTTGAACGATTTGGCGGGAGACACGATATAGGCGACCGATCGTTTGAGGAACTGGCATCAAACATTCAAATTGGATTTCCGGCAAGCTGACGATCGCCAAAGGCGGTTTTCGCTGCCCTGCAGCCCTTCAAAGCCGAAATTCATGCGGCAGCAATAGGCAAGCAAGTGGTATTCGTGACAGAACGGTCTACCCGCCGCAGTGGCTTGGGCTGTGTTGGCGACCGATTTGTGCGCGTTTGGCAGTATGAGGGCGCCGGCACAGCCCAAGCCACTGCCACCACGGTCACGGTGTACCAAACCCACCCCCACCCGGTGTGCATATTTCAAACACATCGCCAACCTGCATCTCAGCCTGCCCGATGTGCGCCAACTCCTCCACTCGACCGTCTGCACGCAGCACCCGGTTGATGCCCGGCAGCCCGGCTTCCCCACCGGCCATGCCGAAGGAAGGATGAACGCGACCGTTGGAGAGAATGCTGGCCGTCATGGGCTCCAGAAAACGGACTCGGCGCACACCGCCATTGCCACCATGCCAGTGCCCTGCACCACCTGAACCAGCGCGAATTTCATAACTGTCGAGCCGCACCGGAAAGCGGAATTCCAGCACCTCCGGGTCGGTCATACGTGAATTGGTCATGTGCGTTTGCACAACGTCGGTGCCGTTGAAACCGTCACCCGCACCGGAGCCGCCGGAAATCGTCTCGTAGTACTGGTAGCGTGCATTGCCAAACGTGAAGTTGTTCATGGTGCACTGGCTCGCCGCCATCTCGCCCAGTGCGCCGTAAAGCGCATTGGTGATGCAGCTCGACGTTTCGACATTGCCCGCGACCACCGAGGCCGGTGGATTGGGATTGAGCATGCAGCCCTCGGGAATGATCACCGACAGAGGTTTGAGGCAACCCGCATTGAGCGGAATGTCGTCATCCACCAGCGTCCTGAATACATACAAAACGGCGGCCATGCAGACGGCGGTCGGCGCATTGAAATTGTTGCTCTGCTGCCTGGAAGTCCCGGTGAAGTCGATCACGGCCCTGCGCTCAGTTGCATTGACACGGATAGCCACCTGGATCTGCGCGCCGTTGTCCAGCGGCAAGGTGAAGCTGCCGTCTTTCAGTCGCGTGATGACGCGACGCACCGATTCCTCGGCGTTGTCCTGTACATGGCGCATGTAGGCCTGCACCATGTCGAGGCCAAAATGCTCGACCATCTTGCGCAGTTCCTGCACGCCCTTTTCATTGGCGGCAATCTGTGCTTTCAAATCGGCCAGGTTCTGCTGCGGATTGCGTGATGGGTACTCACCACTCTGCAGCAGTTCGATGATCTGTGCCTCCTGCAGCACGCCCCGGTCCACCAGCTTGAAGTTGATGATCTGTACACCTTCTTCTTCGATGCGCGTGGAAAACGGCGGCATCGATCCCGGCGTCGTGCCGCCAATGTCGGCGTGGTGGCCGCGCGAGCCTACATAAAACGTCGGCTTGTCGGCAAGGTACACCGGCGTGATCACAGTGATGTCTGGCAGGTGCGTGCCGCCGTGATACGGGTCGTTCAGTACATAGACGTCACCAGGCTGCATCGTTCCAACGTTTTCACGAATCACGGTCTTGATGCTCTCGCCCATGGAGCCAAGGTGCACTGGCATGTGCGGAGCGTTGGCAATCAGGTTGCCGGCCGCATCAAACAGCGCACAACTGAAATCCAGCCGTTCCTTGATGTTGACCGAGTAGGCCGTGTTCTGCAGTTGCAGCCCCATCTGTTCGGCAATGTTCATGAACAGGTTGTTGAAGACCTCCAGCAATACCGGATCGACGCTGGTGCCGGCTGCAAACTTCACGCTGCGCGCTTCATGCCGCAGCAGCGAGAGGTGATCCAGCTCGGTCACGCTGGCCTGCCAGCCGGGTTCGATCACCGTGGTTGCGTTCTGCTCGGCGATGATGGCCGGCCCCATCACGACGTCGCCGGGGCGCAGGTCCTCGCGCAGCAGCAGCGCCGCGTCCACCCACTGCCCGCCGCTGTACATGGCGACGGTCTCACGCACCGCGCCACAAGCGTGCAGGTCACGCGCAGCATACAGCGGCTGACGCGTTTCGGTCGGGGCATCGCCGGCCACCACCGCTTCGACCGACACCGCTTCCACCACCAGCGCTTTGCCCTTCATCAGAAAAGAGAAACGCTGCCGGTACGCAGCTTCAAAGGCGCTTTGAATTGAAGCCAGAACCGCCTCGGGCAAGTCACCGGCCAGCGGCGCACAGGGCACCACCAGCGCGGCGTCGCTGCCCTCGTAGCGCACATGCACACGCCGGTGCACAGCCACCGCACCCTGGCTCACCTGCTGGCGCAACAGTTCGTCTTGTGCCTGCGCTGCCAGTTGATCAAGCTGCGCGGCAATCTGCGGCAGCGCCTGCTCGCCGAGCTTCAGTTCGACCGATTGTTCGCGGATCACGTTCTGGTCTGCCAGTCCCATGCCGTAGGCCGACAAAACCCCGGCCAGCGGATGCACAAATACGCGCGTCATGCCCAGCGCGTCGGCCACCAGGCAAGCGTGCTGTCCACCAGCACCGCCAAAACACTGCAGCGTATAACGCGTGACGTCATAGCCGCGCGCCACCGAAATTTTCTTGATGGCGTTGGCCATCTGCTGCACCGCGATGCTGATAAAGCCTTCCGCCACCTCCTCTGCTGCGCGCCCGGTCTGCGCCGCCAACGCCGCAAACTTTTCACGCACCACGTCGCCGTCCAGCGCTTCGTTGGCCGCAGTGCCAAAGACTTTGGGGAAATAGCGCGGAACAATCTTGCCCACCATCACATTGGCATCGGTCACCGCCAACGGTCCGCCGCGGCGGTAGCTGGCCGGCCCCGGATTGGCCCCGGCGCTCTGCGGTCCAACCCGAAAGCGCGAACCGTCAAAGGCCAGAATCGAACCACCGCCCGCGGCTACCGTGTGAATGCTCATCATGGGTGCGCGCATGCGCACACCGGCCACCTGGGTCTCAAACTCACGCTCGAACTCGCCAGCGTAATGCGAGACATCGGTCGAGGTGCCGCCCATGTCAAAGCCGATCACCTTCTCAATGCCCGCCATCGCCGCCGTACGCGCCATGCCGACAATGCCGCCGGCCGGGCCGCTCAGAATCGCATCCTTGCCGGCAAAGGCGTGGGCGTCAGTCAAGCCGCCAGAAGACTGCATGAAGAACAGTTTCACGCCCGGCATCTCCTGCGCTACCTGCTGCACGTAGCGTTTGAGAATCGGCGACAGGTAGGCGTCAACCACGGTGGTGTCGCCACGGCTCACGAGTTTCATCATCGGGCTGGTTTCGTGCGACGTGCTGATCTGGGTAAAGCCGACTTCCGCCGCAATGCGCCGAGCCGCGATCTCGTGTGCGGTGTAGCGGTAGCCATGCATGAACACAATGGCCACCGAACGCAAACCACGCTGGTACTGCGCCAGCAGTTCTGTCTTCAGGTGCGACTCGTCCAGCGGCTCAATCACATCGCCATGCGCACCACAGCGCTCACGCGCCTCGACCACCGCGCTGTACAGCAGCTCGGGCAGCACGATGTTGCGGTCAAAAATACGGGGACGGTTCTGGTACGCAATGCGCAGGGCATCCCGAAAACCACGTGTTGTCACCAGCAGCGTCGGCTCGCCCTTGCGCTCCAACAGCGCGTTGGTCGCCACCGTCGTTCCCATCTTCACACAAGCCACCTGCTCCGGCGTCACCGCCTGCTCTGCGCGCAAACCCAGCAGGTGCCGGATGCCAGCCACAGCAGCGTCGCGGTACTGCTCCGGGTTCTCGCTCAGCAGCTTGTGCGTTACCAGAGAGCCGTCGGGGCGGCGCCCTACCACGTCAGTGAAAGTGCCGCCCCGGTCTATCCAGAACTGCCAGCGTTTTCGTTCCATTGTGTTGTTGGTTTCTTGCACGATCCCTAAAGACCCATGTACGCTTTCCTGATTCGCTCGTCATGCAGCAAGGTCTGCCCCGCGCCTTCCATGACAATGCGGCCAGTCTGGATGACGTAGCCGTAGTGCGCAATATTCAGCGCCTTTTGCAGGTTCTGTTCGACCAGAAGAACAGAGACGCCGGTGGCGTTGACCTGCTGGATCACGTCAAGCACCTTGGTCACGAATTTGGGAGCGATGCCCCATGATGGCTCGTCCAGCATCAGCAGTTTGGGTCTGGCCATCAGTCCTCGCGCTATCGCCAGCATTTGCTGCTCACCACCGCTCAAGGTACCGGCCGACTGGGTCGCACGCTCCCTCAGGATCGGAAACAGAGCCAGCATCTGTTCCACACTGTTTGCTACTTCATGCCGGTCGCTGCGTGTGAACGCGCCAAGTTCCAGATTGCGTTGCACGGTCAGGCGCGGAAACAGACGTCTTCCCTCCGGTACCAGGGACAAGCCCAGGGGAACCCGCTGGTGCGCAGGCATGCAGTGAATCGCCTCACCGTTGAAAGTAATGCTGCCAGCCGCAGCGGCATTAAGACCAGCGATAGCGCGCAAGGTCGTTGACTTGCCATTGCCATTGCCGCCGACCAGCGCCACAATTTTTCCGGCGTCCACCCTCAAGCTGACATCAGAAACCGCCAGCACGTCGTCGTAGCAAACTTTCAGGTGGGAGATTTCGAGCACCATCAATCTCCCAGGTAGGCCGTGATCACATGCGGATCATTCGACACCTCTTGCGGCGTGCCTTCGGCGATCTTGATGCCACGGTCCAGCACCACGATCTTGTCGGCTATCGGCATGATGCCCTCCAGCACATGCTCCACAATCAGACATGCGATGCCGAGGTCGCGGATCTTCAAAACAACGTTGACGGCTTCGCGAACTTCAGACGGATTCAATCCCGCCATGACCTCATCCATCAGCAGGATGCGCGGCTCTATCGCCAACGCCCGCGCCACGGCAAGACGCCGCTGTTCGCTGATGGTCATGCTCGCCGCAGGCTTGTCGGCAAAGCGCTCCAGATTGACGAACGCCAGCCACTGCATCGCCGCCACACGGGCCATGGCAACCCTGTGCTGCAACAGCATGGCGGCTGTCATCACGTTTTCGCACGCGGTCATGCTGGCAAAGGTTCGCGCTACCTGGAAGGTGCGCGCAACCCCGGCCCGGGCGCACGCTTCGGGCGGCATTCCTGCGATATTTCGTCCCTCCAGCACAATGCTGCCCGAGTCGGGCGCAAAAAAACCGGCAACACAGTTGAACAAGGTCGTCTTGCCGGCGCCGTTGGGGCCGATCAAACCGACGATCTGACCGGCATCGACGTCGAACGAAACATCCTGGTTAGCCGTCAAACCACCGAATCGCTTGCTGACGTCCCTGACCTCCAGCAGACTCATGGTGCCTCCCCGCTCGCAGCCTGCTGCGAGGCTTCGTGCGCCGCCATCTGACGCGAGGCATCGAGTCGCGCGGCGCGACGCCCTCTGAAACTGCGCAGCCAGCCAATGATGCCCGTGGGGTAAAAAACAGCGATCACGATGATCAGACTGGCGTAAATCACGACGTCCGTGCCGCGTCCGGTAGCACCAAAAAAGATGCGTGTGAATTCTTCAATGCTGGTCAGTACCACCGCCCCGATGACGGGTCCGAGCAACGTGCCAACACCGCCGAGGATTGCCACCAGCGCCATCTTGATTGACAGCGCTGTGGACAGTACCGAGTTGGGGTCCACATAAAGTTCCTTCTGCGCATACAGGCTGCCACCGATGGCCGTAAAGAAGGCGCTGACCGAAAGCGCAATCTGTTTGTAGCGTGCAATGTTGATGCCGATACTGCGCGCTGCATCCGGTTCATCCTTGATGGCCCGAAAGTAGTAGCCGAGATAACTGCGCTCTATCCACCAGTTGGCTGCGAGCGTCAGCAACAGTAAGCCCAGGGCCAGCCAGTAGTAGGGCAGCTTGGTGGCAAAGTTCATCCACAGCCAGCCCTGCTTGTCCATGGGAACATAGAGCCCCACCGCGGCACCGCCGTACTCCCATTCGGTGAAGAAAATCTGCACCAGTTCGGCCACCGCAATGGTGGCCATGGCAAAGTAATGACCCTTGAGGCGAAAGCACGACCAGCCAAACGCCAGACTCAGGAACGCCGCAATCGTGCCGCCTGAAATGACGCCAATCCAGGGATTGACGCCGAACTTGACCAGCAACAAGGTTGACGCATACGCACCCAGACCGTAAAAGGCGGCATGCCCGAGCGACACCTGCCCGGCATAGCCACCCACCATATTCCAGGCCACACCAACCTGCGCCGCCATGAGCACCAGAATCGCAGTATTCAAATGGGACGAATCAACCACCGTCGGCAACAGCACGGCTGCCAGCAGCACGGCAAAGGCAAACAGGTAATTCTTCATGACGGTCAGGCCTTGCCCATCAAGCCCTGCGGGCGCCACATCAGCACACCCAGAAACAGCACCAGCACAATCGCGGTCTTGTACTGTGGCCCCAGCAGCAAACCGCCCATCACCTCGATCACGCCTACCAGAATGCCGGCCCAGAAGGCGCCGGTCACGCTACCGAAGCCGCCAAGGTTGACAACCACAAACGCGATCAGGATGAAATTTGCGCCAACGTCCGGGAAGATCGGAAAGAATGTCGCCAGCAATGCGCCGGCGGCCCCAGCGCAAGCCGCAGCAATTCCCCAAGCCAGCGAGAACATCCTGTCCGAATCAATGCCCATCAGACGCGCTGCTTCCTTGTCGGACGCAGTAGCCTCCAGCGCAGCGCCAAGCCGGGTCCGGGTCAGGAAATAATGAATCAGGCCCGTCACCAGGATCGCACCGACGCCTGCCACCAACTGCGGCTTGCCAAGCTGGATACCAAGCAGCTTGACGGTGCCGCTAACCGACGAATTCTCGATCGAGCGGAAATCGGACTTCCAGAAAAACTGGGCCACACCGCGCAGCAGGATCATGATGCCAAAGGTGGTAAATATCTGCGACAGCATGGGTGCATTGGTGATGCGGCGGATCACCAGCTTGTAGAGCAGCACACCAAACGCAAACAACATCATGATCGTCAGGGGCAGCGTGACCAGCGGATCCAGCGCATAGAGCGAAAACAGCCAGAAGGTCGAGTACATGCCGAGCATGAGAAACTCGCCATGCGCAAAATTAACGATGTCCATGACGCCGAAAATCATGGTCAGGCCGATCGCCACCAGCGCGTAGATCAGCCCAATCAGCACGCCCGAAGCGAGCGTCTGAAGCAGGATTTCAGCCGTCATGCTGTGACTCTCGGAACCGGTGCGCCGTCAAGTCCCTACTTGCGTTGCTCCCACTTGGGCATTGGCCAAACGACCTCACGCGCAGCCATGTTGAAGGGCCACACGGTGTTGTACTTGCCGTCAATAATCTGTACCAGAATGCCCTGACCCAGCGTGTTCTGGCCGGTTGCATCAAACTTGACACCCTTCCACGGCATGATCAGCTTGTTGCCGGGAATATCGGTCGCAGCCAGCGCCGTGCGGATCGCTTCGGGCTCGGTGGAGCCGGCACGGTTGATGGCATCGGCCATCACCATCAGTCCGGTAAAGGTGCGCGAGGAGTTCCCGGTAAAGTTGATCTTGTAGCGACTGTTGAACAGATCGTTGACCTGCTTGATGAGCGGGTTGCGCGTCGCCAGATCGAGTGCCCAGACTTCGCGGGTAATGATGAAGTCGGCGTCCTTGCCCAAGGTCTTGATGAAATCGGTGTCGGTGAAGCCCGCATTGTTGGCCAGAATCATGTCGGGCGAGAAACCCAGTTCCTTGTAGGTCTTGATCGACAGGATGGCGTCTGCGGTATAGGAAGACTGCATCACCAGATTCGGGTTCGCCGCCTTGAGTGTCTGTACCTCGGAAGTGAGTTGCGTGGTCTTGGCAGGATAGACCACCTGTTTGACCAGGTTGTACTTGAACTCGGGCGCCAGCTTGGCCTGCAACTTGGTGGTCTCCGTGCCCCACAGGCCGTTTTCATTCAAGGAGGCAATGGCACCGGGCTTAATGCCCTTCTTGGCTTCGAGTTCCTTCAGGAATTCGAAGGCATTGTGGACAAAGAGATCGTCATGCGGCGTGGTGCGGAAGAACCACTTGAAATTGCGCTGCGTCAGCGACGCAGACGACGACTCGGGATTGACAAAGGGAATCCCGGCGCGCTCCGCAACCTGGCTCGCCGTGGCGGTCACGGCACTGTTATAAGCGCCGACGATGGCCACGACTTTTTCCTGCGTGATCAGGCGCTCGGCCTCTGTGGCGCCGGTCTGCGGATTGGCCTGGTGGTCAGCAAACACCAGTTTGATCTTGGCGCCCTTGAGGTTCGGCAAACCCTTGCCGGCCGAGAATGGCAAGTCGGGAATGCCAGGAGCGCCGTTGTTGATGATATCGGTGGCCAGTTCGAGCGCGCTGCGCAACTCGGCACCGACGGCAGCGCCCGGACCGGTCAGAGGGTAGATCACGCCGATCTTTATTTCCTGCTGCGCTTGCACACACAGGCTGATGCCTGCGCCAACCAAAGCCGCAGCGATTCGGGTCCACAAGAACTTCTTCATTTAAACACTCCATGTAAAAGAAATGAGATTAGCATCAAAAGGCAGCCAATTGCCGATTCAGAAGGTCAGTGATCAGCATCGCGCCTGGGGCGTGCGTGATGCAGAACTCGGGTCGGGCCTGAACCAGCGCTGCTTGTGGCGTCACGCCGCAGGCCCAGAACACCGGAATTTCGTCAGCCATGACGGCTACCGCGTCGCCGTAATCGGGCGCCTCCAGACGCATGATGCCAATCAGTGATGGATCGCCCAGATGCACCGGCGCGCCATGCACACTGGGAAAGCGCGAAGTCACCTGCACGGCACGAATGGCCGCCGCCGCTTTCATCGGGCGCATCGACACCACCATCGGACCATGGAAGATGCCGGCTGCTTCGGTCTGGATGTTGGTGCGGTACATGGCAATATTCCTGCCCTGCTCGATATGCCGCAAAGGCAAGCCCGCTTCCAGCAGGGCCTGCTCGAACGAGAACGAACAGCCCAGCACGAACGTCACCAGATCAGCGCGCCACAAGGACATGATGTCTGTCGGCTCATTGACCACTTCGCCATCTCGCCAGACACGGTAGCGTGGCAGATCGGTGCGAATGTCAATATCCGCGCCCAGACCCGGCAACAGGGGCTGGCCCGGCTCCGACACAGCGAGCAGCGGACAGGGTTTGGGGTTGCGCTGGCAATAGCGCAGAAAGTCATTCGCCAGCGCCTCGGGCAGGATGACCACGTTGCCCTGCACATGATCGCTGGCCAGGCCGCTGGTGTGTGAATGCCAGCACCCCGCACGAATCAGCCTGCGCACATGCTGAGCGTTTCCCGCGCCCTCAGGACCAAAAACCGACAGTATGGATTCCGACAAAGCACTCACTTGATCTTCCCAATTCACAGACTCTGTAGATGACGATGGGCGGATTTCATCAAAACACTCCGACGAAACTTTGCTGCTTGCAATGCTAACAAAGAAGCAGAGGGTCTAGCCTTTATGATCGCGCCATCATGATGTCTGTCCTCGCCATTTGCATCGGTGCCTGCCTCGGCGCCCTGGCCCGCTGGGGCCTGGGGCTTTGGCTCAACCCAGGCGCTGCCATTCCGCTGGGTACGCTCGCTGCGAATCTGATCGGCGGCTATCTGGTCGGCGTTTGCGTCGCCGTCTTTCAGGGCTTGCCCAATCTGGACCCGGTCTGGCGGCTGGCGCTGGTGACCGGCTTTCTGGGCGCACTCACAACCTTCTCCAGTTTCTCGGCGGAAGTCGTTGGCATGCTGGGCCAGCAGCGCTACGCCCTGGCATTTGGCACCGCCGCACTGCACCTGTTTGGCTCGCTGCTGCTGACGGTGGCGGGCATTCAAAGCGTTGCGCTCTTTGCGGCGTCCCGCCCGTAAATTCGGGTCGCGCGAGGAAAACGGCGATCAGAGTGGTCGGCCTGCCGACGTCAGTTGCACAAACTCAGAAAGTGCATGCTGTCGAGAGCGTCGGCATGGGTACGTGCATGAAAACCAGTCTTGGCCGGCGGCACACTCCACCAATAGCTCTCGCTGCCTGTGGGATCAAAGGTGCTGGCCAGATCGGGCCATGGCAGCACGGCGGGGTTCGCGCCGCGTGGCAATGTCTTTTCAGCATCATCCGGAACCGTCCCCAGCGCCAGCACCCGAGCCAATGCGGCCTCCAGCCTTTCATCCAGAACATTGATTCCCAACTGGCCAAACTGCACCTCGGCAATCACGTCAGCCCAGGCCAGCACTAACGCGGCCAGGCGCGGCATCATCAAGGTCGTTTTGTCGCTTGCCAATGACAAACACACGAGCAACGGAAAATTGCGGCCAACGCGGTCGCAAGAGGGTGCCAGCACACCGGCCTGGGCCTGGGCGATGCCGGGCTGGGCCGGTATCAGAAAGGCCCATTTCGGGGTGTTGCGCCAAAATTCCCATCCTGTGAGCGGGTTGCCTGCCTTGAGGGACTCCATGCCGGATGCGCACCAGCGATCCCAGAACTGCTGCACGGTGTAGGACATTCGACGCGAGACAAAGTCACCGGCACTGGGCAGTTTGCCAAACCAGCCGAAGTCTGCGGTCGTAGGACACTGCCCCGCGTCGGTTGACGCCGCGCTGGCGAGGGCTGCGTGGGCCATGATCACCCCCTCCCAGGACAGGCAAAGCCATCAAGTTGCGGCAGGCGCAGCGGGTTGCGCACCGACTGCGCCGTGAACTCGACCGCCACCGTCCGCCCCTCCACATTGAAATTGACCAGTACACGCTCAGGTGGCGTACCGCCTTGTACCTGACCATGATCGATCAGCCGATGCAGTGCCCACGCACCTTCGGCGACCAGCGCGGGCGCGCCGCCCTTGCTGCCCACCAGAAGTCGAACCTGGTTGGTGCCTCGCACACCGGGCCAACTGACGCGCTTGGCACCATCACTGCCGGCGCTGGCGAGCACACTCTGGCCATCGATGTCAAGCTCGACCTTGTCCACCCCGCCAAGCTGCACAACGCGAACAACCAGCTCGAACTTCATGGCACGGCTCCCCGGCGCGAAGAAAGCGTCCCGGATCACGGCTGCACGTTGGAACTGCGCCAGATCTGCGCTCGACCCGGCCGCCGCACCTTCAGAGCCCGGTCTCGGAGCCCAGGTCGTTCTGGAGGTATCCACAAAGGGCGCCAGACTCTTCTGGAAGGTCTCATCCATTAGCCCACCCGGGGCAAACACCTGTGAAAAGTCGTTGGCTTGAACGTCCTGAGATGCGCTGCGCACAAACGGATAGCGTCCGGAAATCACGGCTGCACAGGTCTGGCCGACACCTCCCTTGACGCTGGCGCTGGCACTGCTGCGGGTACCTCCCGCAATCTGCTGTGAAGCCTGCCCAACGAGTCCTTCAAGGACCGCCCGGATCGGTGCCGGCATGCGCGCCGCCTCGCTGCGAACGCGGTTTTCTGCGTCCAGTGTGCGCGGAATGCTGCCACCGCGCAGCGCACTGTCTGCGGCGACCAGACTCGCCAGGTAGTCCTCCAGCACCTTGCCCAGCGCATCAACTTGCGCTGTGCCCGGCGGCCCGCGGGTCACCGCGTGCAGCGGCGAGAACGGACCCTGCACCATCATTTCCATCTTGTCGTCCTGACCCGAAGCCGAATTGGCGCCCGCCAGCGCCAATCCGGCGGCTCGGGTCACCTCCTGCTTCAGTTGACCGATACGGTCCATCGCCTGATCAACCCGGGTCGACGCCGAGCCATCGACCTGGATCAAAGTGGTTTCACGCGCCGCAGCGCGCGCCAGCAGCAGCAGCGGCGAGTCGACGCTGGCCAGGATTCTCGTGACGGCGATGGTATCGGGCAGTCCGTTGCGCGCAATCAGGCGCACGTCATTGAGATAGTCCTGCCAGACCCGGGCGTATTCGGTCAGATAAAGACGCGTGATCTGCTGTGACTGCTGCAACACCTCGGCCGGATTGGGCAACGCTGGGCGCGAGGCACTGCTGGCACGGCCCAGCACCCAGGCATCCTCCTGTCCGATGTCGGCTAGCGCCGACGCTACTTCCTTCTGGAACAGCGCATAGCCCCGCACCGTGAACAAGCCAGGTATGCCAGCATTCAGAGCCTGCTTGCTGGCGCGAGACAGCACGTTGGGCGCCTCGGCGCCAGCAACCGAGGCGATGCTGAATTCGGCCGGATCGGGTCCCAGCAGACGCGCCCGGATGCGACTGTAGCTTCGCTGTGCAGGCGGCTGCTGGTTGAGCACGGAACGCGCGCTTCTGACCAGTTCCCGGTTAATCGGAAACGGGGAACTGACCAGTCGCTCGCGCAACAGGGCATCGAGATGTTGGTCGAGTTGTTTGCGCTGCTCAAGCGTGCTCAGAACCTGTGACCGCTCCCAGTCGGCGCGGATCCACAACTTCAGCGCCTCGGCGTCAAAGCGGCCCTCCCCCGCCAGCATCAGGTAGGCCTTGAGCGACTGGTATAGGTAATCGGTGTTGCCCTGCGGCGCCGCCCGCAACAGGTTTTCGACGCGACTGGCCACGCGCGGCAAGAAGGCTTCATCCAGCAAACGCGTGTAGGTCACCTGCCCGGCGGCGTCAAGCTTGTTGCCCTGAAACAGCCCGTAGCGATACGACCAGGGAACGCGCTGGAAATCGAACTGCGTGCTCCACGCCACTTCACCCGCCTGATTGAGCAGGGGCAGCAACTCGGCGGCGTTGTCGCTCGGTCTCACCGGTAGAGCTTCGACGCTGGTTTGCAAGGCCAGGGCCTTGTCGGCCACTTCGGCAATGTAGCGTGTGTTGTTGCCGTAGCTGAGCAGCGGCGACCAGACCACGTTGGCAAACAGGAAAAACAGGGCACAGGACGCCATGCCGGCGCGACGCAGCCAGCGTATTCGACGCTCGCCCGCCAGATCGCGACCGGCGATGAAATGCTCTGCGAATACAACCTTTTGCAGCAGGTCCTGAAGAAAAAAACTCCTGCCGGTGCCACTCGATGATTCAACGCCCGACACCCTGCTGGGCACCCGAAAGGTGCGCTGCATGGCGCCCAACACGCGGTCAAACGGCGTGCCTTCCTGCGTGCCCGAGGTGAAGTAAACGCCCCGCAGCAGGGGCTGTTCATTGAACTTGGATTCGCTGAATACCGATCCCAGCAAACGCCCCAGCACATCGCGCAATCCTGCCAGTTGTTGCGGCAGTGCGTAAGCCAGAGCGCGCCGCGAGAGATCGGGTTCGGATAGGAGCCGGTCGTGCATACCATCGTTCATGCGCCGGTAAAGCAGGTCGAATTCCTGGTTGAAGCTGTCACGTACCGGGATGAGAGTGGCTGCCTTGGGGTCGTAAGGCAGTGTGAAACCCCACACCTGGGCTCGGTCCTCACGGTTGAAATTGAGAAAATATTCGAGGAAACCAGACAGCAGATCGGCCTTGGTCACCAGTAAATAGACCGGAAACTGCACCCCCAGACCCTCGCGCAATTCGGCCAGGCGAGCCTTCAGAGTGGCTCCGTGCACCTCGCGTTCCTGAGCGCTCATTTGCAGCAAATCGGATACCGACAAGGTCAACAACACACCATTGAGAGGCTGGCGCGGCCTAAACCGCTTGAGCAGGGCCATGAACCCCTGCCACTCCGCCTTGTCGACCGCCTCGTTGCTTTCCTGCGTCGTGTAGCGGCCGGCTGTGTCAATCAGCACCGCTTCATTGGTGAACCACCAGTCGCAATTGCGCGTGCCGCCGACGCCACGTATGGCCGCCTTGCCAAACTGTTCAGCCAACGGAAAAGTCAAACCGGCATTGATCAACGCCGTGGTCTTGCCCGATCCCGGGGCGCCGATAAAGGCGTACCAAGGTAACTGGTACACGTACTGCCTGGACAAACCCGACAGCAGGCCACCCTTTTCATGCGTCGAGAAGCGCGTCTTCTTCAGAATCTCGGCGGCCTCCCTGAAACGCCGGTTAAGTTCCTCTACTTCCTGAGTACCAACTGCGGTGCCGGCTTCGGGCTTGCTGGCCTGCATCCTGGCCAATTGACCCAGCAAGGCACCGTTCAGATTGCGTTCGCGCCACCAGCGAATCAGACGCTTTGCCAGCCACAACAACCAGAGCAGCGCAATCACACACCAGCGCACCCATTCAGGCCCCAGCGGCTGCCATTGCGCGCTCGACAGCGACACTGCAAACAGCGGTCCCACGAACCAGATCAGCAATGACAGGAGGACGAGTAGCAGCAGCGTCAGCGTGGTGCGATTGATGAACCTGCCGAAAAAACTCCGCAGCGAACTGAACACGGTCTGCACTCCTACTTTTTGCCGGCGACGGCAGAATTGAGTTCGCGGTCGCGCTCCTGCGGCGACAACAGCAAGGTCACCTCGACACGACGGTTGCGGGAACGGTTGTCGGCGCTGTCGTTGGCGACCACCGGCTCGCTGTCGGCGCGGCCTTCGGCACGGATCCGGTTTCTGGCGGTCAATCGTTCGTCGATCAGACGCCGCACCATGTCGGCCCGCGCCTGCGACAGTTCGTAATTCGAGGGAAAACGCAAGGTTCGGATCGGAACGTTGTCGGTATAACCGGTCACCAGAACCACTCCTGGCACCGTATTGAGTGCGTCGGCAACGCGTGCCAGTACCGGCAGGTAGCGCGGCTTCACATCAACCGAACCGGAGGCAAACAGACCATCCCCGCGCAGCGTGACGACACTGAGCTCAGCCTCGTCGCGCACCGTGACCAGGCCTTCACGCACCTCCGGCTCCAGAAACTGGGCGAAGCGATTGACTGGCGCCGGCTTTGCCACCACGGCAGCCTGCGCCTTGGGCAGGCGAATGCCAGCGATGGAACTGAAGACATCGCTGGACTTGCCGGCCAGTAAAAAGGAATAAATGACATAGATCAGCGCCAGCAAAAGCAGCGTTGCACCGGCCGTGATCCAGAGCGGCAGAAAGCCCCATTGGGCCCGGCCATCGGGCTCGACGCCACGCCAGTGCGGTGACAGTCCCCTGGCGTACTCGCAGCGTGCACCATTGATGACTTCAACCAGACGTCGGCGCAATGTTTCGAGCTGCGTGCGACCGTTGTCCACCACGCCAAAGCGTCCTTCGAATCCGAGCGCCACGCAGACCGCCATCATCTCGATAAGGTCGATGTGTTTCTTCGGGTCCTGGATCAGGCGCGCAAGCAACTGGAAAAATTTCTCGCCACCCCAGGTCTCGTTGTGAAAGGTCACCAGCAGACTGTGGCGCGACCAGGCGCCGCCGCCGCCCCAGGGTGTCTTGGCGGAAGTTTCATCAAGCGCCGTACATAGCGCATAGCGGGCTGCAACCACGGTCTCGGGAGCCACCTGGGCTTCCCTGGCACGGCGCTCGAAAAGCTGGACTTGCTCAACCAGAAAATTCCGCAACTGAGCGGGATCCGGGTGGTACGCCATGACGCGGATCTGCGGGATCATGTTGAGCAGCGGATTGGCCGCCAGCGCCAGCGGGTTGGCCCCACTCAGGATTTCAGGCAGATCGGCGGCCACTGCGGGTCCGCTGGGAAGCACTGCCGCAGCCGGTTGAGCCGCTACGGGTGCCGCGCCAGCCTGCGCAGAAAAAAGCGCAAAGGGGTCGAGATTGAGCGGCGGTGTGGCTGACGTGCTCATGTGCGGATGGCCCAGAGTTCAAGCTTCAAGCCCGGAAAATCCCCCGCAATATGCATTGCCAGACCGCCCGAACGCTCCAGTCCGCGCCAGAATTCGCTGCTGGTATCGAGCTCGAAATAATTGTTTCCGGCGTGGTACGGGATCTGCCTTGGCGCCACCGGCAAGGGGCGCAGACCGACGCCGGGGAGGTGCAGGTTGACCAGGTCCCGAATGCGCTCGACCGGTCCGATCTTGACCTGGGTTGGGAACTGTTTGCGCACCTGTTCCCCAGGCAGCTCGGTGGTCACTGCCAGCACAAAGGTGGCGGTCTTGATGAGCTCCGGATTGGCGATGATCGCCACCCGCACACCGTAGGCACGCTCCAGCAATTCGATCTGGAAAGCGTTTTGTTCCAACACCATCGAAAGCGAGCGGCGCAAGTCGGCCATCAGCGGCAAAAAACAGCTGGCCAGGGCGTCGTGATTGTAGGCCGGATAATCGCCCGGGCGCCGGCTGTCACGGGTAAAGGTGGTGAAGTCACCGGCGAGAGTCAGCAACTCGGCATAGAGTCGTTCAGGATGCAAAGTACGCAACTGCGACAGATGCACCACCAATGGCTCGTATCGGTTCACAAGCTGCAGCATCAGAAAGTCGGCAACCTCCGATACACCGCCACGACCCGGTGCCGACAGGCGCGCAGCCAGCGCCTCGCCTCGGTGGTGCAGCAGGCCGGCCAGCTCGCGCAAGAAACCACCCAACAGCGCACTCTCATGAACCACCACCATCGGCGCGATGTGGTTTTCATCGAGCGCCACCGACAGGTCGTTGCGCCGCTCGGTCACCTGGCACACGCTCAGCGTCATCCAGCCTTCAGGAATCTCGCCCTCGGGCAAAAGCCGCAAACGCAGATGCGCGGTCTGGATCGGCGCCGGATCGCCTCCGACCGAGTTCTGGTCCGGGCTGTCTTCGTCCGCCACACAATAGCGCGCCAGCGATCGTCCGTCGTCCTCAAACGAAACTTCCTCACCGCCCTGGCGATAGACCGGCAGGCACAGCATGATGCGCCGCGCCTTGACAGTCTCCGAAATGTTGACATCTGCGGGAGCGTCATTCACACCCGGAAACGAAAACGGTGTGCCGTCCGGCATGACACCAGTGGCGCTGGCAATGGCCACCTTGCCGATGGCAAGCGACGCGGTGTCCAGCAGCAACGAATGAAAACCCCAAAAATGCCCCTCGGCACCCAAGGTCAGTTGCCGTTGCGTGAACTCGTGGTAACGCTGCGCCTGCTGGAAATGCTGCGGCCGTAGAAACATACCCTCGGACCAGACGACGCGACTGCGATCACCCATGGGCACCTCCGATGAAGACTCGATTCGCGGTCATCTTAGAACGCGCGTATGACTTGTTCATTGTGTTCAACCGCCTTTTTGTAGCTTTCCACCTTGTGTTTCAGATCGGAGAAGGCCTTGGAGTATCGAGCCATTGCTTCGGTCACCTGCGCCACACCCTTGACTACCGTGGCCGCCAGACTGATGACGTCGCCGTCGGACGCGGAATCAACACCTTCACCCAGGGTTTCGATGGCATCAGAAAGGTCGGTCTTGGCCTTCTCCACCATCTCCTTGACGTCCTGATAGTCCTTCATCGCCTGGTTGACGAGCGCCACGTCCTCATTCAGCAATTTGGACGCGGTGTCCATCTTTTGTGACGCCTGATCGACAAACGATTTGGTGTCTTCTATCGACTTGGCCAAAGCATCGGTCACTGCCATCTTCAACTCCCTGCGGCGGCAACATCGCCACCCAATTCAAAACCCGTCAGCGTCTTGTGCGTCTGCGACAGTACCCGCCTGAGGGCATCGGCAGCGACCGCAAAACGCTGACTCAGCACGGCGCCAGCCCGAGCAAATTCCTTCGGATGCAGACACAGCAACATGCAATGCGCTGCGGCCGCTCGATCCGGCGCGTCGCGCAGGCGCTGAAGGACGCGATCAAGCGGTAAGTCGCGCTGCGTCGGGCGCAGCTTGACAAGCGTACGGCACAGCAACTCCTCCCGCGCAGGATCTTCAGTCGCCACCAACATTTCAGCCACATGACGCACCGCAGGACGGGCTGTCTCCCCGAGTTCACCGAGTGCGTCCAGCGCCGCCGACGACTCTTGCACGGCCCGCGCATCCGCCGCAACCTTGACCAGAGCCGCCAGAGCAGCGCCCTGCGGATTGATGCACGCCAGAGCGGCGTACGCAGCAATGCCGGTTGGCAACAGCGCTGTGCCCGACAGCGAACGCATGACAAAAGCATCGACAGAGCGCTGTGCCGCCCCGTCCTCTCCGGCGCTGCGCGCCAACGCCAACAGCGCCTGCTGAGTCCACTGCGCCGGGGCGGTGCCAGCAATGCAGGCGGCAATTGCACCCTGAGCACTGCGTGCAAAGGGCGAAAAAGCAAGCAGGGCAACCTTGCGAGCACCGGTGTCAGCATCCAGCAGCATCTGACAGATCGAATCAACGGCGGCCGCAGGCAGACAACGCAGCCGATACATTGCATGGGCGGCAGCGATGCGAACCGGCAACTCGTGCGCCGACGCAACCATCGTGGCCAGGACTGCCTGCACCGGATCGGTGGCACGCCCAGGTTGCAAGCCGCCCAGAGCGGTCGCCACCAATTTCAGCGCCAGCGGGTCACCTTGGCTGAGATCGGCGGCACGCACCAACTCCTGAACGCAGTCGTGGATCGGGGCGCCGGTTTGCAACGCCATGCCCAGCGCAAGAATACGGGTCGTCGGCTTTGCCGCCACCAGATTCTGCGCCAGCACCGCAGCGGGCCACAGCGTGATTGCAGTAAGGGAAGCCTGCGATGGTCTGGCGGACGTGGAAGCGGAATTCATGTTGAGCTACACCATATTGCCGACACCGGGCGTGTAGAGCGGCGAAATGATGCTGGTGGTAGTGATCGCTCCCGCCACATTGAGCAGCCCCGCCACATTGACGATGCCGACCAGATTGATGACCGGCGCCGTGACCGTGACCGTAGCACCGACCACCGTCACCGCTGCACCCCCGGTCACAGACACCGCACCACCCGCAGTGATACTGACAGCCGCTGTTGCGGTAAGTGTGCTGGCAGCCCCAACGGTGGTGGTCTGGGCGCCGCCCACCTTGCATTCATCGATACCACCGATGGTGGTGCTGCGCATTCCACCCACCTTCAGGCTCTGCATGCCAACCACCGTGGTTTCATCCTGCCCCAGCACCTTGACCTTGCGCGTCAGGCTTTGCAGCGAATAGGTGACGGGTGTCATGAGGCTGTAGCCAGCCGCTGCAAAGGTACTGGCCTTGCCGGTCGCAACCGTGACATCCTCGCCCTTGATGATGGACTTTCGCCCCCCCTGCACGAAGTTGACCTGCTTGCCGCCGATATTGTTCTTCTGGTCCGACGAGACGGTGAATGTGTGTTTGCCACCCACACTCTCCCGGTGATCGCCGCCAACCTTCTCCATCAACATTCCGCCGACGCTCTGCGTCAGGTTGCCATTCACCATGTTGCCCTGGTCACCCTTGACACTGACATTCTGGTTGCCGCCGACGGCAACATCCTGATTCGACTGCACTTGCAGCGCCTGATTGACACCGATTACCTGCTTGTCGTTCTTGACGACAAAGCGGCTGTCATGCTGTCCGATGCGGGCGCTGCGGTCAACACCGACGACGCGCGATTCGCTCGCCTCCACCACCGTGTCCAGATTGCGCTGGGCATGAACATAGAGTTGCTCCTTGCCCTTGTTGTCTTCCATCCGTATTTCATTGAAATCGGTCGCGCTGCCGCCTTTGCTGGAACGCGACTTTATGCCGCTGGCAGTCTTGTTGTCGGGCAAGCCATAGGGCGGCATCTGGTCGGCGTTGTAGACGCACCCGGTGATCATTGGATAGTCCGGATCGCCACCGATGAAGTCCACAATAACCTCCTGACCGATGCGAGGAATGTGAATGAAGCCCCACTTGTCTCCGGCCCAGGGGTGACTGACCCGAATCCAGCAACTGCTGTGCTCGTCCTTCTTGCCGTAACGGTCCCAGAAGAATTGAACCTTGACGCGGCCGTATTTGTCGGTGTAGATCTCTTCACCGGCAGGCCCAACCACCACCGCAGTCTGCGGACCGTTGGTCAGCGGCGTCGGCGTTAACCGTTGTGGCCGGTAAGGTAACGACGTGGGTTGTGCCGTCACCTGAATGTTCCAGTCAGCGTCACCACCGCCGCCGCCGACCGCGGTCATTCTGGCATTGTCGCGAAACAGGTAATCGACCGCGACCGAAAGGTATTCGCGATTTTGGTCAGCGCGCGGGCAGCGTTCAAGATTGAATAAGTACCCTGGCGCCATCGTCCGCACAGTGGTCTGACCCTGCGTGCGTTCATGTTCGGACTCCAGCGATTCAAGCCGCACACCGGAATAATTTTCGCCGTCGCCCACATTCACGTAACCACCCGGCCACATGTAGCGCTCCCACGAATCGTGCATGTGGCCAAAGGCGTTCTTGCGTTTGGTTTTAAGGTCTCCCCGGGGATTTTCAAAATCGTAGTCGTCACTGATGTACTCACCCGAGTTGACTTCTTCAAGCACCTGCCAGCTGTTGAAATGCTCTTCCTCAGCGACGCCAGCCGCATCCACGCCGAAATACTTGATGCTCGGCTTGCCGGGCAAGGGCGCATGACAGCTCATGTCGTCCGCCAGCACCAGGGTGTGCTCGCCGTCGGAGTGCTCGAAATAAAAATAAATCCCCTCGTGCTCCATCAGGCGCATCACAAAGTTCAGGTCCGTCTCCTGATATTGAACGCAGTAATCCCATTCACGGTAAGTCTTTTTCAACTTGACCGCAGATGCAAATCCATACTTGCCGAGTACCTCTGAAATGATGTCCGGTACCTTCATGAATTGAAATATCTTGCAATCACTACGCCTGCCTGCCAACCACAACCAGGGGCGCAACCGGGCCGTATAGACAAGATGTTCCCCTTCACGCCCGCGGGCACCGAATCGAGTGCAAATGCCATTGAGGTAGCGCTGCCCCTTGGCGCCTTCGGTTGCGATCTTGAGCGTCACATCCTTGCCCAGCATGGCCTTGGCGCTCAAGCCAGACTGCTTGCTGTGCAAGGTAAGTTCAAATTCAAAAAGGCTCGACAATGCCTCGGTTCCCTTCATCTGCCGAAACCACAAGGCACTGCCCAAAGGCGTCACAACATCAACAATTCGTTCCATTGGATCGGACCGTCAAATAACTGGCATTTTCAATCAAACACATAGCTGAAATCCCCGTCTGTCACATCCATGCCGACGTTTCCCATGGCCTGGCCTTCAATCGTCCGTTTCAAATACTCTTCAGACAGCCTGGGCAATATCGTATTCGTCAAGATCGCATCAATCATGCGTCCGCCACTCTCGATCTCGGTACAGCGCGATGATATGAGCTTGACAACATTCTCCGAATAGCTGAACCGGGCCTTGTGGTTTTCAGCAATACGCTTTTTGATACGACCGAGTTGCAGACGGATGATGTTGCCCAGCATTTCGTCGCTCAAAGGAAAATAGGGAATAACCTGCAATCGCCCGAGCAAAGCGGCCGGAAAGACCTTGAGCAGCGGCTCACGCAGCGCCTTGGCGATCTGCTCGGGCTCGGGCATCAGTTCAGGGTCGCGCGTCATGCTCATGACCAGATCACTGCCGGCGTTGCTGGTCAGGATGATGACGGTGTTCTTGAAGTCGATCAGGCGCCCTTCTCCGTCTTCCATGATGCCCTTGTCGAACACCTGAAAGAAGATTTCATGCACATCGCTGTGCGCTTTTTCGATCTCATCGAGCAGCACCACGCTATAGGGTTTGCGCCGCACCGCTTCGGTCAGCACTCCGCCCTCGCCATATCCCACATAGCCCGGTGGCGCGCCCTTGAGGGTCGAGACCGTGTGCGCCTCCTGAAATTCACTCATGTTGATGGTGATCATGTTTTGCTCACCGCCGTAAAGGGTCTCGGCCAGAGTCAATGCGGTCTCGGTCTTGCCGACACCGGATGGACCCACGAGCATGAAGACGCCGATCGGCTTATTCGGGTTATCGAGTCGGGCGCGGCTGGTCTGAATGCGCTTGGCGATCATGTCCAGGCCGTGGCGTTGTCCGATCACTCGCTGATTGAGCGTGTCAGCGATGTGCAAAATCGCCTCCACCTCATTCTTGACCATGCGTCCGACCGGTATCCCGGTCCAGTCAGCCACCACCGAGGCCACCGCCTGGGCATCGACCGCCGGCAGGATGAGCGGTGCCTCGCCCTGCATGAGGGCCAGTTTCTGTTGCATCTCGCCAAGACTCTCAAGCATGGCGGCACGCGCCTCATCGCCCAGTGGCACCGAGCTATCAACCTTGCCGTCACCGCTGCCACGCAGTCTTCCACGTAATTCAAGCACCTGCTCAACCAGGGCTTTCTCCTCTTTCCAGCGAAGATCAAGGGCGGCGAGTACTTCGGCCGCGGCAGCCCGCTTCACGCCGGCCTCCGCGAGCCGCTCACCGACAGGAATGCCGACTGCCGCCTCGCGTTCAATAATGCCAATCTCAACGTCGAGCATCTCAATACGGCGCTGCACATTTTCGACCTCAGGGGGTGTAGCGTGCTGGCTGACCGCAACGCGGGCACAACTGGTATCGAGCAGGCTGACCGCCTTGTCGGGCAACTGGCGCGCCGGAATGTAGCGATGCGACAGGCTGACAGCAGCGGAGATGGCCTCGTCAAGCAGCAGCACCTTGTGATGCTTTTCCAGTACGGTCGCAACACCGCGCAACATCGCCACCGCCTTTGCCTCGTCCGGCTCGGGCACTTGTACAACCTGGAAACGCCTTGTCAACGCCGGGTCTTTCTCGATGTATTTCTTGTATTCGGCCCAGGTCGTGGCGCCAATGGTGCGCAACGTACCGCGCGCCAGTGCGGGCTTGAGCAGGTTGGCAGCATCGCCGGTGCCAGCCTGACCACCGGCGCCAACCAGCGTGTGCACCTCGTCGACAAACAGGATGATCGGCTTGGGGCTGGCCTGAACTTCGTCGATCACCTGGCGCAAGCGTTGTTCAAACTCGCCCTTCATGCTGGCGCCCGCCTGCAGCAACCCGATATCGAGCGACAGCAAGGACACCTCGCGCAGTTGCGGCGGCACGTCACCCCGGGCCAGACGCAGGGCAAATCCCTCCACAACAGCGGTCTTGCCAACACCCGCCTCGCCGGTCAGGATCGGGTTGTTCTGGCGTCGGCGCATCAGGATGTCGACGATCTGGCGAATCTCTTCGTCGCGACCTGTGACAGGATCGAGCTCGCCATTGCGCGCCTTTTCGGTCAAATCGATTGCGTATTTCTTGAGTGCCTCCTGCTTGCCGAGCTGCGCTGGTGCCATGGCACCGCTGGCCTCGCCCGGCTCGCCACCGATGCCGCTGCCATCGCTGGCGGCCAGAGCGTCTTCCGGCGAACCCTTGACGATGTCGGCCAGTTTCTCCGCCAGCGCATCGATACCCAGCTTCTCGAACTCGCGTGAAATGCCGTAAAGGATGTTGCGCAGGCCGCTTGTCTTGACCAGTCCGACCAGGATGTAGGCGCTGCGCACCTGGCTGTCGCCATATTTCAAGGTACCGTAGACCCAGGCACGCTCGACTGAATCAGAGATGTGTTCGGACAGATCTGAAATGGCAGTCGCGCCGCGTGGCAAGCGGTCCAGCGCACGTGTCAGGTCGGCCGCCAGTTTGGATGCATCCAACTGAAAGTGTCGGATGATGCGATGCAGATCGCTGTCACTGGTGCTCAATATCTGATGCAACCAATGCACCAACTCGACATAGGGATTGCCACGCAACTTGCAAAAAACGGTGGCTCCCTCGATCGCTTTGTAGAGAAGGGGATTGAGTTTGCCGAACAATGCGGCCCGACTGATTTCAGACATGAAGTTGCTCCTTCGGTTGATCAATTGATTGAGGCGTCCGAACGCGGCTCAGGCGCTCAATATCGAGTACGACATCGTCGGCATCGAGCAGACGCTTGCCCACCGGCATGGCGAGCCAGCTGGTCCAGCCGAGTTGACCGTAGTGACCCAATCGCGCAGCCGGCACCTGGGCTTTGTCCAGCACCAATCTTGCATCCCACGCCAGCTCCACACCCAAATAATTGCGCACCCAGTCACGAACCTGGAAGAAACGGTCGCCCCCAGGCAACAGTCTCTCAAACTGGCGCAAACCCATGGCACCCAGCCGCAGACGAAACTTGTGCTGGACATCGGGCACCCGCTGACCGGCGATGGCTCCCTGCCCCAGACGCGACGATTCCTGGCCGATTTGCAGCCGCTGAGATGCGTCGCCCGCGACCGCGACCGAGGCCAGGCGAGTGCGATCCGCGTCAGCCAGGACAAGCCACTGCAGGCAATACTCCTCGACTTTGACCGCCACTCGAAGCAATGCCGCCAGCGGACGCGCCAGACCTTCGACATTGCGCGTCTGGCGCGCCAGATGACCGGCATGGTGCAGTTTGACGTGGTCTGGTACCAGGTCGCGATTGCGCAGTGTGTCTTGTCCGAGTCCCACCAAACTCGCGGCAAATCTGCCAAAAGCGTCACGCTCAGGTTGATCAAGACTGGTGACCGCCTGACAGTCCGCCCAGGCCCGATAAAACAACAGGATCATGCGATGCTGGAAGATGTCGCAGAAACGTGCCATCGTAGGGTCATTGGCGTGCAGCATGCGCTCCTGTACATATTCGGTCAAATGCTGCGGTAATGCGCCATTCGGACCGAACAAACCAAAGTGATAAACCGAGAGTCGCCCGAAGCCGCGTGCCGCAACACCCGGGCGGTACTGGTGCAACGCGCCCGGCGCAAATATGAGCGAAGGCTGTTGCGTGAGCCGCAGAGGCTCCGCCAGCGGCCGCGCGGCCCGCCCCAGTGGCACTGTTCCGGGCACGGCAGCGTCAACGTGGCGCATCACGTAATAAAAATCGAACTGACTGGCGTCGACGGCCAGACCCGCAAAGAGGCGTTGCAGGCGCTCTTCAGGCGACCTGGAAACAGCGAAGGATTTCTGCCCGGGCGCCATGTTCATACACTGGGACGCCGTCCAATGCGCGCTTGCCACTCGGCCACAGGCCCGCGCTGAATGCTGCGCAAGACAAACTCGGTGAACGAATTGATACCGACATGGCGCGCGAAAAACTGCTCCAGAACAGCGCCTAACAGCCAGGGGCTGACCCCCGCAAGGGGAATTTCATCGATCAGCAGTTCCAGCTGAACACCACGGCCAAAGACAATCGGACCGGTGCGAGGCACACGACGATTCACCTCCTTGACGGTCAATTTCTGAACCGCATCGATCTGCGCTTCGGTGCCAGCACCACCGAGTCGTGCGTAGAGCGCCAGCAACTCGCGCAGCGCGCTGGCCCCATGCTCCGGACTGACGTCGGTCAGGGTCAGGTAATTAAGGCTGAGGTGAGAAATCAGTCGCCAGGTGATTTCGCGCTCGGCCAGGGCCGGTGTCGGTCTCGTTGGAGTGACCACAAAGCGAATTTCGTCCACCGGCGCCGATGCCAGCAAGCTCAGATCGGATCCCGCGTTGCCCAGCGGCGTGAGCAGGGACAAATCGCGATTGGTACACAGCGCCTCGACCGTGATCTGCCTGAGATCGGATGCGTAAGGCGCCTCGTTGGCATCGACCAGGGACAAAAAACATTCGCTGCCGATGTAGCCGGTACGGGGCCCTTGCCGCCGCGCTTTCTCAGACAGCAAACGAGGTTCGCGGCGAACTGAAAAGTAGGCGCCCTTGCCCCGGCGATCGGTATCGGTTGCAGCATAAAACGGTTGAAAGGCAATTTCCCGATCCGACTCGTTGAGGTGTCCGGTAACACGGGTGACGCTGTGAATCTCGAAGTCAAGCGGACGGCCGCGATCGATCACCGCATGATATTCAAACCGGTTCGCGCTGACCGGGATGCGGTCTGAAACACGCTCAAACAAATTCACCACAGGCGCGCAATGCAACAAAAAATTGTTGGCATCGACGACCGATTCGAGCGCCACCTGACTGGTTTTTAGGAGCACCACAATCTCGAATCGGGTACCCTGGATTTGGGGCAGCGCTCGCTGCAGACCATTGATCGCAAAGAAGCGGTAACGCTCGGGGAAAGCGAAATACTCGTGCAACAGTCGATAGCCATCAAAGGCACGGGAATCGAGCGGCAGCATCGCCTGCTCCGAGGCGAATCCTTCGCAGCTGACAGCGCTGGCGGGATAGGGGACCGGGGTGCGAACCGGCGAACCACCCGCATGCACCAGCAGACCCACGCACTGGGTGTGAATCAACTCCTGCAGTTTGGAAGAAATATCGGGTGTGCCGCTCACAAAGAGGGGCAAGGAGTCGAGTTTCAGAGTTGAGACATCAATCTGACCGGTGGTCTCGAACACCATCCGCAGCGCACCCCGCACCAGCGCTGCCGATCGAAATCCGTCCATCGGCAGATCCGGCGGTGCAGCGGTCAAGCGGGCCTCGGCCAGCCTGAGCGGCCAAAGGGTCAGTTGATGGGCGGTGCGAAACTCGCAGGCGGTCTGCTCGTGCGCCGGCAGGCGTGCACGCAGACGGGAGTGGCGCGGCAAGACATAGCCTTCGGGTGAGCCGCCCTGTGACTTCGAGGGCTCAAAACGGGCGATACCCATGGCCGGCGTTGGCGCCAGGTAGCCGGGATACACCAGGTCCAGCAGACGCTGCGAAAAGCGTGGAAACTCGGCGTCCATCTTGAGTTGCACGCGCGCCGACATGAATGCAAAACCCTCGATCAGGCGTTCCACGTAAGGATCGGCCACCTCGATACCGCGCATGCCCAGCCGCGCAGCCACTTTCGGGAACTGCTCCGCAAATTCTGCTCCCTGTTCACGCACATAGGCGAGTTCACGGTTGTAATAGTCAAGCATGCGGGGGTCCATCTCAGCCTCCCCCCGTCGCCAACTGGTCGATCAACTTGATGTGCCCGGTTTCCAGATCAAGTTCGGATCGAAGCAGAAGTTCGGTCGGAAACGGCATCGACCAAAGATCCCCTCGCAGTTCAAAATGCAGAACGTTGTGGTGTCCGAGCGGATCATTGGGCGCGAACATCTTGACACTGAGCGTGTCAGGAAGAATTCTCGGCTCGAATATCAGGATCGCTTCGTAAATCTGCCGCTCCAGATTGCGCCAGTCCACGCCCGAAAAGTTCTTGCCGGACAGTACCGGGATACCAAAGTTCAGAACCGAACGCTGTACCTCGGGATAGCCATCGAGTTGGTCAGAGGTATGCAACGCCGTGGTGTTGAGCAGCCAGATCAAGTCTCTCAATACGGTTCGCTTCAGGCGCGACTTGGAGACCACCGCGTGCTGCAGCGTTTCCTGACGCTGATCGGGCTCGTCGTCGGTCAATCGATCCAGCAGCGCGGGCTGCAGGCGGTCCCCTTCAGAACGGAGAATCGTGCTGTCTTCCATGGCTTGCACGCGTCATTGCCGCGTCTGACTCAAGCCACACCCCCGTCAACGATCGTCGACGCGGGCACCCCCATGGTGATGGAGCGGGTCTGGAGAATTGAATGTTCTGCGACATCGCTCATCCAAACCCGCTGTCCCATTCCAACCCAGACCTCAGGCGAGCGTTGCACCCATTCGGTGAGACGACTGCGCTTCAATTGATCACCCTTATCGCCATCAGCCTTTCCTGTTTCGGGATAGCGGGTTGGTATCAGCACCGGGACCCGGCCCTCGTTGGGCAACAGCACTTCAGCCGGCGACCACACCAGATCGCGCAGGTCAGCCGGCGCCTCGATCCTGATCGCGGCGCAGGATTCAAAAGGCAGCCAGTAATACTGGCCGTTGGCAAACACTTCACACACCGGCCCCAGGCGCGAGTCGCCATCGGCCAGCCACTGGCAGCTTGCACCATCGACCGTGCAGGCATCCGGCTCTGCAGCCTCCAGTGCCTGGGCCCTCAAATCGGATGCCGCGCTAGCTGATTCCTCCCGCCGCAAAGCCTCGATCATCCAGCCAATCCAGGCCGGCGGAGTGCCCATCACCTGAGGCGTACGCTTGCCGGCAAACACCTGTTCCCGCAACATCTCGCATTTGATCGCCTCCCGGTACATCTGGGCCATCGGCAGGGCTTTGGCATCAAGTTGCGCGCACACCTGCAGTTGCCCCAGTGCGCGCTGCCAACTGCCCATGACGCAGAGTAACTGGAACAGGTGAATGCGCAATTTTGCCGAACTGGCATCGCGTTTGACGCGCGACTGAAGATCGGCAAGCTCAGCCGCGAGCGAAACCATCTGATCATTCATCTTGTTCCCGATTGCATTAAGGTGTCATTGAATCGACATGCCTCGGACGGAGGCTTTCCAACCCTCCACAGCGCCTGCGCATCCGGATACAAATCCGGATGCGACGACCCAGTTCGTGGCCCGACCAGACGGCCTGGCTATCAGAGGGTCTTGTTTTCCTTTTGATCCCACCCGGCATTGGTCGAAGCGCCCTTGCCACCGGTGCTGGTTTGCTCCCAATATTCGGTCTTAATGGTAGTAAATGCGAGCGACACCTGCACTTGCGGAATCTGATTCTGTGATCCGCTAAAGTGAACTCCCGTCACCACCACTTGGGTGAGGGTAACTTCCAGATAAGTCCATGACTTTCCATCACCGCCCATCTTCGTGGCGTGCAGTAAGGCCTTTGGATAGTGCTTGTGGTCAGCGCAACCCTTCATCAAGTTGGGAATGGCTTTTTCCAGTTGGCAAGTGATCGTGATGTCGTTGTACTGTACGGTTCCCAGGCCCGCTCCACCGCCATAGCTGGCGGTGCTCGCCGATTGCAGCCCTTCACTGTAGGAATCCACATCAATCCAGCCCTTGTGCGCCGATTCCACGCATTCACCGGTAACACCATCGATTTGCAAAAATAAATTTCCAGCCATGACTTTCTCCTTGAAAATTAATTAACACTGCCACCCACAAAGGGCTTTCGTCCCAACAAAACTTCCAGCGCAAGGTTCTTGCCTTCTTGAAAAAGGCGAGCCCTGACGCTGGACCTGCATCCTCACTTGGCCCCCCCGGACTTGACGGACGGGAGCTTGGAAACCAGCCGCAACGAAACGGTAAGACCCTCGAGCTGATAGTGGGGACGCAGGAAGAACTTGGAGGTGTAATAGCCAGGATTGCCTTCCACTTCTTCAACCACCACCTCGGCTGCCGCCAGCGGCTTGCGTGCCTTGGTCTCCTGAGTCGAGTTGGCGGGGTCGCCGTCGACATAGTTCATGATCCATTCGTTGAGCCATTTCTGCATGTCGGCACGCTCGCGGAACGAGCCGACCTTGTCGCGCACAATGCACTTCAGGTAGTGCGCAAAACGCGAACACGCAAACATATAAGGCAAGCGCGCCGCCAGGTTGGCGTTGGCGGTCGCGTCGGCATCGTAGTATTCAGCCGGCTTGTTGAGAGACTGCGCGCCGATGAAGGCCGCCAGATCGGTGTTCTTGCGGTGCACCAGCGGCATGAAGCCGTTCTTTGCAAGTTCGGCTTCGCGTCGATCACTGATCGCAATTTCGGTCGGGCACTTGAGATCCACGCCACCATCATCCGATGGAAATGTATGTGCCGGCAGATCGGTCACAACACCGCCCGATTCGACGCCGCGTATTGATGTGCACCAGCCATACTCCTTGAAAGATCGATTGATGTTGGCCGCCATCGCAAAGGCCGAGTTGGACCAGGTGTACTTGGCGTGGCTGCCGCCCTCGGTGTCCTCCTCGAAATCGAATTCATCGACCGGGTTGGTCTTTGCTCCATACGGCATGCGCGACAGGTAACGCGGCATCGCGAGCCCGACGTATTTCGAGTCATCCGACTCGCGCAAACCGCGCCAGGCCGCGTACTCGGTGTTTGAAAATATCTTCGTCAGGTCACGCGGATTTGCAAGTTCCTGCCAGGAGTTCATCTGCATTAGATTGGGCGATGCACCCGCAATAAACGGTGCATGCGCTGCCGCTGCTACCCGTGCCATTTCGCCCAGCAGTTCAACGTCGGGAGCGCTGTGATCGAAGAAGTAGTCGCCAACCAGACAGCCATAGGGTTCGCCGCCGAACTGACCATATTCTTCTTCGTATAATTTTTTGAAAATCGGACTCTGATCCCAGCCGGTTCCCTTGTAGCGGCGCATCGTCTTGCGCAAATCGTTTTTAGGAATATTCAGGACCCGTATCTTCAACATTTCATCGGGATCGGAATTGTCAACCAGGTACTTCAATCCGCGCCAGGAACCTTCAAGCTTTTGAAAATCCTCATGGTGCAGGATCAGGTTCATCTGATCGGACAATTTCTTGTCGATCGACGCGATCAATGCCTCGATCGTGCGGTAGGCGTCGGTGGAGATTGTGTTGCTGTACACCAGGGCCTGCTGTGCCAGCGTCTGTACCGCAGTTTCGATGGCGCCGCGGGCTTCGTCGGTCTTGGGTTTGAATTCCTTGTTCAGCAATGAAGCAAATTCACTGCCCTGAAACTCGACCTGGGCCAGCGGTGATGTGGACTGGAGTTCGGTTGCCATGTTCTATGGTTCCTTTCGTATGATGGCTTCAGGCTGCCGGGTCTGCGGGCTTCGGCGCTGACGACAGTGAATTCAACAGCGCCGGGTCCTGCAGTACTTTGGCCAACAGTTCTTCGGCGCCAGACTTGCCGTCCATGTAGGACAGCAAATTGTGCAATTGGGTGCGGGCTTCCAGCAACTGATTAAGCGCCCCCACTTTCTTCGCCACATTGGTCGGAGAAAAATCGTCCATGCTTTCGAAACTCACGTCGACCGACATGTAGCCCTCGCCGGTCAGCGTATTGGGCACATTGAAGGCGACCCTGGGCTTGATCGCTTTCATACGGGCGTCGAAATTATCGAAGTCGACCTCGGTAAATTTGCGGTCTGCGATATCAGGCAGCGCGACCTCGGATTTTCCGGAAAGATCCGCCATCACACCCATGACAAACGGAATCTGAATCTTCTTCTCGGCCCCGTAAACCTCGACGTCGTATTCAATCTGGACCCTGGGGGCGCGATTCTTGGCTATCCATTTTTGTCCGCTTTTCTTTGCTGTCATGGTTCCGTTCTCCTTTATCAAGATTGAAAATCAAAAATTCACCAATTCACAAATCAGGCTGCAGAAGCGCCGCCCTTTCACTGCGACTCACTGTTCGAATCGGCCCCGGTCAGCATCTGAAGATGTGACATGGCATCCGGCGAGAGTTCGCGCATGATATCCATAAAAGCCAAACCGAGCATGCGCTCAGCCCGGCGCGCAAACAAGGACGCCGGGTTGCTCGGTTCGTGGCGCTCAAGATACTCGCAAACGCGCTGCAACGCCCGGCGCACATCTTCGCGCGACCTGATTTCGCCCACACCCGCACCACCGGTAACAGGCGGACGTTCGTCACCTCTGGACCCGATTGCGTCGCCGCCAGAGGGTTCACCGAAAAGGCTAGACCTGGCCTGAGCCATCGCGCTGACAAGCACCCTGAGAAGCGACTTCAGGGCTGCAAGGTCAGGCTGATCGACGGTTGCAAACCGTTCTTCAACCAGATTGCTCAGGCCTGAAAATGACTCAAATGCCTGTTCAAGGGCTGCCACCGCCTCTGTGCCATCAGTCACTGCGTCTGCCAGCATCGAAACAATTTGGGTATCAGAATAACGCGCTGTCGGATCTTTGGAAAAAGTCAATTCCACATCACGCACCGTGAGGGGCAAGGCGCGATTTGAAAGCAGCGCGGCGCGCAAAGCCCGCATGATTTCCGAACCGCCAGAATAACTGCCACTCCCATCCGAGAGTGCCGCCAACGCGTTGGACCGGAGATAGGGGTCCTCGTCACCGTCAATCACGATGCGAGGATGAACATCGTCCCAGTATTGGGCGCACAAAAGTTGCATCAATGCAACACCGCCGGCAAAACCCGTCACACCGTGCAGATGAGTCGCCGCCTGCGTCAACCAAACCACCACCCGCAAGTCCTTGGTTCGACCCAACAGATCAACCGCCATCTGCTCAACCGCGCGCCAATCCGGATCAACCGCGGCAATGATCGTGTCTCCAAACTGCTGCTCCGGTTTACCAGCAACCGCCTGCGACAAAGCCAGGAAATCACCCTCATATTCGCAGTCCGATCCGCACGGTGATTGCGAATCGACCGGCTGCGCTAGTTGATCAGGTTCAAACACAAAAGATCCCCGACGGGTAGGGTGGATGAAATTTGGCAAATTAGACAGCAAGACGATGCACTCTGGCAAGTGCCATCGCGCGATTGGACAACATGATCGACAAATCGTGACCTAATATCCCTTCGGGAGTAGACTGCTCACCGGGATAACCCGAAGCCGGAGGTGCGGATGGAATGCACGGTTGGGGACTTTTGTATTCAAATAAACGGCCACACTGTCAAAGGTGACTTTGAGGCCGTTATCCTGATCGCCGAGAATCACAAGTGGCAGTTTGTCAAATGTAATCCGGACAACGTTTGGCCATTGGGAACGGGACGCAAGGGCCAATGGGAAGAAGGCGTCCTGCAAAAATTCTATCAACAAGAAGATCCACCTGGGGAGTGGCTGTTCCAGTTGGGTGGCGTCAAGTTTCCCCCCGCTCTCACCGACGGCGCATACAGTTTTACATCGAATTTCGGCATACGCTATGGGTCAGGCACCTGGTCGCCCATCGTTTCTGGCCGGCTGATGATTGCTGCCGAGAAAGAACTGGAACAGATAAGGAAAGAGATGGCCCAGTGCGCCGTCGATTTCAAGATTTCACTGGTGACAATGCTAGATCCCACCGGGATCGCTTCGCTACCCGCGGCAAGATATGCACTGGGGGAGGGAGATTACCTTGGCTGTGCGATGTATCTGCTCGGTGCAGTACCCCTGCTCGGTGAAGCGATCAAGATCCCCAAGGTCGGTTTGCGGCTGGAGCGCTTAAGAGAGTTTCAACAACGACTTCAGAGACTCAAGCAACTCTTTGAACGCTCCATGAAGGCCACGATGAACAGTGGACTGACCAACAAGGTCCTGCGCCGGGGTCGCCCGTTACCCGCCCATTTGAAAAACGCCGCGACATTCGAGAGCGAGTTTGTCTCCGCCGAAAAAGTCATAAAGTGCGCCAGTAACGATGCTGAAGTGGCGAGCTTGGCAGACCGCGGGGGAATGCTGGTCAAGGATGCTATGAACGCACGAAATTACTGCGCCGCCGAAGAGAAGTTCTTGATCACGCGTGCGACAGCCCGCCAAAGCGCGATCAGGCACGGTGACATGCTGAACACTGGCAAGGAAAGTTGGATGAAGGATTTCCACACCGCCGGCGACAAATCTTCGTACCATGGCTACATCGTCGTCAAGAAGGAGCAATTGGGAACCAAATGCTACATTGATCCAAAAACTGGAATCATGCACCCCAACGGGCATTCTGATTACATTGTTTCAACCAAAAAGTGTCCTATTACAGGTGACAGATTGATTACCAAGGACGACCTAGCGTTCTATTCAGATTATGACTTCATGGGGATTTATGAAAAGGACGGCAAGCCATTCAGGATGTTCGAGATCCTGACCGACAACCCCATGTTGACGACCATGATGAATCGGATTTTTCCGGATTTTGGAAGAAAGGTTCAGCACGGTATGCAGGATTTCTGGAAAGTCTACAGAAGGATCAGTGGCAGGTTGGTTGCAAAAATGGGACGGCAGCCAGAATTTGACGAGTTTTTTCTTGTCTTTTCCCCAGACGGCAAAGTCCGTTTCCTAAATTTGGTTGACCTAAAGTCTTTCTATTTGAAGCACCACATCAGTTGGCCTTACGACTTGTGATTGATCACGCAGTGATCGAACTGGGCAGCGCAGGCTGGGTTGCACGATCACTTGGCCGACGGTTGCACGGTGCGCACGCCATCCGGCTCTTCATCGGACGATCCGTCTGACAGGCAACGCGCAGTGATGGCGCTGAAGTTGTCGTGTCCGGCAGGCATGCAAGCCCGCACCGCATCGACCAGTCGGTCACGCCAGATTTCCACTGTCGGACTGCTTGCGTGAAGCTGTGCCAGGACCACGTCGTCAAGCAATTCCCAGACGCCGTCGCTGCACAGCAGCACACCATCTCCCGACATCAGTTTGACCGGCACCTCGCTCACGTAGGGATCGACTCCCTCTTCGTTGGCACCAAGGGAGGCATAAAGCACGTTTCGCTTTGGGTGCTGCCGTAATTTCTCAACCGGATAAAGTCCGGCGTCGATGAAACGCTGCACCAGACTGTGATCGTAAGAACGGGCAACAACTTCGGCACCACGAAAAACATAACAGCGGGAGTCGCCAAGATTGCCCAGCAAGACCTGCCCCCGCTGGTAGTTCACCAGCAGCGCCACGATGGTCGACGCCATACGCGACAGCCGCGGATCACTGAGCTGCTTGACACGAATGGCGGCATCCGCCTTTTCCATGCAGCGGCGCAAGGTGTCCGGCGAAAAAACTGGAAGACCGATAAACTCGTCCTTGGCGACCGCCACCGCAGTTTGTGCCGCGACCTCGCCGCCCCCCTGGCCACCCGCGCCATCGGCCAGAACCAACAGGCGGACGGCACCGAAAGCTTCGATGTCTCCGACCGCATCCTCGTTATAAGCGCGCCCGCCACCGTACGAAAAACTGACGGCGTCAATGCGTAGCGGATGCGTCGTCACACCGATCCCCCTGACGCGATCTTCTGCTCCTTCATGCGCACCGTCTCCCGCTCATAGGCCTGCACAAAGGCACGTCCAAAGATGCTCTGGAAATCATCTTCCGCTTCGCGTCGGATCTGGGCATAACGTTCAAGATAGATCTCCCACAGTTTCGTTTTCCGAACCGACGGCAGCAGGCTCTCCAGCAGGGACACAGCGGCAAGTTTGTCACCCAGTACCTTCGGATCAAATTTGCCAAGAACCTCAGTCAGGGCTGCACGGGTCCCCGCGATGACGCCAATTTCATGGGCTCGCAGGTCGTCGAAGGCGTCCTGCATCGCCTCGTCCGCCCGCATGAAGCCAGGCAACCTTTTACTCAGCAGTTGTTGCAGCGCCAGTTCGCCGCTGGGCAAGAACTTGAGCGGGTTGTTGCCCTGCGCCGAGATGACCGTAACGCTGGCCTGAACCTCCAGTTTGGTGGCAGTCCGTGCCGCGAGCATGTCCACCGCGCCAGAGGTTGCGCTTCGCAACAAAGCTCCCACCACAAACATGCTCTCTGGAGTCAGTCCCTGCGGCAACACGTCCAAAGGCAACCTAGCACCCTTGAGAAAGGCCTGTGTCAGTGCATCCGCCGCGATCGGTGGTACCGGGCTGGCAAGTTGGGCTGCAGCGGATGCCGGTGCCTTACGGGCGGGCGGCGCAACGGGTACCGCCGGCTGGAAGGCGCGTGGTGGCTGGAAAGCACCGCTGACCTCAGCCAGATCGTCGCGAACGACTTGCAATCCGCTGTCACGCGCCGGCTCGGTATTGCCAAACAGGGCCAGCGGATCGGTGCTGTCGGAATTTGCCAGCAGGGAATCCAGGCCCGACGGGGACGGACGCGGCGACCCCGCACCCGATATCAATCCGTCAAATGAAGATGTCCCTGAATTGGCGAACAATGAATCAATCGATACTTCAGCGCCACGCACCAGCGATGCAGCGGGCGCAGCGCCGAGCAATGCGGAAAAAGGATCGGCGCTGTTGCGCACTGTGCCCGAGGGCAGGTCGAACGGATTGAAGTCCTCGGGAATGACCGCCGACGATGTAATCCCGGCAGGTGGATTTTGGCGACTTGCGGGCTGCGAGGCAGGCGACTCTCCAAATCCCAGCGCGGCCAGCGGATCGACGCTAAGGCCCGAGGCGGCGACCGGTCGCGGTGCGCCAGTCTGACCAGACTCGAACGGTGGCGCAGAGCCTATTCCTGCCAGCAAGCTGGCAAATGGATCACTTTCGGGCGCCGGCGCTGACGCCTTCGGCAGGTCAAACTGGACCGCTTCGGTCGCAAGAAGGACCGTACGAGCGTCCTGCGGATCGCTTCCTTCGACGCACTGAACCCTGAGAAGATAAGGACCAATCTCAAGCACGTCGCCCAAGGCCAGTTGCATGGTTTGACCGCAGTCCAGCGTCTCTTCGCGAACCCCGATGGGCAATGAAGTGCTTGCGTTGGTGAGAGTCGGGACACCCTGCGGAAAGGTCACTGCGGCGTGCAGCCGCGAAACCCGCCGGTGTTTGTCCGGCAGCACGAAAGTATTGGTCGCATCGCGCCCGATGGTGCCACCGCTTTCATCGAACCGGTGGCTAAGTGGTGCAGGCAAGGGCGACGTGTCCAGAGACAAGACCTCAAATGTGACAAGGGGCATAGACCCGGGCTCCCTGCGTTGCCTGGACCTTCACCGGGTCTTGGGTGCCGAGGCTTTTCGGGCAGCCACGAACTGGGGTCCCCAGATCGGATGTCCCTTCTCGGCGGGCGCCAGATCAAATTTTCCGTCCAGCGCAAAAGCACGCTCAAAAGTCTTACGGCAAGCGGTTATGGCACGCGTCAGGCATTGCGAGAATGCCAACGTCTTGAGCGCAACCAACTGATTTTCCGGGTCCAGCGAACTGTCTGTGGTCAACGGCGTCAGCGATCGAATCGCCAACCCGTATTCACCGCGCTCGTAGCTGCCCAGCGCGGCCGCCAGCTTCTTTTCGCTCGCCGAAGGCTCTCGTGCTGGCGCCGGCACATCGACGGGCGCTGCAACAACTGGCTCCGGCGTTGCCGCAGGCTGTACCGCAACTGGCGCAGGTGAGCTTGCCGGCGCAGAGGGCTGGGTCGCAGATCCCCTTTTTCCGGTCGCCTGGTCCCCATCGGGCACCGTGGTACAAGCAGCCAGAAGTAGGCCGACCGAGACAATCAAAAAACTTTCGATGGGATGTTTCATGATGATAGGGTTGATAGGGGTTAATGAAAGATGCTAGTTGCCGAAAGTGTGCCGCACCACGACGATCTTTCCGGGTATCACTTCGACCGTGCGGCGGACCGTCGGCAGCGCCGGATTGCGCAACTCGATCTGATGCATGCCGCCAGAAAGTTCCACCACAATGACAGGCGGCGCAGTACCCTTGTCTTCACCGTCCACAAACACGGTGCCCCAGCCATTTTTCAACTCGAAGCGTACCGTCCCCGCGCTGTCAGCCGGAGCCGGAGCCGGGCTTGAGGCCGCGCTTTGGACAGCAGGTCCGCTGCCCGGGTCAGTCACAGAACCCGGCGCAATGGCGGTCGGCACCGGAGCGGTTTTCGTCTCAACCGTCCGCTGCGTCCCACTGTAGAAGAATGCAGTGATGCCCAGCACGACCGCTGCTGCAACAAGCCCACCAACCAGCAACACGTTTCTTGATCTGGCGGATCGAGCCGCCGGTTCAACGAGCGACGGCAAAGGCTCCGCGGTCGCCACTTGCTGGATTGTTCGGGGTCCCGCTGGCAAGGAAGACGCTACCAGATCGTTCAGCATTTCCATGGGATCCAGAGCGGGCGCAGATGCCAACAAATCCGTCGCCCGCTCGGAACCGCTTGCCGTCACCGGACCCTGCACCGGCTGCGGCACTGTCGGCACAGTCAGAACCGCCGCGCTTTCCGAATCATTGACTGCCGGAACTACTGCCGGCCGCGTAAGGATCAGGGTGGATTGGCCAGGCGTCGAGACCCATCCCAGCGCTGCGCGCAATTCATCGACAGTCTGATAACGGTTGTTCGGCAGAACGGCCAGACACTTCATTACGACGTCGCAAAGCTGCTTCGAGTAACTGCCCCGTGCCAGGTCCGACACCGGCTTCAGGGGGTCGCTGATCATGCGCGAAATAGCCTGCACCGGCACCTTGCCGGTCATCAGGTGGTAGAGCAATCCACCGACCGCATAGATATCGGTCCAGGCCCCCTGCGGCATCGCTCCGTCGTCGTCATATTGCTCAACCGGAGCGTAGCCGGGCTTCAGAACCACCGTCAGGGCCTGCGTCATTCCGCTGATGATGCGTCGCGCTGCACCGAAATCCATCAACACCGAACGTCCGTTGGGCAGCACAAGAATGTTGTCGGGCGCGATGTCGCGGTGATAGCACTTCTCGCTGTGCAGCTCGGACAGCGCCAGCAAAATCGGGTCCAGGGTCTGGCACAACCACTGCTCGGTCACCAGCTCCGGGCTGGTCCGCAGCAACTCGCGCAAGGTCACACCGCGGTAATAGCGCATCGCCATGTAAGCGGTTCCGTTGGCCTCCCAAAAACGGAACACTTCAACCAGGCCGGGATGGGAAAATTTGGCCAGCAGCTTGGCCTCGTTGATGAAACTCGAAAGACCCATCTCGAAGGTCTTTCGGTGCACCTCGGACTTGACTTGTACCTGGCCTTGCGTGGTGCGACCGGAAAAGGCCGAGGGTAGATATTCCTTGACTGCCACGATGCGGTCAAGACTCGAATCATGAGCGCTGTAGACAATGCCGAAGCCGCCCTCACCGACCACGCCAGTAATCTCGAATTCACCCAGGCGTGTTCCTACAGGCAGGGCACTGGAAGCAACTACAAATGACGGAGCCTGTGTGTTCATGATGGAGGGGAAGCAGTGAGGTGAAACCCGGAGCGCTTATTTGAAATTATGCGTTATTGAAAGCGGCGCCGCGCCAACCTCGATCGTCTGCTTGACCGGCGCTGCATCAGGCTTGGCAATTTCAATCGTATGCGTCCCTGCCGACAACTCGATTTGACGCAATTGGCTGGCATTGGAAATTCCGCGGGTGACACCATCGATGACAACCGTTCCCCAGGGCCGGATGTTCAGATTGACAATGCCGACAGCTGTCGATGTCGACCTCCCAACAACTTCAGTCGAAGCCAAATTGTCAGAAACAGGCGCACTGACCGGCACGGCGGTCCCGGCGGCAGCGGCGGTGCCTGTCTGTGGCTCCGCGGTTGTGGTGGACCTCGACGGCGCCAGCATCAAATAGCCGACCAGCGCCGTCGCCAACACACCGGTGGCGGTGATTGCAATCCATACCGGACGGGACGCGCTGCGCGCTTCGGGCGGGTAAACCGGCTTCTCGCCGGCCGCTGACAACTCCACAGCTGCAGCCGTGCTGGGCGCGGCTCGGATCAAGGACGCGCTGGGCAGCGTGACCACCCGAGCCACCTGTGCCGTATTCCACCCCAGCATGTCGCTCAGATCCTTCACATTGCACAAGCGATCTTCCACCCGCACCGCCATCGCCTTCGCCACCGCATCCGAAAACATCGGTGAGAACGCGTTGTTGGTGGCCTCATTGACCGTTGGCAGCGGGTCCGACAACAGACGGGAAACGGCTTGCAGGGGTGCCTTGCCGGTGGCCAAATGGTAAAGCACTCCTCCCAGCGCGTAGACGTCGGTCCAGGGACCCTGCTTCATTGTTCCGTCGTCAACGTACTGTTCGACCGGCGCATATCCCGGTTTCAGAACTGTCGTCAGCGCCTGCGTCGCGTCCCCAATGATGCGACGCGCCGAACCAAAATCAAGCAGTACCGGGCGTCCGTCCGACAGCATGATGTTGTCCGGCGCAATGTCGCGGTGATAGACCTGTTCGCGGTGCAACATCGCCAACGCATCAAAAATTGGCGCCATGATTTGCGCAATCGAATGCTCGTCAAAGGTCTTGTCTGCGCGCGACAGTTGCTGACGCAGCGTTTCTCCCTGATAGAACCTCATCACCATGTAGGCAGTGCCGTTGTCCTCCCAAAAACGGTACACCTCCACCAGTGCCGGGTGGGCAAACTTCGCCAGCATCCTGGCCTCGTTGATGAAGCTGCGCAGTCCGGCCTGATAGGTGTCGAGGTGGTTGGCTGCACGCACGCCGACCCGGACACCATCCAGCCGACCTGCGAACGCGGCAGGCATGAACTCTTTCAGCGCCACGACCCGATCCAAAGTAAGGTCACGGGCCAGGTAGACGATGCCAAAGCCGCCCTCGCCAATCAAACCGATGATTTCAAAATCGGCGATCACTGTCCCCACCGGCAAACAGTTTGCATGGAGCGTCAGCAGATTGGAAGACGGACTTGACAAATGAGGCCTCTGATTAACAACTGTAAACGAATATCACCAATAGGGGGGCGCCGCCATCTTCGATCGATCGAGGCCCACGCCCTAGAAGGCCAAGCCCACGTCGGCCTTCGACTTCCATTGCGTCGTCCCCAGCACGCTGGCACGAAACGCTTCATTGGCAGCCAGACGTCCTTGCGCAAACAGTTGCGCCGAAGCGCCTTTGTCGTTGCCCAGCATGACAACGTCAACCACCTGAACCTGGACGCTCTGACGCGCCAGGTCAACGCTCCTGATCTTTCCCTTGACGTCGAACTGATATAGCACACGCTGGCAATTGCTACCCGATCCCACCGCACAGAAGGGGTACTCCTGCCGATAGGCGACCACCAGGCCGACCAGTGCCTTGGCCTGCAGCGCACGCTCTTCCTGCTCCCTGGCAAGCTTGCGTTCATTTTCTTCGATCACGGCAATTTTTTGCCGGGCCAGCGTGTGGCGCTGGCACTCGTCATCCGGAAAGACTTCCATGAATCGACGTAAAGCAATGACACCGCGCGCGCCGTTGTAAGCACGGGAGCAAAGTGTTGCTCTGGACACGACAACGCTACCCGGCTCCGTCGCAGCCGCCAGCGGGGGAGCGGTTGGCTCTGCGGGAGCAATCGGGGTCGTGTCGATACGAAAGGTCATAATCCCATTGGCAGTGGGTTTACCGGCCTCGAATTCGCCTTCGAACCGATCCCCGGACCCCCACTTGTACACCCCTTTGCCCTGGGGCGTTCCGTTCTGCACGTCGCCCACGTAGCTGTCTCCCGACGCAAACGTCATGCTGCCCTGCCCTGTCGCCCGGTCGTCGCGCCACTGTCCGTCGTAGCTGCCACCGTCCGCAAAGTGAACAGTTCCCATGCCATGTTTTCGATTGTGCTGCCACTCGCCTTCGTAACGCTGTCCGTTGTTCCAGACCGCGATACCTCTGCCGTCTCTCTCCCCGCGCAGCCACTGTCCTGTGTACCGATTGCCATCCTTGTCGGTCAGCGTTCCGGTTCCGCTCTGCTCTGCCGCAATGACCTGTCCTTCATAGACGTCACCGTTTGCAAACCGGATTGTTCCCCTGCCTGTCGGTTGGTCTGCGAGCCATTCGCCGCTGTATTCCATCTTGTTCGCGTAGGTCATCACGCCCTTGCCTTCGCGCTTGCCCGAACGGTATTGACCGACGTAGCGTTCGCCCTTGGCCGAAGTCCACTCGCCCGAGCCATCCTGCAAATCATTGCGCCATTCGCCCTCGTACCTCTGCCCGTCGGCCCATAGATAGCTGCAGCGCCCCTCTTTGTTGCCATTCACGAGTTTCCCGCTGAAAACGCGCCCATCAAAAAATTCGGCACGCCCCTCACCTGAAACCCTGCCGCTTTGCCGATCGACCTCAAAATTTCCTCGATAAACCGCATCCTCACCCCGAATTTCGACCTGACCCGGTGCTGTGCCAATCACCGGTGCTGGAGCCGCAACGCTATCGGCGCTCGGTCTCTTCCGACCGAGCGCCGCGTGCTCGCGCAGCACGGCAGCGGCGATCTGATCCTGGCAGTCGGCTCCGGCGCACTGGCGCAGTTGATCCTGCCGTGTCAAGCGTCCGTCGGTGAACTGCCCCCGAAGAATGTAGCGAAGCTCACCCCCTCCAAACGCAAAAACAGTACCGACACCGCTGGCCTTGCCATCAACACAGTCGCCGGTCCATGTGACCGAAATCTGCTCCACAGGTGGAATACCCGAGACCGCGCATGATGTCTGAATATCACCTGCGCTACCCCTGTCCTGAGCCCCGGCCACGCGCAACCACCCAAACAGGACCAGGCCGATCATCATCGCCAAACCGGCGCGATTCCAAAGTTTGATGCTCACTGAGACCTGCTTGAAAAAGTTCGTGCGTCCCGAAAACGGATATTTGATCCGGCCAAGAATAACCGATGCCTACTGCGCTGGCAATACTTCGCAGGGATTGTCCTGTCGCACACCGGCCGGGGTTGAAACCTCCTGTCGCAAGCCGCGAGACCGTCTACTACTCGAATCGAATCCCCTGCGCCAGTGGCAGCGTGTTGCCGTAATTGATGGTGTTGGTCGCGCGGCGCATGTAGGCCTTCCACGCGTCAGAACCTGATTCACGACCGCCACCGGTTTCCTTTTCGCCACCAAAAGCGCCGCCAATCTCGGCGCCGCTGGTGCCGAGATTGACGTTGGCAATCCCGCAGTCGGAGCCACGCGCTGACGTGAAGGTTTCTGCTTCGCGCAGATCCTGCGTGAAGACGGCCGATGACAAGCCATGGCTGACCGCGTTGTTGATCGCGATCGCCTCATCAAAACTGTCGTACGCAACCACATACAGAATCGGCGCAAAGGTTTCCTGCAACATCGGTCCGGTTTGCCTCGCCAACTCAACAATGGCCGGGCGAACATAGAACGCTGCCGCCTCTCCGACGGCTTCACGATTGCCAAAGTGGACCCGCGCACCGGCTCGTCGTGCGCGCTCCAGCGCCTGCTGCATGGCATCAAAGGCACGCTGGTCAATCAAGGGGCCAACCAGCGTGCCGGCGGCTAGCGGATCACCAACAGGAAGGCGCGCATAGGCGCGCAGCAAGGCGGAGACCAGCGCCGCGTGGACCGTGCGGTGCACGATCAGGCGGCGCAAGCTGGTGCAGCGCTGTCCCGCGGTGCCCGCCGCTGCGAACACCACGCCCCGCACCACCAGTTCGAGATTGGCCGAGGGGCACACGATGGCCGCGTTATTGCCACCGAGTTCGAGCAGCGAACGCTTGAACTGTGAAGCACAGGCTACGCCCACAGCCCGACCCATGGCGGTGGAACCGGTCGCGCTGATCAGCTTGACGTCAGCGTGCGAGACCAGGGCCTCGCCAACCGCGCGCTCGCCAACCAACAGCTCGGCCAAACCGACCGGGTCGATCCCCTGCTCTCCGGCAGTCTGCAACAACAGGCCCGAAAGAGCCAGTGCCGACAGCGGTGCCTTTTCGGACGGCTTCCACACCAGCGTGTTGCCACAGACCAGCGCCAGCGCCGCGTTCCAGGCATAAACAGCCATCGGAAAATTGAAGGCCGAAATAATGCCGACCACACCCAGCGGATGCCAGGTCTCAAGCAGCTTGTGCTCGGGCCGTTCGCTGGCGATCGTCAAACCATAAAGCTGGCGCGACAGACCGACGGCAAACTCGCAGATGTCCACCACCTCCTGCACCTCACCCAAACCCTCCTGCCGGATCTTGCCGGTTTCCAGCGTAATCAGGCATCCCAGTGGCGCCTTGTGGCGTCGCACCGCCTCGCCAAAGGCGCGCACGAGTTCGCCGCGTTTGGGTGCCGGCAGCTCGCGCCAGGTCTTGAAGCGACTCTGAGCCCGAGCCACCGCGGCGTCGACCTGCGCCTCACTATCGATGGCTACGCTCGCCAGGCGGCTGCCGTCGATCGGCGTGCAAACCTCCAGACCGTCCGCACTGTGGCCCGGCGGTGCGAGACCCAGTGTCTTGAAGATGGTTTCCAATTCGATACGGTGAGACATACTGCAGTACCAGTGGCATGCCGCGCACAGGACAAGTGACGCAGTGGTGGGCAAGTATAGGGGGCTGACGCCAGCCGAGGCCGACGCGTTGCCTACATCCCCTTGAACAGCCCTGCGTAGCTGCGGCTGACTTCGAGTTTCTCCGGATGGCCGCGAACGCTGACCAGTTGCCTGCCACGCTCGTCGCGGCTGATTCCTGCGATCGCCTTCACATTGACCAGCGTCGATCGATGGATCTGCCAGAACAGGTTCATGTCGATTTCTTCCACCAGTTCCTTGATCGGTTTGCGGATCAGCGCTTCCATCGTCGCGGTCTGGACCCGTGTGTACTTTTCATCTGAAATAAAAAACAGCACATCGGTCACCGGGATCATCTGAATCGTCTGGCGCACCGTGGCCTGTATCCATTGCAGCTTGACTGGACCCCTGGGGTTGATTTGCGCTGCCAGCCGCTGCAATAGTTGCTGCATGTCGGGCGTGTGTGCGGGCAAGGTGATGGCTTGCCCTGCGGCGCCGTTGGCGTCGTGCTGCAAGCGTTCGGCCATGCGCTGCTTGATGCGCTCGGCAGTCAGGCGCAGGCGCTCCGGCTCGGCGGGCTTGAGCACGTAATCCGCCACGCCCTGCTCAAATGCCTGCACCGCATACTGGTCGTAAGCGGTCACAAAGACGATCTCACAGCCTGGCCAACCCTCGGCTTCTTCATAGGTGGCAAGCTGCGCGATTTGCCGCGCCGCATCAACCCCCGTGAGCACCGGCATCCGAATGTCAAGAAACACCACGTCGGGATGCTGCTGCTCGGTCAAATTGACGGCTTCCTGACCGTTGCGTGCCTCGGCCACGATCTCCAGTTCCGGCCAAACCTCGGCAAGGCGGGCGCGCAATTGCTCACGCATCAATCGTTCGTCATCGGCGATCAGGGCTATCGGCATTTCAGGGCTCCGCACTGGCGTGCGCCACATAGGGCAGCGTGATGGTGACCGAAGTGCCACCGGTGGCCGGCTCCGTCACCGCCAGACTGGCCCTGTTGCCATAAAGCAGGGACAGCCGTTCCCGGATGTTACTCAAACCAATGCCGGTGCCGGCGGTGTCGGACTTGCCAAAGCCAATGCCGGTATCGGCAACGGTGACGGCTAGATTGCCATGCACGATTTCGGCACTCACGCTCAGCAGCCCGCCCTCGGCCTTGGGCTCCAGCCCGTGCTTGATGGCGTTTTCTACCAGGCTTTGCAGCATCATTGGGGGAAACTCTGCGGACAGCAATCCATCGCTGACCTTCACTTCGGTCTGCAGCCGGTCCTCCATGCGCACCTTCAAAATTTCAAGATAAGGCCGGATCATGGCCAGCTCACGACCCAGATCGCGCGTGGCCTGGGCGTTGGCCTCGCGCATGGTCGGCATGCTGGCACGCAGCAGTGCAATCAGGTTTCTCTGCATCTTGCCGGCACGCGGTGGATCGGTCTCGATCAGATGCTCGATGCTGGCCAGCGTATTGAACAGAAAATGGGGTTCGACTTGCGCCTGCATAGCGGCCATGCGTGCCTCGACCACCTGGCGCTTCAAGGACTCCGACTCAGCCACCTCGGTCGCCCGTGCCGCCTTCGCTTCGGCCTGCACCTTGCCCTTGTAACTGACCTTGATGATGATGGACAGCAGGATGAACCACATCGTCAGCGGCATCAGCGGGTCGCCATAACGGTGCCGAATGACACGCGGTTGTCGTGCATCCGCAGCGGCCTCGGCAGCATCGGCCGCCTCCTGCTTGGCCTCCTCGATCGCATCCAGCAGCTCGCGCCGCGCTTCTTCGACCGCCTCCTTGACCGCCTGCGAGTCAGCGCCTGGCGGCAGTTTGATCGTCACCCCCTGCTCCACCGGCGCGCTGGCCGGCGCTTCTGAAGAAGTGCTGGCGGAAGCGCCGGCAGAAGCCGGCAGCACCGGTGCTGTCGCGGGTAGCTTGCGGGTGGTGATGTGAACGCCGCGCTCGTCAATCGAAATATCGACGCCGTCAACCGAACTCTTTTTTTGCGCGCCCGGTTTCGGCGGCGGTTCCGGCTTGCGCAAGCGCTTCGGGATGTCGGTGTCGGTGAGGACTTCCGAATAGGTCCAGCTCAACGGCGGGACGTCGTGAAGAATTCCCATGGAAATAATTAGCACCAGGGCCAGTCCAAGGAAGCGCCACCACGAAATGCTGACCAGCCAGCCCGCGTAGGCGTGATAGGTTCTCACGATGGCACTGAAGGCACGTCCCCAGGGGCTGCTGTTGGCCTGATTGAGTGTTTCGTTGATCATGGCGGGTCCCGGCGTTGCAAAGCTTGAATGCACCGACTGTACGCAATAACACTTCTTGAACACAGCGAAAAACGATGAACTGCGGCAAACGCTGACAGACTACGCCACGGTAGGACGATTTGGCCAGTTGTCTTCAGAATAAAGGGGGTCAGAGAATAAAGGGGGTCAGAGTACACGTCCGCTGCGCTCCCAGTGAGCTGACCCCTCTTGTTCGGGACGCTATTGCACGACCATGCACCGTGCCAGGTGATCTTCAAAAAACTGATCGGCTGACACGGGCTTGCCGAACAGATAACCCTGGCCGACCTCGCAACCCAGTTCCAGCAGACGCTCCAATTGAGCTTGTTCTTCTACGCCTTCTGCCACAAGTTCATGGCCCAGATTGTGCGCCATGACGATGATGGTTTCTACCAAAACGCGACCGCCTTCTTTGATCAACATGTCGCGCACAAAACTTCGATCAATCTTGATCACCGAAATCGGCAGTTTTCGCAGATAAGAAAGGCTTGAGTAGCCAGTGCCGAAATCGTCGATGGCAATCGCTATGCCCAGTTGCCTGAGGTCACTGAGTCGCTGAATCAGCTCGTCGGTATGCTCCAGCAAAGTGTCCTCAGTGATCTCCAATTCGAGCGTGGATGCGTGCACCCGATGGGTTTGCAGAAAACCTTGCACTTGGGCGATCATCGCCGGCCGTCGTAGGTCACTCGCACTCTGGTTGACCGCCAGCTTCATCGTGTCGCTCCACAGACCGGTCTGTCGCCATTGCCCCACCTGACGCAGTGCCTCATTGAGTACCCACTGATCGATATCAACCAGCAGGCCGGATTTGTCCGCAATCGAAATAAACACATCCGGCAGCGTCAGCCCATGGTTCGGACGCTCCCAGCGGACCAAAGCCTCGGCACCGACCAGAGTGTGATCGGTCAAGCGGTACTTGGGTTGGTAATAGACCCGCAACTCCTGGCGCTCAATCGCGCCCGTCAGTTCGGTCTGAATCGCAAAGACGTTCGCGTTCTCCTCAGTCATCTGCCGGGTGTAGGAAGCAATGCAGTTGCGGCCAGCCAATTTGGCTTCGTACATAGCCATGTCGGCGTTGCGCATCAATAGGTCGGGTGTCTCGCCATCTTCGGGAAACACCGCAAGACCGACCGAGGCCATAGACTGGTAACGCAAAGATTGACCCAGCGTCATGGGCTCATGGAGTCGTTCCAGCAGATTATTGGCAACCACCCTACCCTGTTGGCGATCAGCGGCCGGCAACAGAACAACAAACTCGTCCCCGCCCATTCGAGCCACAGTATCTTCGATGCGAACAGCCTCCTGCAATCGCCGGGCGATGCTCTTGAGCAATTCATCGCCAACTTGGTGGCCCATGCTGTCGTTGACCTCCTTGAAGTGATCAATGTCAATGAACAACAGGGCGAAACTGCTACGACGCCGCCTTGTGAAGGCAATCAACTGACTGATACGGTCATTGAACAGTGTCCGGTTAGGCAGGCCTGTCAAGCTGTCAAACGACGCCATGTGCCGCACTTCTGATTGGATCGCGCGCAGTGCGGTCAGGTCGGTCTGGACGGCGATGTAATGGATGACGTGACCCTGCTCATCGAGAACGGCGTTGATATTGCTCCAGACCGTGTAGTAGTGGCCATCGCCAGTCCGATTACAAATTTCACCTGACCAGCTGCCTTGCTCTGTCAATTCGCGCCACATGGCCTGGTAAAACGCTGCGGTTTGTCGGCCGGATTTCAGAATATTGGTTCGATGACCCAGCACCGATGTCTCTGAAAATTTCGATTGTTGGGTGAAGGCCGGGTTGACGCGAATGATGCGGGTCTGCGGATCGGTGACGATAATCGCCTCGGCAGCGGTCAAGAAGACCGATTCACTCAGCAAAGTCTGGCGCTCCTTGGCTTTGAACTCGGTGATATCTGTGGATATACCTCCAACGCCGTAGATATTGCCCTGCAAATCACGAATCGGAAATTTCCGCGTGACCAAGTCCAGCACACCATGCGGCTCGCCGAAATTGACCTGATCTTCCAGTGTGTGTGACTGCCCGGTGCGCAGCACTTTTTGATCCGCCTCACTTTGCAAGATCGCGTAGCGTAGGGGCAAGAAAGTCTCGCGCCTTTGCCCCAATACTTCTTCTCGCGTGCGACCCAGGAAGTTCAGTAAGGTCTGGTTCACAAGTAGCATCTGCCCGTGGCCATCGGCAGCGGTGATGAAGTTATCGCTGCTGTCGAGCAGCAGCGAAAAGAAGTGCTGCTCGGCCTCGCGTGCTTGCTCTGCACTGCGGTCCACCAGCAACACCAGTGTGTGGCTGTCAAGGTGGTAGTTGAGCGACAAGTGAATCAGGTGTGCATCCAACACAGTCGGTTTGCCGTCTGCATCGTTGAGTACGAGCTTGCTCAGCACCACAGCGTCTCCTTGCCGAACATCGCGCAGCGCCACATGCAGGCGGGTGCGGCTCTGCGTATCCAGACGATCAAACAGGCGGCTATCAGGTCCGACACGGTATTTGGGCGCCCCCAGCAAGGTACCGGCGCGCTCATTGCAATCCTGAATGATCCCCTGCCCATTCACAACCAGGGTCGGTAGCGGCATTTGTTCAAACAAGGCCTGGTAGCGTCGCCTGGATAGATCTGCGTCTTGCTGGGCAGCGCGTAATTCCTCGTTCTGCAATTCCAGCTCGACCTGGTAGATGCGCAGGTCTTCAAGCAGCTTGGTGACGTCGATCGACGCTACAGGCCCCGCGTCATCGCTCAGCTCCTGCTGCCGCAGCAGTTCCAATGCCCGCTGCTTGAGCTGCTGCAGACGCTCAGAAGTCTGACCCGACAGCTCGCTCATCGTGCGCCCGACACCGCCTTTGGCCGCCATGCCGTGATGTTGACGTGGCTTACCACGGCACCGGGCTGTTCCCCGCCGACGGCCGACACATGCATCACAAACCAGCGCTCTTCGCTTGGAGAATGACAAGGGTATTCGAGTGAAAAAAGTGAACTTCGTCCCTCCAGTACGTCGCGCACACCTTGTTGCGCGGCGCTGGCGCTCAGATCCTGTGGTTCGTGAATATTCTTGCAAACTTCGAGGTAGTTGATTCCTGGACCGGAATGCAGCAGATCGGCGTCACCGTTGTCGGCCGCAAAGCGCCGCCAGGCGTTGTTGACCAGGGTAATGACACCTTGAGCGTTGAGTACGGCGATATGTTCAGCCAGAGCGTCGATGATCTGCTGCAGTCTTGAGACCTCGTGCATGGCTGTCACGTCGACAATACTGATCACAGCACCATTTGCAGACGATGATGGCAACTTGTAGGGAAGCATGCGCACGAAATAGTGCAAACCGGTGATACCGCGAATTTCCTTCTCCACCTTGATGCCTTCTTTCAGTGTCCTGCGAAGGTCGGCAATCAGCTCGGGGTACAAGAGTGTATGGGCCAGATCATCCAGCGGGCGGCCCAGGTCGGAGTCCCGCAGTTTGAAAATAGGAACGACATCCGAGCTGAAGCGGGTCAAATGCATGCTCTGGTCCACAAATACAGTAGCTGCAGCGCCGGCCTGCGCCATGTTGTCCAGGTCCACATTCAAACGATTGAGAATGTCAACCTTCTCCTGGTACTCGGCATTGACTGTATTGAGCTCTTCATTGACCGATTGCAGCTCTTCGTTGGAACTCTGCAGTTCCTCATTGGAAGACATCAACTCTTCATTGGTCGCCTGCAGCTCTTCGTTGGAAGTCTCCAGCTCCTCAATCGTGGCTTGCAGACTTTCACGCGTGGCGGCGAGCTCGCGCTCCAGCACCTCAATGCGTTCAGACGTCTCAGCGTCCACATCGACTGTGGTCATGGTCTGACTGGGCACAGGTGTGCGCACTTGTTCAAATGCCAGCAGGGTAAGTCGCTCACCCTCAAACTCTTCGACCGGCCAGGCGCTCAAACGCAGATGCTCCACCTGACCACCGTCGGACGTTAGCTTGAGGCTGTCAGAGCTGACACTGGTACCTTCACGGCCGGCCTTGAACAACAAGGCCACGGCCACTGGTATCAACAGGTCGGGCAGGATGCGGTTGATATCCAGGCTGGCCTGCCCCTCACGCAACTGCAGTATTTTGTGCACCTCGCCATACGAATGCACCAGCTCATGCCGACCGTTCACCAGGATGGCGGCGGGTGGCGCAAAGGCCTTGAGCAAAGCGCCAAAGCCGAGGTCCACAGCGCTGGATTTCAGGCGACTGACGCGGGTGTTGACGCTGGCGCTGGCATGCGCGCCGGTGTAGCCAAAACTGGAGCCCTTGGACATCTCCAGTGGTAGGCTCAGGGGGCGCACCATCTGCCATATCTTGTGCCGCGCGCTGACTGGCGAAAAGTCTTTTTGTAACTCCGCCAGCGACTCGCTCGATCCCAAAAAAAGATGCCCATTGGGCACCAGAGCGTATTGCAGGCGCTTGAGTGAGCGCACTTGCGCCGGGTTGCGAAAGTAGATCAAGGCATTGCGGCACACGACCAAATCCATCTTGGTGAATGGGGGATCGGTCAATAGATTGTGGCGCGCAAACACGATGCACTGGCGCAACTCGTTCTTGACAACGAAATGATTGCCTTTCTTCACGAAGAAACGCTCCAGCTGCGCTGGCGATACCTCGGCTGCAATCGACTCGGGGTATATGCCCGAACCGGCGGTTTCGATATTTTGTTGCTCAACGTCGGTGGCGAATATTTTCAATGCGGGCCATTGTTTGAGCTGATCAAAAGCCTCCAGGAACAGCATGGCGATCGAGTACGCCTCTTCGCCAGTGGCAATCGCAGCCGCCCACACCCGGATCGATTCACCGGCCTGCTTTTTGACCACCATCGGTTCAACGATCTGGCGCGCCAATATCTCGAAGGCTTCAGCATCCCTGAAAAAACTGGTTACCGGAATCAGCAACTCGCGGCGCAGCGTCAGCAATTCGGTGCGATCATCATTGAGTTGCGCCAGGTAAGCGTCCATCGATTCCACCTGGTTGACCGTCATGCGGCGCTCGATGCGGCGCACCACGGTACCCGGCTTGTAGTCCTGAAAGTCAATGCCACCGACCTGGAGCAACAGGTGCAAGATGCCGCTCAAGGCCGATTCCGGACTGAGCGCGACGCTTCTGCTTGAAGGCTCGCTGACCGTCTCCCCCTTGACAATGGGTTGATTCAGAATGTGCGCGAGCACGCGTGGCCCGATTTGTTCGACTGGCAAGATGGCGTCAACCAGGCCAGTTGAAATGACGCTGCGCGGCATGCCGTCAAACTTGGCGCTCTCGGGTTCCTGGGCGATCAAAAAACCACCGGCGTCGTTGATGGCCGAAGCGCCGCGGGTGCCGTCGGAGCCGGTGCCCGAAAGAATCACCCCAACCGAGCGCGCACCATAGTGAGTGGCCAGGGATTTGAAAAAGACGTCAATTGGCAGGGTCAAAGTGCGGGGATTTTTGGGTGTCAGGCGCAAATGGCCCTCGCCCATGTGCATGATGGAGCCGGGCGGAATCAAATAGACATGGTCGGGCTCAATCGGCATGTCCTGCTCCACCATCACCACCGGCATCTGGGTGTGGCGTGACAGCAAGTTGGCCATCATGCTCTTATGATCGGGCGACAGATGCTGAATAACGACAAAGGTCGAGCCAGAGTCACATGCCAACCCGTCGAACAATTTTTCCAGCGCCTCCAACCCCCCGGCAGAGGCTCCGATTGCGACGATGTAGGGGGATGCCCTGCTCTCTATATCAGACATTTCCAACCTCACTCATTCAGGGGCTTCCTTCATTGGGCGCCGAATTGGCCCCTCCCCCTTCTTCAACGACTCCATTCTGCCCGGGACAATAAATAGTTCAATGACCCACGTCAATTCCTTGCCAATCAGCTGGAGCGTGATTTACTCTTCAAAACCAGCGCACTGACGAAGCGCCGCTTCGTACGGGTTGGCGAGGATTGCGATCAGTGCAACAGCCGCTTGCGGGTTGGCCGCACTGGCGCTGACACCGGCGGTGTAGACGGTGGCCAACTCAAACGCTTTGGGTAATGCGGCGACCAGACTGATGCCTGGGGTGTAGAGAATTTCGGTGCACTGGGTGCAGCCGATCAAACCCAGCTCAGCCGACTGGGCCATCGCGCTCATGGCGCTGGCACCGTTGGGAAACGGGCGCAAGCGAGGCGCCAGTTGAGTCGCTATGCCCAGCTGTTTGATCACGTTCATGAAATGAATGCCGGCAGTGGCCTTGATCGGGTCGGGGAAATAGACGCCCGCCGCATTCAACAGTGCGGCCTTAAGCTGATCGGACGTTGCGACGTTCGGCGCAGGCTCACCGGCCTTGACTGCGATACCGGTTTTGACAGTGCCCAGCGAGCGCGCACTGCCCCCCACCACATGGCCACTGGCTTGCAGCTGGGCGATCAGTCCCTCGGTGAGAATAAGGACGTCACACGCGGCACCGGCCAGCAGCTGGTCGCGCATGGCTCCCACTGCGCTGTATGTGCCGGCAATGCTGTAACCGGTGTCCGCCGCAAAGCGAGCCTCCACTTTGGAGACCAGGCCGTAGGCGGCGCCGCCGCTGAGAACGTGGAGTTGTTGGGACATGGTGTCACTTGAATTCAATCGGCATTGATGCCGGCAGTCTTGATCACGCCAGCCCATTTGAGAACGTCGTCGCGGACGTATTTGTCAAACACCTCGGGGTTCATGACCAGCGCCGTGGCCCCCTGCTTGGCCCACACCTGCTGCACCTCCGGCTGGCTGGCAATCTTGCCCACGGCGCCGTTGAGTCGGTCCACCACCGCTTTGGGCGTGCCCTTGGGCGCCATCAGACCCAGCCAGATGGTGGCCTCATAACCCGCCACTCCGGCTTCGTTGACAGTTGGCACTTCGGGCAACACCGCAGAGCGCTGCCGACCCGTGGTGGCCAGCGCCCTCACTTTGCCGGCGCGGATTTGATCTGCCATGATGGTGACGGCGTCAAACATCAATTCGACCTGCCCGCCAATCACGTCGCTGCGCGCGCCCGAGCTGCCTTTATAGGGGATATGCACCAGCGATACCCCGGCCATGCTTTTGAATAGTTCGCCGGCCATGTGATACGGCGTGCCGGGTCCGCTCGATGCGTAGTTGATCTTGCCCGGCTGCGCTTTGGCGTGCTTGATCAGGTCTTGCAGCGTCGCATCGGGCAGGGCCGGATGAGCGACCAGCACCAGATCGGAGTAGTTGATCGGGGTCACCGGCACAAAGTCACGCAGCAGGACAAAAGGCTTGTTCGGAATCAGCGTCTCGTTGACAGTGTGCGCATTGGACATCAGCAACAGCGTGTAGCCATCGGCAGGCGATTTGGCCACCACATCGGTGCCAATCACCGAACCGGCACCGGCCCGGTTGTCGACCACAAATGGTTGACCCAGAGCGTCCTGCAGGCGCTGCGCAATAAAGCGCGCATAGTTGTCAGCCGGCCCCCCGGCAGCAAAAGGCACGATGATCTTGACCGTGCGCAGCGGGTAGGTTTGACCGATTGCGATTGGACATGTTGCCAGCAAAACAAGAGCTGCAAGCGTTCTCTTGAAGGGGACCAGCGCCCTGCACATCAATTCACAGAATGGTTTGGCGAGCATCGTGTGGTCCTGAATGTGCGCAGTTTGACCCATCAGTCCAGGCGTCCGATGCGCCGCACCACGTCGACCATGCGACGCGCATCAGCTTGCACGTATTTCTCAAACTCCGGCGCATCCTGGTAAAGAATGGGGGTGCCTGCGTTGCCAATCACCTCTTTGACTCTGACGTCCTGCACCGCCACCTTCGCAGCAGCGCGCAGGCGCTGGGCAACCGCCTCGGGTGTTGCCGCCGGAATGAACAGGCCAGACCACTGCGCATATTCAACCTGCAGTCCGGCGTCCTTGAGACTGGGCACGTCCGGCAAGGCCGCCAACGGGCCGCTGCCCCAGTGCGCCAGCGCACGCAGTTTGCCGGCCTTGATGTGCTGCAACACGGTGGCGGGGCCGGACGAGACCGCGTCAATCTGACCGCCCAGCAGCGACACCACCGCCGGTCCGGCACCGGTATAGGGAATATGCGACAGCTTCACACCCGCTGACTGCGACAACATTTCCATCGGTACATGCATGGTGCCGTAGTTGCCCGACGAGCCGTAGTTGATGACCCCGGGCCTCTTCCTGGCATCCTCCAGAAATTCCTGCACTGTCTTCCAGGGCGCATCGGCGCGCACCACCAGCACCGTCGGGTCCGCCGTGAAGCGCGCCAGCGGTCGCAGCTCCGACAGACTGTACATGGGAGCACGGCCCAGCAAGGCATCGGCCTCGGGGATCACGGTGAAAGACGAGAGTGCCAGCAGCACGGTGTAGCCATCTGCTTTGGCCTTGGCCGCCACGCCCATGCCAATACCGCCACCGGCACCACCCTTGTTTTCAACGACCACCGCTTGCCCCAGGTCACGCGCCATCGCCTCGGCCACCGGGCGGGCCACAATGTCGGCCAGCCCCCCCGGCGGGAACGGAACGATCATGGTGATGGCCCGATTTGGCCAAGCTGCCTGAGCCACTGCCAGTGCTGCAGTCCCGAGCAGCAAGAGACCCAGAAAGGCGGACAAGAGAAGGCGGCGTTGCATGGTAGCGGTGCTTTCGGTCAAATTTTGCTGCTACTATTTGACCTTAAACCAAGCTCCTGTACACCCCGTGTTTCCCCTGCCACATGGCTGGCTGTACAACGCATTCAAAGCCATCAAATCACGAGACCCATCATGAAAATCGCCGCCTTTGTCCTTCACGGTGTACCAGCTGTTGGTCTGGTCAGCGCCGATCAGCAATCGGTTCAACCGTTTGCCCTCTCCGCTGAAGCGGCAGCCAGCGGTGCTTTGTGCATTGTCGAAATTCAGGCGCGTGGTGACGCTCTGCCCGCTCTGTTGGCGCCGGTGCCGCTGTCGCAGGTTCGTCTTACGGCACCGCTACCGCACCCGCGCCGGAATATTTTTTGCGTTGGCAAGAACTACTTTGCGCATGCCAAGGAATTTGCCGGCAGCGGGTTTGACACCAGTGCCAAGGCCGGCGGCGATGTACCCAGCGTTCCCATCATCTTCAGCAAGGTGCCCGAATCAGTCGTCGGCACCGGCGACTTCATCGAGATGCCGGTCGGCATCTCGGACGCCATCGATTACGAAGCCGAACTGGCCGTGATCATCGGCAAGGGCGGCAAAGGCATCAAGGCAGGCGACGCGCTGCAACACGTCTGGGGCTACACCATTGTCAACGACGTGACCTCACGCGACTGGCAAAATCGCCATCTGCAGTGGCACATGGGCAAGTCCTTTGACACCTTCTGTCCAATGGGTCCTTGGCTGGCCAGCGCCGACGAGTGCGACGGCGCCAACACCGGCGTGCGTTGTTGGGTCAACGGTGAATTGCGCCAGGACGCCCGCACCACCGACCTCATTTTCAACATCCCGACCCTGATCGAAACGCTGTCGGCCGGCATCACGCTCTACCCCGGCGACATCATCGCCACCGGCACACCAGCCGGCGTCGGTATCGGCTTCAAGCCACCTCAATACCTGAAAGCGGGTGATGTCGTGCGGATCGAGATCGATGGCATTGGCCAGATCGAGAACACGGTGCGGTAAAGAAGGTTTAAGACCCTGAGCTGAGGTCCGGACCGCCGCGACCAACGCGACCCGACAAGGGTCCGTCGCACGATGAGTGTCCTTGTGCGATGCATGGATAATTTTTCTTACATACAGTTACCAGCGGTTACTTTATTTCATCCAGTGCGCCGGGATCTTTGCATTTGCATGAGAGGTCAGCTGCGACGTCTGGGTTTGTTGCACGTCAGTTTGACGCGTTTTACCGCAGGGAATTTTTAATGGCCATTCACACATTCATCTTGACTAGCGACGGCAACCAACGTGCACGTGCTGCCGGCTTCAAACACCGGCCAGCAGTGTTGGCACGGGTGCCGAACATCTGCTATTCCGTGGTCATGCTCGCTGCCCTCGGTGCCTGTGGCGGCGGCGGTGGCAGCACTTCTTCGCTCCCCCTGGACACCTCGACCAAAGCCCCCACAAGCTCTACACCTCCGGCCGGCGTTATCAACACAGCTGCCACGGTCAGCTGCTACAACGGGGCGACTGCCAACACCGTGGGAGCCGACGACCCCTTCGCTGTCAATACCTGGGCGCTGAAAAACACCGGGCCCAACCAGATCGTTTCAGCCGCCGTCAACAATGGTGTGGCGGGCATCGACGCCAACGTCGAGAACGTGCACAAGGCGGGCAAGGGCTGCACCGGCAAGGGAGTTTTGATTGCCATCGTCGACTCGGCGCTGGAGATCGGGCACGAAGATCTGGTCGACAACGTGGTGGCTGGCAAGTCCTTTAACTTTGCCAACAACACCGACGACCCGAGTCCGACGCCCAATCAAACCTCTCTGGACCACGGCACCGGCGTCGCCGGTGTCGCGGCAGCGCGCGGCTGGAACGGCAAGGGTTCGCGCGGCACCGGCCCCTTCGCTTCATTAGTGGGCTATCCCACGGTGGGAATCACACCTGCAGCGGGAACCAATTTCAGCGACGTCACTTACCTGTCGTTCGGCGCCAGGGCCCTGGCGGACGCCACCTCAGCAGTGGTCGGCTTGTTCGGCAACCGTGCCGACGCCACTGCCATTTTCAACTTGAGCGCCGGTGCCGACTACGCGGCGCCGCCAACCGTCAACGATCTGTCGTCCACCACGCTGGCCTCGCAGTGGGGCACCAGCAACTTGCGCGCCGGGCTGGGTGCGGTCTATTTCCAGGCCACTGGCAACGAGTACTCCTCGATGAGGGGTGGCTTGCCCAACGGCAGCACGATAGCGGTCGACTGCCCGGCGACGCTGACCACGGACGCCAAGTTATTGGGCGGGGAACTCTCCAACCTTAGAGGCATGAGCTGCGGCAATCCGAATCAGGAGCCTGGCAATAAGCCCTACTTCTATCAGGTCGCAGCCATACACAACACCGGCCGGGCCGCTTCGTACTCGAACTCGGGCGCAGCCAACTGGATCACCGGCTTTGGCGGTGAATACGGCACCGATGAAGCCGCCATGATCACCACCGACAACAGCGGCTGTGCCAGTGGCGCCAACAATGCCTCCACCAAGGCCACTCTGGCGGCACAAGTGGGCGAGTTCCTGAACCGGCTGATTGCAGACTTGTTCGGCGACCCGGCCTCGAAAGATCCGAACTGCAACTACACCGGTCGCATGAACGGCACCTCGGCTGCAACCCCCAGTGTCGCCGGCGTCACCTCACTGATCCTGGAAGCGAATCCGAACCTGACGTGGCAGGATGTGGGCTTCATTCTGGCCCGGACGGCACGCCGCGTCGACACGACGATTGCGACCGGAGCGAACGCCGTCACCTATCTTTCCGCCGGTGCCACGATACCGTGGAATCTGGACGACCCGTGGATCACCAATGCGGCCGGTTTCAACTTTCAGAACCGTTACGGCTTCGGCATGATTGATGCCGACGCGGCGGTACAGCTTGCCATCGCCTACACGGCACCTGCCGGTCGACGTGCGGCGCCGCTGGTGGCGACCGGCACTGCATCCAGCACGATTCTGATTGACCGTGCGGTCGGTGTCAATGTGGCCAACGTCGCCTTTTCAAGCAGCAGCGCGACCAATGGCCCGCTGCGCCTTGATCTGACACTGAACAACAACACCGGTTTCGACGTCAATCCCGGCTTCCTGCAATTCATTGTGGAGAACACGGTGACCGGCACCAAGTCGATCGTGCTACCAGCCTTCACCTCGTGGTACGTTGGTGGCAAGACTTTCCCGATCCGAGCGGGCGCGCAGCAGCAATTCCGTTTCCAGACCAACGCGTTCTACGGTGAAACAACGGCGGGCGTCTACAAAGTCTATGTGGTGGACTTCTCGGGGTCTTCCGGGCCGACCGGCAGGACGCTGAGCTTCACGCCCACCCTGACATCATTCAGCATCTAAGCCTGCGGGAGTAATTCATGGTCCTTCAGACTTCGGCTTCCGGTGCCCCCAACAGCCGACGGCTCCTCATGGGTCCGTCAATCATCTTGCTGGCATTTCTGAGTGCTTGCGGTGGCGGTAACTCCAGCAGCCCTAACACAACCGATACGGGCACGGGCCCAGGCCCTGCCACCACCACCTGCTACGACGGCTCCGTGGCCAACACGGTGGGCGCCGATGACCCCTTCTATGTCAATGCCTGGCATCTGAAAAATACCGGCCCGAATCAGATTGTCTCTGCCGCCAGTAACGATGCGCTTGCGGGGATAGACGCCAATGTGGAGAACGTGCACAAGGCAGGCAAAGGCTGCACCGGCAAAGGTGTGACGATCGCCATCGTTGACTCCGGCCTTGAAATTGGTCACGAAGATCTGGTCGATAACGTGCTGACCGGAAAGTCATGGAACTTCAGCAACAACGGCACCGACCCGAGCCCGCCGTTGAACCAGGCGGACGGTGACCATGGCACCGCCGTCGCTGGCGTGGCCGCAGCGCGCGGCTGGAATGGAAAGGGCTCGCGAGGCCTGGCTCCGATGGCCTCTTTGTTGGGCTTTCCGCTAATTTCCGATGCGGCACCAGCGACTGGCGTCAGCAACAACGACATGACCTATCTGTCGTTTGGCGCCAAAGCGTTGGCCGATGCCACGCGCAATGTGGTCGCCTTGTTCGGAAATCGCGCGGACGTCACCTCTGTCTTCAACTTCAGTGCCGGCTCCGATTACGCCGCACCGACCGCTGTGAATGATCTCGCTGCCACAGAATTGGCAGCGAAGTATGGAACAAGCAGTTTGCGCGCCGGCTTGGGGGCCATCTACTTCCAGTCGGCCGGCAACGAATTTGTGCAAATGGCGCGAGGCTCCCTGCCCGATGGCACCGTGCTTGAAGTGGACTGCCCGTCGCTGCTGGAGACCGATGCAGCGCTGCTGGGCGGCGAGCTGTCGAATACCAAGGGCATGACCTGCGGCAGCCCCAACCATGAGCCCAGCGGCAAACCGTATTTCTACCAGGTGGCTGCCATTCACAACAATGGCAAGGCGACGTCTTACTCCAGCGCCGGTGCTTCCAACTGGATTACCGGGTTTGGGGGCGAAGACGGCACCGACCAGGCAGCCATCATTACGACCGACAACAGCGGTTGCGCCAACGGCAACAACAACACCGCCAACAAGGCACTTCTGCTGGCCAAGGTGGGCGAAATCCTGAACAAATTGATCGCCGATCTGTTTGGCGATCCGGCCTCCAAGGACCCCAACTGCAACTACACCGGGCGCTTCAATGGCACGTCGGCAGCGGCACCCAGTGTGTCGGGCGTCGTCGCCCTGATGCTCGAAGCCAACCCGAAACTCACCTGGCAGGACGTGGGCTATATCCTCGCCAAGACGGCGCGCAAGGTTGACAGCACCATTGCGACCGGTGCTAACAGGGTGACTTTCTTCCCCACGGCCGGTTCTGGCGCCTGGAACATCGAAGATCCGTGGATCACCAACGCCGCCGGCTTTAACTTCCAGAACCGATACGGCTTCGGACTGATCGATGCCGACGCAGCGGTGAAACTCTCCGTCTCGTACGCCGTGCCAACGGGTCGGCGTGCGGCACCCCTTGCGGCGACGGGCAGCAGTGCTTCAACCACGCGCATCGACAGCATCGGACTGAACGTGTCTTCCACGAGTTTTGCCGGAACCGGCGCCATATCGGGCCCTATGCGTCTTGACTTGACACTGACCAACAACACGGGCGTCGACGTCAATCCGGGCTTTCTGCAATTCATCGTGGAGAACACGGTGACAGGCACCAAGTCGATCGTGCTTCCGGCCTTCACCTCATGGTATGCGGGCGGCAAGAATTTTCCGATCAAGGCGGGTGCTCAGCAGCAGTTCCGCTTCCAGACCAACGCCTTCTATGGCGAACCCATCACCGGCACCTACAAGGTCTACGTGGTGGATTTCTCAGGGGCTTCGGGCAGCGCAGGCAAGAGCTGGAGCTTCGCTCCCACTTTGACCTCGTTCAGCCTGTGAGCTCGGTGCGACGGTCCGAGCCGCCGACGTGAAGAAATCGTTAGGGCTCGCAGCCTTGGTCCTGGCGGCTGCGGTGATGTTGATCTATTCCCGGACGTCACCTGAACCGGGCGCGACGGTGGCCAAGGATTCGCCAGAAAAGGCGGAATCGACGGTGCTGTCGGCCCATCAGGTCTCGGCCAGCGACGTTGCCGCTGCCGGGCCAAAAGTGCCGGCTTCGAGCGCGCCTGCAGCAGCGAGGTCAACGTCTGGCGTGGCTGCTCACAAAGTGTTTGAGACGCCAGACCTTACGCGTCGCCTTGCTGAAGCTCAACCCGTGAAGATTGGCGAGCGCGAGTGGACTGTTCTTGGAACACGGGAGCTCAGCGACGCGACCGGCAAGCAGACCATCCTGGTGCTGCGGGACGAGGCGAGCGGCCAGCTTGACTACCGCCAGTCGGCCTTGCGCTTCGTGCTCAATCAAGGCGTGGACTACGAGGCGTTCATCAGCTCGCGCAACAATGCGACGCGGCTGTTTGTCAACCCGCTTTACGGTGACATTGCCGTTGATGCGGCGCGCATCGCGGCAGAATATGCGGCGCTTGCCAATGACTCGCAAGTGGCCAGGGTCATGTTCATTCCGCTGGAGGTTCGGCCCGTTCCCAAGTGACAAACTCCATTGACCGGGCAATCTTCAAAGACTGCATCAAATACCTGCGCTAGTCCTGGCGCAGACACTCTATCGGCAGCAGGCGCGAAGCGCGCCGCGCCGGGTAATAGCCGAAGAAAAGGCCGACTCCGGTGGAGAACAACACGGCGGTCAGCACGTGGCTGGCACCCAGGGCCATCTCGAACTTGCCGGTGCTGTTGACGCCCCAGGCGCCCAGCGCTGCCAGCGCGACACCGATCATGCCGCCCAGGATGCACATCACCACCGCTTCGCTCAGAAACTGCACCAGCACATGCATAGGCTTGGCACCAATGGCCATGCGGATGCCGATCTCGCGCACGCGCTCACTCACGCTCACCAGCATGATGTTCATGATGCCGATGCCACCCACAATCAGCGAGATTGCCCCCACCACACCCAGGCCAATCGACAATCCGGCG
>CAIVLG010000033.1 GCA_903906695.1 uncultured beta proteobacterium | reverse complement strand
GCCATCGCACCTTTGATCAGACGCCGAAAGTCGAGAGACATCCTGGCGTTGCAGGGTCGTGTCGCACCGAAGTCCAGCAGGACCAATCGGTGGCTGTGCGTGTCATATCGGTAATTCGCAAAGTTGGGGTCGGTCTGCACCAGGCGAAATTCAAACACCTCCCGTAGCAGCAGACCAAACAAAAGCGTCATGACACGATCACGCTCCGCTTGCTTCGCTTGCGCCAGCGTTTCAATCGGTACACCGTGCACATAATCCATGGCCAGGACACTGGCGGTTGTCAGATCGGCATGCAGACTGGGTAGCTGATACTGCGGCGCATCGGCCAGCAAATCGCCGTAGCGCTGCAGGTAGTCGCCTTCCCGCAAGTAGTTGGCCTCGTCACGCAGCTGACGCTTGGCAGCGCGCAGCAGGGGCGCAATGTCCATCCCCTTGGGCATCAGGCCCGATAGCCGCAGCAAGCCGGCGACATTGTCGACATCGCTGTCAATGCTTTCCCGAACACCGGGGTACTGGATCTTGATGGCCAGGTCGCGTCCGTCCAGGGTCTGTGCGCGATGGACCTGGCCAATGGACGCCGCAGCCAAGGGCTTGTAGGAAAAGTGTTTGAACTGCTTTTCCCAGCCGCTGCCCCAATTGGCGACCAGCATGTCCGTGACCTGTGTTTTAGGCATCGCCCGCGCGTCCGAGCGCAAACGCCCCAGAATCTCCGCCAGCGCCGGCGGCAGCAAGTCACCGGACTCCATAGACAGCAGTTGCCCCACCTTCATCGCCGCACCGCGCAGTCTGGCCAGTTCGTCGGCAACCCTACGAGCATTGGCGGGTGTCAAGAGAAGATCACTGACTTTGGGCAGGTTGCCCTGGGTCAGCTGCCGAGCCCCTTCGGCCATCATGCTCCCGGCGATGCCCGCAGCCATCCATCCCAAGCTGACCAGTCGCGACCCACGACCGCTCGGAACCGCCAGCGTCGGTACACCTGTGTCCTCGTCAACCTTTTCGTCCAAATCAATCTTCCCTTTGTTCCAGAAACTCTGTGTTCCCCTGCGGACGTTGTATCGGCAGATTGGCTATCGGCCCGAGTCAGGAAGCCAAGGCACTGCTTTCGGATTGCCGGGTCACTTTTCGAACATGTCAAGGTTCTTGGTCAGTCCACGAGTTGGTTCTTTGTCCCAATAGGCGAGTCGCTCATAGTGCCGGTACAAGTCGATTTCATGCTGACGGTTCAGCTCAGCGGTAGAGTCAAAGCGTGGGCTGTCTTTGATGGCTTGGCGATTCAGGTTGACGGTCACCTTGGAATCTGCCCAACTGATGGATTGGATCCAGTGGGGGGAGATCAGGACCTGATGACCACGCCACCAATTGGTGGTTTCAACCACCAGATAGCGCAGAGCCCAGGTATCCTCTTCAACCAGCATTCCTTGCACATGACCAATATCGCCGTCGCGAGCGTGAATGTGATAACCGACCACGGCTTTGCAACTTCTCAGGTGGGGGTCGTCCTTTGCATGCTGTGCCGCAGCAATCTTGGCCAATGCCACATCACTCGGGGCGCCGCCAGACGGAGCCGTGGCCGGAAAATACAGGTTGTCACCCCAAAGACCGGAACCACCCCAGTAATAAGGGTATCCGTAGTAGTCGGCATAGGTCATCTCATGCTGCCGGGACACAGGCTTTTCAGTATCAATATCCGGACTATTCCTGACCTGGTCCCGGTTGATTCGTACGGGAAGGCGTTTGTGCATCCAATCTGCTTCCATCAGGGAAAATGGCGAAATGAGTACCTTTCGGGTCATAAGCCACGACCCGGTCTCGACCACCAGATATCGAATGACCCATGCCTCATCGTCGAAGAAGAAGTCAGTAACGTGTCCAATCTCGCCGTCCGTGGCACCGATGGTGTAGTCCTTTAGTTCCTGCATGCTGCGTAACATCGTGAGTCCTTTTGTTTAGTCTGAAGGTTTCAGTAGCGGTTCAGACCCTCCCAATGTGCGCTTAATGACAACGTCGTTCTGTTCGCTAGCGCGCAGACGACACAAGCTCGGTCTTCGGACAATGCCGCCAGAGTCATTACGCAGGATGCTATGAGACACACAGAAAGACACAGAACACACCGAACAGGCTGGCTCCGTGCTGCCGTTCTTGGCGCGAACGACGGCATCGTTTCTACTGCCAGCCTTGTCTTGGGCGTTGCGGCAGCAGGCGCAGGCACACAGGGCATCCTTGTTGCAGGCGTTGCCGGCCTTGTCGCTGGTGCCATGTCAATGGCGGCTGGCGAGTATGTCTCGGTCAGCTCACAAGCCGATACCGAACGTGCGGACCTGGCTCGGGAGAGTAAAGAGTTGGCTGCAAATCCCGAGCAGGAACACGCGGAATTGAAGGCTATTTACGTGACGCGTGGATTGGATGAGGCGCTGGCTTCAAACGTCGCCACCCAATTGATGCAGCATGATGCACTTGGCGCGCACGGAAGGGATGAACTGGGTATATCCGACACATTGGCGGCGCAACCAGTGCAAGCGGCAATGGCCTCAGCGGGCACGTTTGCGGTGGGCGCAGCGCTACCTCTGCTGATGGTACTCTTTCTTCCGGCTTTCGCACTGATGTGGGGTCTTTCAGGCAGTTCGCTTATTTTTCTTGCTCTGTTGGGCCTGATCGCTGCACGCGCTGGAGGCGCACCCGTGATTGCGTCTGTCACGCGCGTCACTTTTTGGGGGGCCTTGGCGATGGCATTGACCTCCGGAGTGGGTGCTCTGTTTGGGGTAGCCGCTTGAGATCCATGGTTCACTGCCGACTTGGTGGCTATCGGCTTGAATTGGCGAAAAGTCACATTTATCCAGGAGCAGTTGTTGACACCTGCGCAGTCAGACCCGAATCTTCGCGACCTATAAGTTCGAAGTCTGTTAGTTGACGCACAGAGGCAAACACAAATGCAGCGCACAGTCATCGCCAACAGAGCGGAAATCGACGTGCATCGCGATTTTTTTTCGCGCCACGGTTGCCTCGCACCAAAGGGCTTCCTGTTGGGCCGCGCGCTTCCCAACGAGGACTTTGAAGCCTTTGCCCGCAGCGCTTGACGTAGGCCCTTGCCCATGTCCATCTTTTTCGACATCATCCACACCACCCATTACCGTTATGCACGAGCGGTCACGCTTGGCGAGCACCGGGTGATGTTTCGCCCGCGCGATAGCCATGACCTGCGGGTTCTCGCCACCGGCATGCAGGTCATACCTGCCCCTTTGGACGTGCGTTTGATCCAGGATGCCTATTCCAACTCTGTGGCGTTGGTGCAGCCGCAAAGCCCGGCCAGCGAGTTCAAGGTGGTGTGTTCCTTTTCGGTCGAACACACCGGCACAAGGGCCCTGGACTTCCCCTTGAGCCCGCATGCGCAAAGCTTTCCATTCGACTATGACGCCGAAGAGCAGATTGTGCTGGCGCACTATCGGCGTCCGTATTACGAGGATCCGGACGGCAGCCTGCGCGCCTGGGCGCAACAGTTCGTTCTTCGCGACGGTGCCACCGGCACGCGCGAACTGCTGGTGACGATGACGCGATTCATCCGCGACACCCTGCGCTACCAGGCACGCTTCGACGAAGGCGTGCAAACGCCTTACGACAGTTTGCGCCTGCAAAGCGGCACTTGCCGGGACTTTGCCACGCTAATGATCGAGGCCATTCGCCATCTCGGCTACGCGGCACGCTTCGTCTCGGGCTACCTGTATACACCTTTGATCGACAGTGGCACAACGCGCGGGGGAAGCACGCACGCCTGGTTGCAGGTCTACCTGCCCGGTGCGGGCTGGATCCCGTTCGACCCCACCAACAATCTGGTCGGTGGCACGAATCTGATCCGTGTCAGTGTGGCCAGGCACGCGAGCCTGGCATCGCCCGTCAGCGGCTCATGGGATGGCTTGGCAAGCGACTACCTTGGCATGGAGGTGGATGTGCAAGTGCGAAAACGCCCTTGAAGCGCAAGTACAGCACGCGGGGACAGTGGCGAAGTCAAAACCTGCCACCGTATTTTCCGCAATGAATCGGGTGGTAGTTCAGCCACCCACAGAACTGAATCTGCCTGTGCCTGATGGCCTTTGTGAACGGCGACCCTAAGTGGTTGTGAGGATCTGGTGAGTGCAACTGCGATCAGCTCACGGCGCTGTCAATGGACTTGCGTAGCCGGGCCGTGGCGGCGCTCACGCTGGCTTCAAACTCTTTCCAGCGGTTTGCCGCGGCCTGCTTGAGCTCGGACAACTTGGCCTCAGCAGACTTGACGTCCACCTGCAAAGCGGTGAATTGCAGGTCAATCTTGGCCTTGGCATCAGCGGTGGCGGTGGCGGTGCTGGTCATTTTCTCCAATTCGAGCAGCTTTGCCTTACCCTGGGTGATGTCTTTCTCGGCCGCCGCGACAAACTGATTGCGCCGGGCGTTGTCATTGGCATATTCAAATTGCGGCATGGCCTTAATCAGATCCACGGTGGCACCAGTCATAACCAACTTGCCGGTCAGGTCCTGAATCTGCGTCACGGGAATAGCCACATCATGCCGCCCCATACCGATGAAACCTCCCGCACCGACGATCACATACGACACCGACCTGTCTGGGGCAATGATGATGTCCTGTATCTTGCCAACCTTCTGGCCCGACTCGTTATAAATGGTCTTGCCCAGCAGCGTTTTTTTGACGCTCCAGCCCAACGCGACACGGGTGGATTCAACGACACTGATCCCCGTCGTGGTGGTGCTCCCAGCCACCTGGGCGAAAGCAGTGCCGTGGACTGCAAACGCAGCGCCTAGAGCGAGCGTGAGTAGGGTGGGGGTTGTTTTCATGATGAAGTTCCTTTGAGGTGGACAAGAAGTGCTGACTGGTGCCACTATTTGGGCACAGTCGATTCACCCTGTGTTTGTAGGCGTAGGAGGTGCACTGCGTCTGTACGCCAGCGTACTGAGAACATTGATTCACGAGAGCAAGACGGGCTTCGCGCCCATCGCATCAACCGTCAAACATGAAACTCATGGCGGTGATGGGTTACCTCACTTCAGCCGCGAGCATGCCCGCGCTGCGAAACATGCCAAACTGGCGATTCGAGTCTTGCCATTGCAGACATTTCCATCCACCGTAGTGCTGGATCAGGATCCGGACAGCAGCAGCTTGATGTCCGCTGCCAGCGGCGCCGCGCCGCTGCCATAACGCGTGTAAAGCCTCAGCTTGCCTTGCGGATCATAGACATAGCAGCCAGCCGAATGGTCGACCGAATAGCTGGTGGGCGTCGGACCTTCCACTTTCTTGTAGTAGACCTTGTATTCCCTGGCCAGCGCTTCGAGTTTGTCGGCAGTCGTGTAGAGCGCCAGAAAGCTCGGATCAAAATTGGCCATATAGGCTTTCAGAACTTGCGGCGTATCGCGCTCGGGGTCCACACTGACAAACAGGCCCTGCAGGCGCTCGCCGTCCTTGCCAAGCATCTTCTTGGCCTCGGCCAGCTCTAACATGGTGGTCGGACACACGTCGGGGCACTGCACGTAGCCAAAAAATACGACCACCACCTTGCCGGCAAAATCCTTCAGTGTGCGCGGCTGACCGTTGTGATCGGTCAGGTTGAAGTCGCGCGCATACTCGGCGCCGGTAATGTCGATCGCCGCAAAAGTGGGCTTGCTCTGCGAGCAGGCTGCGAGCAAGCCGGCAAGCGCGGTCAGACAAAACCACGAGCTTGTGAATTGGAGAAGGCTTCGCTTGTTCATCTTGATGGTCACCGGTCAGAGAATATAGTGGTCCAGCAGCAAGGCGGCAAACAGCGCGCTCAGGTGCAGCAGTGAAAATCGAAAGGTCTTGCGCGCCAGCTCATCCGAATAGTCGAGCCAGAGGTAGAAACTGTACAGGCAAAAAATTGCGTTCAATACCAGCGCCACCAGCAGATAGATCCAGGAACTCATGCCGTAGATGTAGGGCATCAGGCAGGCGGCGAACAGGATCAGCGTGTAGAGCAGCACCATCAACCGCGTGAACTGGTTACCGTGCGTGACCGGCAACATCGGCAGACCCGACTTGCGATAGTCCTCGACACGGTACAGGGCCAGCGCCCAGAAATGCGGCGGTGTCCATAGGAAGATGATCAAAACCAGAATCAGCGCCTCGGGCGTGACCGCATCGGCCATGGCGGCCCAGCCCAGCAGCGGCGGCATGGCGCCCGACGCTCCGCCGATCACGATATTTTGCGGTGTCAGCGGTTTCAGGATCACGGTGTAGACCACGGCGTAGCCAACAAAAGTGGCGAAGGTCAGCCACATGGTCAGCGGATTGACCGAGTAGTAAAGCAGGGCGCAGCCCGCGCCGCAGAGCAGTGCCGAAAACAGCAAGGTCTGCCAGTCGGCCAGCTCACCCCTGGCGGTTGGACGCCAGGCGGTGCGCTTCATGCGGGCGTCTATGCCTTTTTCGACGATGCAGTTGAAGGCGGCAGCGGCCGCTGCCACCAGCCAGATGCCAGCGCAGGCCAACACGGCAACGCGGACTTCAGCCCAGGACGGCACACCGGGCACGGCCAGCAGCATGCCGATCAGGGCGCAGAAGACGATCAACTGAATCACGCGCGGCTTGGTCAAGGCATAAAACTGCCGCAGCACCGAGAGCGTGGTCATTGACGCTGCCGTGCTCATTTGGCGCGACTCGATGCGAGCGTCCAGGTCATGACCAGCAGCAGCGCAGCAGCGCCACCGGTATGCAGAACGGCCGCCAGCATCGGCCAGTCGAACACCACGTTGGCCACGCCCGTCGCCAGCTGCAACCCGGTGAGCAAAGCCATCCAGCGCGAAGCCTGGCGCAGGCCAGGCACTGCATTGAGTCGCCAGGCCAGCAGCGCCAGCAAGGCCAGGACAAGATCGGCCGCAAGCCGATGCAGGTAATGGATCGCCGTCAGGGCCGCAAAGTTGATGACCTCGCGGCCAGCCGTAAATCCGAGCTCACGCCAGAGCTCAAAGCCCTGCTGAAAGTCCATCAAAGGCCACCAACTGTTCTGGCAACGCGGGAAGTCGGTGCAGGCCAGCACCGCATAGTTGGTACTGACCCAGGCACCCAACGCAAGCTGCAGAAGCAGTGCTGCCACGGTGAGCCACAACAGCCGGCGCATACCGGGGCCGACAGCGACCCGCGCCGCAGCGGCATCGCGTTTCTCTGAGTGCACCCATTGCAGGCAGAGCAGCGACAGCAACAGCAAACCTGTGAGCAAATGCAGCGTGACGATGGCAGGGAAAAGCTTCATGGTGACCGTCAGCGCACCAAACGCGCCCTGCAGACAAACCCAGGCCAGTGTCAAGGTCGGTAACCAGGGACTGTTTGAACGGTGTAACGCGATGGTCCGGGCTTGCCATCGACGCCACCAGGCAGCGGCGGTCAACACCAGGATCAGCACACCGACGCTGGTTGCCAGATAACGGTGAACCATTTCAACCCAGGCCTTGCCCTGGGTGACCGGGCCGCTGGGCATCGCGCTCTGCGCCAGCGCGATGTCGGCGCCGGCGCCGAGCGGGCTGGCATTGCCATAACATCCCGGCCAGTCCGGACAGCCCAGGCCTGAATCGGTCAAGCGCGTGAAGGCACCGAACAGGATCAGATCAAAAGTCAGGAACAGCGTCAGCAGCGTGAGCGCCCGGACCCATGGCATTGGATTGCCTCGACGCTGTCGATAGCCGACCCAGAGCAGAGGCAGCAGCGCCAGCAGCACTCCCAGCAACATGATTTGCAGCAGCGGCGACAGGTCGAAGGGAGCAGGCACAGCGATCCGGTCTCAGTTCACTGCCGGGCGACCCGGCTGATCCCAAGATGCGGAGGCGCGCAGCAGGCGCTCCAGATCGCGCTTGGCCCTGGCCGCGCCGTCAACATCGAGATTGGCGGGGAAACGCATCATCCAGTTGCCCATCGGGTCCACCAGGTACCAGTGTTCCTCAAATCGATGGCCCTCAGCGGGACTCAGCCAGGCCGACAAGCCCTGCGCCGGCACGCGCAGCACGGTGGCCTCTTTCAGGGCTGGCAGCAGTTCTGCGGGCACTTGCGCATCGTCCGGAATCAGCCAGACCCAGTCAACCCGGTCCCGGTCCTTTCCCAGGCCTTCACGCAGCTGGCGCTGCAGGTACAAATGGCGACTGCAGACCGCATCGCAGGCGCCGCCGGCAACGCTGATCAACAGCCATTGGTCTTTCAGCGTCTTGAGATTGATGCTCTGGCCGGCGAGGCTGATGCCGGGCAAGTCGGGCAGCGGGCGTTGCGGGTCTATCAGTTCACCGAAGTTGCGGCGCCCCTCGGGCCGCACCAGGTAGTAGCTGATATAGGAGGCCAATACCGGTGCCGCGCAGACCAAAAAAACCAGCAACATGTTCCAACGACCCTTGCGGATGCGCCGCGGATCCGGCTCCAGCGCGCGCTCCGGCGATGGCAAAGAATGAACCGTCAGGCCCAAGGGTTGATCGCGCCGGAAGGCACTTTGATCTGCAGAAATTTCAGACCCGACGCGGGAGGACGAATCGTCTAACAATTTGAAACCAGACATAAAGAATTGCAATCAGTGCACTCAGCGCAAACCATTGAAAAGCGTAGCCGTAGTGCTTCTCGACACCGCTTCCAACCGGCGGCCATTCACGCAACAAACTTTCGCTGGCAGCACCCAGCTGTTGCACAGACACGCCCAACAAAGGCAAACCCGATTCGGAAGCGAAACGCTCCAGATCCAGATTCTGCCGGATCAACCCGCTCTCGTGAGCGTCAAACTCGTACAACTTGGACGGTGGCCCGGCAATGCGGCCCTCGATTTCGACACTCTGCGTCGGCGTTTCAAACTTTGGCACGCTGCGCCGATCCAGAAAATTCCTAGGCACCCAGCCGCGCTGCACCAGTACCACAGCAGCACTGCCGTCCAGTTGCATCGGCGTCACGACATAAAAGCCCTGCTTGCTGTTCATCTGGCGATTGTCCAGCAGCACCGTGCGCTGTGGCAGCCATCGGCCGCGCAGCAGCACCCCGCGATGCATCTGCGACTGCAGATCGGTCTGCGCCGCCAGCGACTGACCCGTCAGTTTGGGCAATGCAGCACCTGCATCGATGCGGGACTGCAGCGCCTCCTTCTGCGCTGCGCGCGACAACTGCCAGCGCCCCAGCGACACGGTAAGCGCCACCGCCAGCAGGGCAGACAATGTCATCAACCAGAACCTGAAGCGCGCGTTCACCGGATAATCGAGCTCATGAAATACCTGATTCTGCTTGCATTTGTCGGCATTCTTGGCAGCCTGGCGATGGCGCTCGTCTTCATGCTGAAAAACAGGATCGACGAAAAGTCCAGAGCCCGCAAGATGGCATGGTCACTGGCCCTGCGGGTCGGCATTTCAATCGTCCTGTTTGCCAGCATTCTGCTGGCATGGAAACTAGGCTACATCCAGCCCACCGGCATCGCCGTCCGCTAAATCCAGTAAACCGTCACGTAGAGTCCAAGCCAGACCACGTCCACAAAGTGCCAGTACCAGGCGGCACCTTCAAAGCCAAAATGGCGCTGGGCGCTGAAATGTCCTTTTTGCAGACGCAAGGTAATGAACAGCAACATCAACATGCCGACGAACACGTGAAAACCGTGAAAGCCCGTCAGCATGAAGAAGGTCGAGCCATAGACGCCCGAGCTAAGCTTCAGGTTGAGCTCATGGTACGCGTGAAAATATTCGTAGCCCTGGACCACCAAGAAGGTGATGCCCAGCAGGACGGTCAACCACATGTTGGCAATGGTCTTGCGCCGATTGCCCGCAATCAGCGCGTGGTGGGCAATGGTCAGGGTCACGCCAGAGCTGAGCAGCAGCGCCGTGTTGATGGTCGGCAGCCAGAACGGGGTCATGGTGACAAAAGGCTCCACGGTCCCGGCCGGCGAACCCGTCACACCCGCGGCCAGACCGGGCCAGATGGCATTGAAATCGGGCCACAAAAGGGCGTTTTCAGCGCTGCCCAGATTCGGGAGTGAATGCGCTCGCACCCACCACAAGGCGGCGAAGAATGCGCCAAAGAACATCACTTCCGAATAGATGAACCAGCTCATGCTCCAGCGGAACGACACGTCCACCTGCTGCCCGTACTGGCCGGTTTCGCTCTCGCCAATCGAATCGCTGAACCACTGAAACAGCACCACCACAAACCAGAGCAAACCAAAGAATAGCGAATACCGCCCCCACTCGACGCCATTGACCCATTGGCTGGCGCCCAGAATCACAAAGAACAGACCCAGCGCCGCCATCGCAGGATGTCTTGACGGGGCAGGTACAAAATAATGCGGACTCGTTTCGTTGGCTGTTGAATTCATGTCAGCTCCATTTGCGGGGATACAGTGGTACAGGGACATCTCGCGTTGAAATCGATGGCATCATTTGGCCACAATCCAGTTCACCAGCAGGATCAGGCCAATGACAAAAATAGCAGCGACCGCGATGCCCGCGCCGATGATGTGGACGGGGTTGACGCGGGCAAGGTCTTCGTGCGATTCACTGTTCTTTCGGATGCCGAGAAACGACCAGGCCACGGTGCGAAGGCTGCGCAAAAAAGAAGAGCTCATGAGCCGCCTGCAATGCCGACCTGGGCGATCACGTCCGCCACCGGCGCGGCTGGTGTTTTGCCGCCGACCTCGAAGAAGGTATAAGACAGCGTGATCGTCTTCACATCCGCAGACAGCTTGGGATCGATCACAAACACCACCGGCCATGATTTCTTTTCGCCCGGCTCCAGCGTGTATTGCTTGAAGCAGAAACACTCGATCTTGTTGAAATGGGCTGCCGCCTGCGCCGGCGCATAACTCGGTATCGCCTGCGCCGCCATGCGCCGGTTTTGCACATTCTGAAAGTCGTAGATCACCGTGGCCAATTCGCCCGGATGCACTTGCAGCGAGCGCAACCTGGACTTGAACTCCCACGGGCCGCGTGAATTGGCATCGAACTCCACGGTGATGGTCCGACTGGTGTCCACCTGCGTGTTGGGGGCGACGTCCGGCGCAGCCCCGGGAATGTTGCGCTCCCCCAGGGCGAGTATGTTGATACCAGTCATGTCACAAAACGTTTTGTACAGCGGCACCATCGCATAGCCAAAGGCAAACATGGCGGCCGCGAGCAGCAGCAATTTGCTGACCACGGGGAAGTATCCGCTGCGCAGGTCCATGGTCTATCGGTTCAGGAAGAACATCTTGGCCATGAAGCCAACAAAAAAGACGACGGCCACGGAGGCCAGCACCAGACCCATTTTGAGGTTGGCTTTTCTCTGTTCAGGTGTCATGTTTCAGCCGATGATCCGGGTGGCGCTGCGATCGAGCTTGGGCGGCGTCTCAAAGGTATGAAACGGGGCCGGCGAGGGAATTTCCCACTCCAGGCCTTCGGCGCCTTCCCAGGGCTTTTGCGGCGCCTTTTCGCCCTGGCCGCGCATCGTTGGCAGCACGATGAAGAAGAAGAAATACACCTGCGCAAAACCAAAGAAGAAGGCGCCGACCGAGGAGATGGCGTTGAAGTCGGCAAACTGCATGGGGTAATCGGCATAACGGCGCGGCATGCCGGCCAAACCCAAGAAGTGCATCGGGAAGAAGGTGACGTTGAACGCGATCAGCGACCACCAGAAATGGATCTTGCCGCGGGATTCCTTGTACATCACACCGGTCCACTTCGGGCACCAGTAGTAATAGCCTGCGAACAGGGCATAGAGCGATCCGGCCACCAGCACATAGTGGAAATGCGCCACAACGTAGTAGGTGTCGTGAATCTGGATGTCAATCGGGGCCATCGCCAGAATCAGGCCGGTAAAGCCGCCGATCGTGAACACGAATATAAAACCAACAGCGAACAGCATCGGCGTCTCGAAGGTCATCGAACCCTGCCACATGGTGGCGATCCAGTTGAATATCTTGACTGCGGTCGGTACCGCAATCAGCATCGTGGAGTACATGAAGAACAATTGTCCGGCCACCGGCATGCCGGAGGTGAACATGTGGTGCGCCCAGACGATGAACGACAGGATGGCGATGCTCGACGTCGCATAGACCATCGAGGAATAGCCGAACAGTTTCTTGCGTGCAAAGGCGGGAACGATCTGGCTGATGATGCCGAAGGCCGGCAGGATCATGATGTAGACCTCGGGGTGGCCGAAGAACCAGAAGATGTGCTGGTACATCACCGGGTCGCCGCCACCAGCAGGATTGAAGAAGCTGGTGCCGAAATGCCGGTCGGTCAGTGTCATGGTGATGGCACCGGCCAGCACCGGCATGACAGCGATCAGCAGGTAGGCGGTAATCAGCCAGGTCCAGCAGAACATCGGCATCTTCATCAGAGTCATGCCGGGCGCGCGCATGTTCAGGATCGTGACGATGATGTTGATCGAGCCCATGATGCTCGATGCACCCAGAATATGCAGCGCAAAGATGCCGGCGTCCATACTCGGACCCATCTGCATCGTCAGCGGGGCGTACAGGGTCCAGCCTGCGGCCGGCGCGCCACCGGGCATGAAGAACGAACTGGCGAGCAGCACACCGGCCGGAATCAACAGCCAGAAACTGAAATTGTTCATGCGCGCAAAAGCCATGTCCGGGGCGCCGATCTGCATCGGAATCATCCAGTTTCCGACGCCCACAAAAGCCGGCATGATGGCGCCAAAAACCATGATCAAACCGTGCATGGTGGTCAACTGATTGAACAGTTCGGGATTGACAAACTGCAGGCCCGGTTGAAACAGCTCGGCGCGAATGATCAAGGCCAGCACACCGCCGATCATCAGCATTGTGAAGCTGAACAGCAAATACAAAGTGCCTATGTCCTTGTGGTTGGTCGCAAATACCCAGCGGCGCCAGCCGGTCGGGGAATGATCATGGTGATCGTCGTGAGCGGGATGGGCGGGATGGTCTAGAACGGCACTCATCTGATTTCCTTATTCATTTTTGTCTTGGCGTCAGGGCAGTTCAATGGCGTGCCGCAGTGACTTCAGCCGGCTGAACCAGCTGACCGGTCTTGTTGGACCAGTTGTTCTTGGTGTAGGTGACAACCGCCGCGATATCGGTGTCGCTGAGCGCCTTCCACGAAGGCATTCCCAGGTTGACCCGTCCCGCCAGCACCACCGCAAGCTGCACGCCCTTGTCGGCGTCCAGCACCACGGCAGAGCCATCGAGCGGCTTGATCGGGCCAGCGCCTTTGCCGTTGGCTTGATGACAGGCCAGGCAGTTGGTGGCGTACACTTTTTCGCCGCGCTTCATGATATCCGCTGCGCTCCAGACCTTGGTCGGGTCATCCGCCAGGGCGGCCATCTTTGTCTTCTCGGCACTTACCCACTGCGAGTAGTCGGCGGCGGAAACCACCTTCACATGAATCGGCATATAGGCGTGCTCTTTGCCACAAAGTTGCGCGCACTGACCGTGGTAGTCGCCGATCTTTTCAGCCAGGAACCAGGTGTCGCGCACAAAGCCAGGAATCGCCGCCTGCTGAATGCCCAGGGCCGGCACCATCCAGGCGTGGATGACATCGTTGGCCGTGGTAATCAGGCGAATCTTGCGGTTGACGGGAACCACCAGCGGGTGATCGACCTTCAGCAGGTAATCGTCCACCACTTCACCCGCTTTCGGTCCACCATTGTTGGACATTTCACGCTGGGTGGCGTCCAGCGCCGACAGAAAACCAATGCCCTCGCCTTCGCCCTTGAGGTAGTCGTAGCCCCACTTCCATTGCATGCCGGTGACCTTGATCGTAAGGTCGGCGTTGGTTGTGTCCTTCATGGCCACCACCACTTTGGTGGCCGGCAGCGCCATCAGAATCACAATGATGAAAGGCACGGCGGTCCAGATGATTTCCACCGTCACCGACTCGTGAAAATTGGCCGCCTTGTGCCCGACCGACTTGCGATGCTTCCAGAT
>CAIVLG010000032.1 GCA_903906695.1 uncultured beta proteobacterium | reverse complement strand
GGCAGGAGCCGCCTGGTAGGTCATGCTGTGGATCCAAGAAAAAAGGCCCCGTCAGGGGCCCTCTCTCGGGGTAGGTAATTGCGAAGCTGCAATAAATTACTGGCAGCTTGCAGGACGGTATTTGGCCAGAATAGAGCCGCTGCAGGTCCAAGTGACCTGGCCGCTGAGGTAAGCTGCGGTCATGGTGATAGTGCTGGCGGTAATGGCCGTGTCACCCTGCGCCGTAGCGGTAATCTTGGTTCCATCCCAAGCAACACCACTGACGTATTTTGACGATTGGGCAGAAAGGGTCACAGAGGCGCTACCGGGCAGCGCGCTATTGGAAGCGGCAGCCTCGGAGATTGTTACTTTACCCGCAGAGGCCGCAAGAATCACTTCCGAGACCTTGGCCCGGACCGTGTAGTCCTGATAGGCCGGCAAAGCCACCGCAGCCAAAATACCGATAATCGCAACCACGATCATCAACTCGATCAGGGTAAAACCCTTTTGCATAGAACGTTTCATTCATTTCTCCTGTAACAGCATCACCGCCCGAACTTGGGACCATTTCTAGAAGCAGATTCCGTGCCCACTCATTATTGGCAGCTTGCAGGACGGTATTTGGCCAGAATAGAGCCGCTGCAGGTCCAAGTGACCTGGCCGCTGAGGTAAGCTGCGGTCATGGTGATAGTGCTGTTTGAAATGGCCGCGTCACCCTGCGCCGTTGCGGTAATCTTGGTTCCATCCCAGGCGACACCGCTAACGTACTTTGACGACTGCGAGGTGAAGGTCACCGAGGCGCTGCCGGGCAGGGCGCTGAGGGTAGCTGCAGCGGCGGCTACCGTTGTCTTGGCCGTCGATGTAGCGAGAATCACTTCGGACACCTTGGCGCGACTGGTGTAATCCTGATAAGCGGGCAACGCCACCGCGGCCAAAATACCGATAATCGCGACCACGATCATCAACTCGATCAAGGTAAAACCTCTTTGCATAGAACGGATCATGAACAACTCCTTGATGAATAGTGAATTTAGAAGGCGGCCGAAGAATAGGGATAGGGCAAAACAGATGCCCGACATCTTAGCTGGGGAAGTTGTTTTTTGACGATGATGAATCCAAAATAATGGCATGCATTGACTGTCAAGAATTGTCACAAGTGACATCTTTGTCGCGCGAAGACATGACCTATTTGATGCAAACCGATCTCACCATCTTGAGATCGGTCAGGCCCATCATGATTTTTTCCATGCCGTCCATCTTCAGGGTGCGCATGCCGCCTTCGACTGCCGCAGCAAAAATCTGGGCGACCCGGGCGCGTTCCTGAATTAGTTTTTTGATGTCGTCGGACGCGATCAGCAACTCGTGCAGACCGACGCGTCCCTTGTAGCCGGTCTGGTTGCACTTGTCGCAGCCAACGTGGCGATAGAAGTGAAGTTGACCGTCCTGCCCATAGGATTTGTACCAGCTTTCAACCAGCTTGCGGGCTTCGCCCTCATAGTCGGCGGTCCAGGCCGCCGAGTGGCTCAGTTCATCGGCGTACTCGACCGTGAATAGGCGCAATTCCTGTTCGTCGGGCACATAGGACTCCTTGCAATCGCATAGTTTCTTCGCCAGACGCTGCGCCAGTATGCCCAGCAATGCGTCGGCAAAATTGAACGGGTCCATTCCCATGTCGAGCAACCGCGTGATGGATTCAGGCGCCGAGTTGGTGTGCAGGGTCGAGAAGACGAGGTGACCGGTGAGCGAGGCCTCGATGCCCATTGCAACCGTTTCCTTGTCGCGCGATTCGCCAACCATGATGATGTCGGGGTCGGCTCGCAGGAAGGCGCGCATGATGAGCGCAAAGTCAATACCGGCTTTGCGGTTGATCTGAACCTGACGCAAACCTTTTTGCGTGATTTCAACCGGATCCTCTGCGGTCCAGATCTTGGTGTCGGGCGTGTTCAGATGCTTCAGAATGGAGTGCAGCGTGGTGGTCTTGCCGGACCCGGTAGGGCCACAGACGTAAAACAGGCCGTAGGGCCTTTCAATCGTGCGCAAGACACGTTCGCGGTTATGTGGGGTCAGGCCCAGTTTGTCCAGCGGAATCGGTTCACCGCCGGCCAATATGCGCATCACCACGTCCTCGACACCGCCGGCAGACGGAATGGTGGCCACCCGCAACTCGATGTCCAGCGGCCCGTATTTCTTGAATTTGATCTTGCCGTCCTGCGGTTTGCGCCGCTCCGAGATGTCAAGGTCGCACATGATCTTCAGCCGGGTCACCATCGCCTGCCGAAAATGCGCCGGCACCTCGATATAGGGCTGTAAAGTGCCGTCAATGCGAAACCGGATGCCGGTCTTGAGTTTGCCCGGCATTGGCTCAATGTGGATGTCCGAAGCTTTCTGGTTGTGAGCGTCGATGATGACCTTGTTGACGAACTTGACCAGTTCGTTGTCAGCCGCTGCGGACTCGAGTGCATCGTCATTGCTACCGTCGTCAAGCGCGCCAACGTCCATGTCGGCCAGCATCTGATCGATGCTGTCGCCCATTTCGGAGATGAATATTTGCCCCAGCGTTTGGGCAAATTCGGTTTGCGTCGTGACGCGGTAAGCGAATTGGGTTGATCGGGGAAATACCTGCGGCACGACACGGGAGTTGCGCACAGCCTCCGGGTCCATGCACATGATGACCAGCCCTGCGGGCGATTCCTCCAAGGGTATCCAGCCCTGCTCTTCAAGGAACTCGCGCTTCAGGGCGCCGTGCATTATTTCAGATCGGATACGGCCGGCGTCAAGCGGCTCATAGGGTACGCCGAAGAACCTCGCCAGAGAGGGTCCAATCTGTGATGGTTGAACCTTGTAGTGCGAGATCAACATCTGCTCCACCGGGGTGCCCTCATTGCGAGCGGCCTGCAAACACTGGGCCAATTCCTCGGCCGTCATCACGCCTTCGGCAACCAGTCCGTCGTACTTGGTCGCTTTACGGCGCACACTTTCGGCGGCCTTTTGAACACGCTGGCGAATGGCGATGGCAAGTGTCTTGCAAAGCTGGGAAACACCCTCGACCTCGAGTTCGCTGAAGGCCTGATTGCTCTTGTTGTTGATGATTTGCAAGACGCCGTGCAGTGTGTTTCCTTCAAGAATGGGCGCAGCCAGCATCTGTCGGGTTCTGTAGCCCGAACGTTTGTCCACTTCCTTCAGGAAAGTCAGGGTCGGGTGGATTTTCTTGAGTGCCTCGTCGTCGTAAACGTCAGGCAGGTTCACCAGTGTCTTGCTGAATGCTGCATAGCCAGCAATGCTTTGCGGTGAGATCGGCAACTTGAGGTCGCGACTGCTCTTGAGACCGGTCTTGACTTTTGAGACGATGGCGGTCTGATCTTCGTTGACAGCGTAAAGTGTCAATCGATCTGCGTTGAAGGTCCGGCAAATATCTTCACTGGCCTCCAGCATGATCTGTTCGAGATTTTCAGTTTCATGGATGCGGGCCGTTACTTGTTGGAGCTGCTTGTAGAAGAGCGCCTCGAATTTCGTCCCCCTTTGGTCTGCAGGCAATTTTTGCGACTCAACAAAGCTTTTGTCGAACCTGTGATCAAGTTCCGATCTAATTTTCACTTCGCTCATAACGAGAACTCCTGACGTGACTGCAACTTGTCGATGCGTTGAGGAAGGTGAGTCAGGTTTGGACAAATTGCATCTGGTTGCCTGCCAGTTCAATCAGGTCGCCGTTTTGTAGCGGTACCGGTTCTGCTCCGATTGATGCGCCGTTAAGCGTCGGATTGCCGCCGCCTTCAACGTGGACAAAAAAACCGCCCCGACGACGTGTGATTGCAGCGATCGCAACGCCCGGTTTTCCGATCGTGGTCACGATCTTCGTCAAGGGTACTTGGCGCCCTGCGGCCGCGCCCGATATCACCCTGATGGTTGCTTGGGGTAGTTCCTCCGCTTCCACGGCCGCGGTCGGTGCCGAGTATTTCGTCACAACGTCGTCGCCAGCGTCGCTCAGAAATTTGATCTTGTACTTTCCGACCTCGATCGTGTCGCCACTTCGAAGCAACTGTTTTTTGGCAGCCTTGCCATTCACATAGGTGCCGTTGGTGCTGTTGAGATCTTCCAGATAGACCTCATCGCCAGCGAGCTGAAACACGGCGTGCTCACCACTGACGGCAAGATTGTCGATCACGACGTCGTTGTAGGGTCGCCGCCCCATGGTGGTCCTGTCCTTGGCCAATTGGACTTCCTTAATGACGACGCCGTCAATCGAAACAATCATTTTCGGCATGAACGACTCCTGTGACTGAAACTGATTATTGAAGGACTCATGAGCTTACTGTTTTCCAAGCCATCGGGGCATCAATCGGTGTCTATCCGGCTCAGGTGCGTCGCCCGCTCGCGTCAGCAACACCGTGATGTTATCCCGTCCTCCGTTCCTGTTGGCCTCCGATACCAGTTCGTCCGCCATTTGCGTGAGCGATGATCCCCTGCGCAAGACGCTTGCAATTGCTGCATCGCTCATCATGTCGGTCAGTCCGTCAGTGCACATCAAGTAGACATCGCCGGCCACGACATGGTGCTGGTTGATTTCAAACAGCACCTCATCGTCAACACCCATGGCCCGTGTCACCAGATTCTTCAGAGGCGATGTAGCCGCCTGCTCAACTGTCAAGAGGCCAGCGTCAATATGCTCCTGCAACAGGGAGTGGTCCTTGGTGATCTGCAAGAACTCATTGCCACGCAGGCGATAACAGCGCGAGTCCCCGATGTGTCCAACGAGCATCTGATCGCCCTGGAAAACACCGACCACCAGTGTGGTCCCCATCCCCGAATAATCCGGATTGGCGCGAGATGCGAGATAGATCGAATGATTGGCGTTGTCCAGACAAAGCTCCAGCGCGCGCCTGATTTCCTGAATATCGGCTTTGCCGCCAGCTTGCGACAACCAGTGAGCCAGCTCTGTTCTGACAAACGCTGTTGCCATGCTGCTGGCAATTTCGCCCGCTTTGTAACCGCCCATGCCATCAGCCAGAACGCCCAACAGCGCGGCTTCGTCAAAGATGACAGAGTCTTCATTGTTGTCCCGGGTCCGCCCGGGACTGGTTTGTGCGCAGAAAGTGTAGTTCATTGAACACCTGTAAGCGGCGCCCGGGCATGGCGCTGCTGGAGTATTCTCCCCCAGATCAGCACCACCCCGGCCCCAGCCGCCGCGGCGACGTATTGCAGCCAGGGCTTGCCATCCATTAAACCGTTGAGGGCGACATCACTGCTAATCGTATCGCCGCCAACCCAGCCAATCAGCGCGGCACCCATGGTCACGACGATGGGAAAACGTTCCATCAGGTTGATCATCAGCGTGCTGCCAAATATGACGAGCGGAATACTGATGAGCAGGCCCAGAATCAGCAATACCATATCGCCTTGGGCCGCGGCCGCAACGGCGATGGCGTTATCCAGGCTCATCACCAGGTCAGCAATCAAGATGGTGCGCGCCGCTGCCATCAAGCTGCCGTGTGTCTTCGCCTGACTGCCTCGGTCATGTGCTTCTTCGCTCAGCAACTGAACGCCAATCCATAACAGTAGCATCCCGCCGACGATTTGCAGGAATGACAGCTCCAGCAGTTTGGCGGCCACCACAGTGAGGGCTATGCGCAAAACGACTGCAGCACCGGAACCCCAGAAGACGGCCCATTTTCGCTGATCCGCCGGAAGCGAACGAGCGGCCAGGGCGATCACCAACGCATTGTCACCCGATAAGATAATATTGATCCAGACGATCTTCAGAAGTCCGATCCAGAAGTTCATGCTCAGCGGCAATTCCATCCATGTTTCCTGTGCAGTCAACGTCAGAGCCGAACAGGTACGGCTGTCTGGCGCGCTCATCGTCCGTGCAGGCAGTGTAACGGCCTCCTGAGCGCTCAATGCGTAGTCAAACTATCTAGAGCAGGGCTTTCAACAACTTCGCCATTTCGGAAGGATTTCGAGTGATCTTGAAGCCGCACTCTTCCATCACGGCAAGCTTGGCCTCGGCCGTGTCGGCACCACCAGAGATCAGGGCACCCGCATGACCCATGCGCTTGCCGGCCGGTGCAGTGACGCCCGCGATGAAGCCAACGATGGGTTTCTTCATATTGGCTTTGCACCACCGGGCGGCGTCGGCCTCATCCGGGCCACCGATTTCACCAATCATAATGACCGCGTCGGTGTCAGGGTCGTCATTGAAGGCCTGCATGATGTCGATGTGTTTGAGGCCGTTGATTGGGTCGCCACCAATTCCTACGGCGGTGGATTGGCCCAGACCGATTTCGGTTAATTGCGCGACCGCCTCGTAGGTCAAGGTGCCGGAGCGACTGACGACGCCGATGCGGCCCTTGCGATGGATGTGGCCGGGCATGATGCCAATCTTGATTTCATCGGGCGTGATCACGCCAGGGCAATTGGGACCGAGCAAAAGGGTCTTCTTGCTGCCGGCGGCTTCACGGGCGCGCATCTTGTTGCGCACTTCCAGCATATCGCGTACCGGAATGCCCTCGGTGATGCAGATTGCAAGATCGAGATCAGCCTCGACCGCCTCCCAAATCGCCGCCGCAGCGCCAGCAGGGGGTACATAGATGACCGAAACGGTGGCGCCGGTTTGCCGTGCTGCGTCCTTGACCGAGGCGAAGATCGGGATGCCGAAGATCGACTCACCCGCTTTTTTCGGATTGACACCGGCTACAAAACAGTTCTTGCCATTGGCGTATTCCTGGCACTTTTCAGTGTGAAATTGCCCGGTCTTGCCGGTGATTCCCTGCGTGATGACCTTGGTGTCTTTGTTGATGAGGATGGACATGATTTACTTCCTAGTCGGTTGAGGTCAGAGTTGGCTCACTGCGTGCAACTGCGGTCTGTCCCACAAATTATTACGATTTGACAGCGGCAATCACTTTTTGGGCCGCATCGGCCATTGTGTCGGCACTGATGATGGGCAGTCCGGAATCGGCCAATATCTGCTTGCCTAACTCTTCGTTGGTGCCCTTCATGCGCACCACCAGTGGCACATTCAAATTGGTTGCCTTGCAGGCCGCAACCACACCCATCGCGATGGTGTCGCATTTCATGATGCCACCGAAGATATTCACTAAAATGGCCTTGACCTTCTTGTTCTTGAGCATGATTTTGAAGGCTTCCGTAACCTTCTCAGGTGTGGCGCCGCCGCCGACGTCCAGGAAGTTGGCGGGTTCCCCGCCAAACAACTTGATGGTGTCCATGGCAGCCATGGCAAGCCCGGCGCCGTTGACCAGGCAGCCAATGTCGCCATCCAGGCTGATGTAAGCCAGATCGAATTTGCTGGCTTCCACTTCGGCCGCATCTTCTTCATCAAGATCCCGGTAGGCTACGATCTCGGGGTGGCGGTACAGCGCATTGGAATCAAAATTGAACTTGGCGTCGAGCGCCTTGATGTTGCCATTGCCTTCGAGGATCAGGGGATTGATTTCGACCAGCGATGCGTCGGTATCCATGTACACCTTGTAGATCTTTTGCAGCACGTCCACGCACTGCGCCGTAGAGCCGGCAGGAACTCCGATGCCATCAGCCAGTTCTTTGGCCTGAGCAGCCGTTAGTCCCAAGGCTGGATCGACAAACGCCTTGATGATCTTTTCCGGGCTCGAATGCGCCACTTCCTCGATGTTCATACCGCCTTCCGAGGAAGCCATCAGAGCGACGCGCTGCGTCGCGCGGTCAGTTACCGCTGACACGTAGTATTCCTTCTTGATGTCCGCCCCGTCTTCGATCAGGAGGCGGCGCACCTTTTGACCGTCCGGACCGGTTTGATGGGTGACAAGCTGCATACCCAGAATTTCGCCGGCGAGCTTCCTGACCTCATCGATCGAGCGGGCCAATTTGACGCCACCGCCCTTACCGCGTCCTCCAGCATGGATTTGCGCCTTGACGACCCATACTGAACCCCCCAGTTTTTGCGCGGCCTCGACCGCTTCTTGAATCGTGAATGCTGCAATGCCACGCGGCACCGGCACACCAAACTCACGCAAGATTTCCTTGCCTTGGTATTCATGAATTTTCATAGGACGTTCAGGTTTGGATGGGGTTTACTCCCACCGCAAGACTTGGATGCTTTGCAGCGGGTACTGGACAACACAGACCGGGACTGTATCATGCTGCAATGCACCAGACTTGTATCAGTCTTACACAGCGTGCAAGGCATGCTGATCGGGAATCATCCTATGCGCAAGATATTTATTGACGGTGAGGCCGGCACCACGGGGCTGCAGATCCGGGAGCGCCTGCACGGCTTGCCCGGCATCGAGTTGGTCAGCATTGCGCCCGAACTGCGTAAGGACGCCGCTGCCAAGCGTGACTTGATGTCGCAAATGGACCTGGTCGTACTTTGCCTGCATGACGCTGCAGCGATCGAGTCTGTGGCAATCATCGATGCATTGGCGAAGGAAACCGGTCAAGACGGACCCAAAATCGTTGATGCTTCGACCGCGCACCGAACCGCACCCGGTTGGGTGTATGGCTTCCCGGAATTGAATACGGGACACCGCAAAGTGGTGGCGCAGGCGCGCAGGGTCACCAATCCTGGCTGCTATGCGACGGCTGCGGTTGCGCTGCTTCGCCCATTGCTGGATGCCGGGCTGATCCCCGCGGACTTCCCACTGACCTTGCCAGCGGTGAGCGGTTATTCGGGTGGCGGACGAAGCATGATAGAGACTTATGAAAAGGGGCAGGCACCGGATTTCGAACTGTACGGTTTGGGTCTGAAGCACAAGCACTTGCCAGAGATCATGAAATACAGTGGCTTGCTGCGGCGACCGGTTTTCGTGCCCAGCATCGGCAACTTCAGACAAGGCATGTTGCTGCAAGTGCCCCTACATCTGGACTTGCTTCCGGGGCAGCCCAGCGCACAGGATTTGCATGATGCATTGGTCAAGCACTACGAGGGCAGCGAATCGGTCAGCGTAGAGCCTGCGACCTCCGACGGCAGGTTAGATGCACTGGCCTTGGTCGGCAGCGACAAGTTGGAATTGCGCGTGTTTGCCAACCATGGCGCAGATGACGGCTTTAGTCACGCTGTGCTGGTGGCCAGGCTCGACAACCTGGGCAAGGGGGCCAGCGGTGCTGCGGTCCAAAACCTCAAGTTGATGTTGGGGCTTTGACTACTTGGCGGATCGTCTCCGCATCGAACCCGCGCGATGCAAGAAACCGGAGTTGGCGTGCCGTTTCCAGGGCATTCGTCGGTGGGGTTTCAAATTTCTTGCGCCAGACTGCCAACGCCCGTTCATGCTCGCTGGTCTTTAAGCCGGCGAGCGCCTCGCTGATGGCTTGCGCGTCCAAGCCTTTGCCTTGAAGTTCATGTTTGATGCGCGCAGTGCCCAGTTTGGCGGCGCGGCTATGAACGAGCGACTCGATGACCCGATGCTCGTTGATGAAGCCCTTGGTTTGCAGTTCGTCCAGGGTATGTGCCAGTGTGCCGGGATCTTCTTCAAATCTCGCAAGCTTGCGCTCAAGTTCACTGCGTGAGTGCTCGCGCCCACTAAGAAGCCGCAGGGCGCGGCCTTTCAGTGAGGGCTGGACCGGTGGCATGGGTGTTACGGCTTCACTGAGGTTTCGGCCTTCTTGATTGCTGGTTTGGCTTTTGCATCGGGTTCGGCCAAAGAAGGCAACAACGGAATACTGAGCGATGCGCGCACCTTGTTTTCAATCTCATGCGACAGTTCCGGATTTTCGCGCAGGAACTCTCGGGCGTTGTCGCGGCCTTGACCAATCTTCTCTCCGTTGTAGGCGTACCAGGCGCCGGACTTGTCCAGAATGTTGGCATTCACACCCATGTCAATGATTTCACCGTGGCGGCTGATGCCCTCGCCGAACAGAATATCAAACTCGGCGGTTTTGAAAGGTGGCGCGACCTTGTTTTTGACCACCTTGACCTTGGTTTCGTTGCCGATTGAGTCGTCCCCTTTTTTGATGGTGCCGGTGCGGCGGATGTCCAGGCGTACCGAGGCGTAGAACTTCAGCGCGTTGCCGCCGGTGGTCGTTTCCGGAGAGCCGAACATGACGCCGATCTTCATGCGAATCTGGTTGATGAAGATCACCATGCAGTTGGTCTTCTTGATGTGAGCTGTCAGTTTGCGCAGTGCCTGACTCATCAGTCTGGCCTGCAGACCGGGCAGAGAATCGCCCATTTCGCCTTCAAGCTCCGCTTTCGGCGTCAAGGCCGCAACCGAGTCCACCACGATCAGGTCAACGGCACCGGAACGTACCAGGCTGTCCACAATTTCCAGAGCTTGTTCGCCGGTATCTGGTTGCGAGATGAGCAGGTCTTGCAGATTGACGCCAAGTTTTTGTGCGTATTGGATGTCCAGCGCATGTTCGGCGTCAATAAACGCACATTGGCCGCCCACTTTTTGCATCTCCGCAATCACTTGCAAGGTCAGCGTTGTTTTGCCGCTTGATTCAGGACCATAGATTTCGACCACACGACCCCGTGGCAATCCGCCCACTCCCAAGGCGATGTCCAAACCCAGAGAGCCGGTGGACACCACCTGGATATCCTCAATGACCTCACCCTCTCCCAAGCGCATGATGGTGCCCTTGCCAAATTGTTTTTCAATCTGGGCCAGGGCTACTTGCAGGGCTTTTGCTTTTTCGCTGTTGGCGGGGCCTAGGGCTTTGACGGGTGCGTCCATGAAGTTCTCCTTGAATGACAAAAGGTTGAATCGGGTTCTGGTCGGGCATCATCTGTTTTTAATGACAGGCTGGATGCGTGAACAGTAGTTTAGTGCGATTGTCAAAACTTGCAAGCAGTTTTTTTAGTCAATTTGATTTACTATTCGACTATGCACGAACACAAAGAAGCCAGTAAGGGGCGAGATCCTCGCCCGCATGTGACGCCAGTGGCATGCGGCGCCCCTAATGTTGGGATTGGGTGGCGACAGACCCACCTCGGCCATTGGATGAGTCAGGCCCTGCAGCGCTTCGATGCGCGCGTCCTGTTCCTGATGTCTCGTAATGAACACGTGCCATTGGCCTTGTCCAATCTCGCTGCGCGCGGTTGCCTCAGCGCTTCTCATGTTCACATCACGCGACATCTGGCACTCGAGGGTTCACGTCTGACGGAACTTGCTTCGCGTGCCAACGTGAGCAAGCAGGCGATGGGAAAATTGGTGGAGCAATGCGAAGCCTGGGGCTTGGTGACCCGGATGGCGGACAGCCGTGATGCGCGGGCCAGGCGCATTATGTTCACGCCGACTGGCTTGAGCTGGTTACAGGCCTTCGGCGATGCCGTCGAGCAGGCTGAAGCGGAACTGCGGGCGGCTGTTGGAGCCGAAGTTGCAGCCGTCATCGCGATCGGTCTGGAAGCCTATGCAGCATGAACTCCTTTCATGAAAATTACAGAAAAGTTGCAGGGCGCCTAGAATTGTCAGAACAAAGAAATGCCGGCCTCCGGTTTTCAACCTCATAGGAGACAGACATGCGGATTCTGATTGCGGAAGATGATCAGGTACTGGCGGATGGGTTGTTGCGGACCCTGCGCAGTTCAGGGGCCGCCGTAGACCACGTGGCCAGCGGTACAGAAGCCGACGCAGCACTGATGACCAACACGGAATTCGACCTGCTGATTCTGGATTTGGGGATACCCAAAATGCATGGACTGGAGGTGCTGAAAAAGCTCCGGGCCCGCGGTTCGTCCTTGCCAGTTCTGATACTGACCGCTGCCGACAGTGTGGAGGAACGTGTCAGGGGCCTGGATCATGGCGCCGACGACTACATGGCCAAGCCCTTCAGTCTGCAGGAGTTGGAGGCGCGGGTGCGCGCGCTGGGCCGGCGCGGCATGGGGGCTGCAAGCAGCACGATCAAGCACGGCCCCCTGATTTATGACCAGTCCGGACGCGTTGCGACCATTGACGGCGTCATGGTTGAGCTCTCGGCCCGCGAGTTGGGACTGCTTGAAGTTCTGTTGCAGCGTGCGGGTCGTCTGGTCAGCAAAGACCAACTGGTGGAACGCTTGTGTGAATGGGGCGAGGAAGTCAGCAACAACGCGATTGAGGTTTACATCCATCGCTTGCGAAAGAAAATTGAGAAAGGTCCAATCCGTATTGCCACAGTTCGCGGACTGGGTTACTGTCTCGAAAAGATCCCTAACTAGAATTCTCCCAGCGCGACGTGAATATCCTCCATCAGGAGCAGCGCTCGCTGTTCGGCGAAATACTGGACTGGATGCTGACGCCCATGCTTTTGCTGTGGCCAATCAGTCTGGTGCTGACTTGGCTGGTGGCGCAAAGCATTGCCGGCAAGCCGTTCGATAGGGCGCTGGAGTACAACGCGGGCGCCCTGGCGCAACTGGTCAACGTCAGCAACAACCGGGTGCAATTCAATCTGCCGCTGCCGGCACGCGAGCTGCTACGCGCCGATGACTCCGACACGGTCTACTACCAGGTGCTGGGCGCACGGGGTGAGTTCTTGAGCGGTGAGCGTGACTTGCCCTTGCCTGGTGAAGACGAAAAGTTCTTTTTTGGTGAAGTTCGCATTCGCGATGCTGAAGTCCACGGCGTTGACGTCAAGATCGCCTACACATGGGTCAAGCTGGCGTTGCCGAACGCCAGGCCGGCTTTGGTGCAGGTGGCTGAAACTCTTGAAAAGCGTTCGATACTGGCGACTGAAATCGTCAAGGGCGTCATGCTGCCTCAGTTCGTGATTCTGCCCATTGCGGTGCTACTCGTGTGGTTGGCTCTGGTGCAAGCCATCAAGCCGCTGAATCAGCTTGAAGAGCGAATACGCGCGCGCAAGCCCGATGATTTGAGCCCGATCGATGCGAAGGTGGTGCCGCTGGAGGTCGCGCCCCTGGTATCTTCGGTGAACGATCTGCTGACGCGCCTGAAAGATTCGATTGCCAACCAAAAGCGTTTTCTGGCTGATGCCGCGCACCAGTTGAAGACGCCTCTTGCCGGATTGCGCATGCAGGCCGATTTGGCACAGCGCGAAGGCGCCAACACCGAAGAGCTCAAACAGTCCTTGCGTCAAATCGGCCGCTCCAGTATCCGGGCGACTCACACCGTCAATCAGTTGCTGGCATTGGCTCGGGCCGAGAGCAGCGGGTCCGCGATGCCTCGCACGAGCTGCGATCTGGCACAACTGACCATGGAAGTGGTGCGCGACTGTGTGCCCCGGGCGATCGAAAAACACATCGATCTGGGCTATGAGGGAATACAGCCGGGCGCAGCGGGCGGCCAACTGACGGGCAATTCCACGCTGCTGAAGGAACTGATTCGAAATCTGCTGGACAACGCCTTGAATTACACGCCATCGAGCGGCGCCAAGCCGGGAGTGATCACGGCGCGGGTCTTTACAGAGCCCTCAGACCAGACCCTGGTGCTGCAGGTCGAAGACTCCGGGCCCGGTGTGCCACTGGCTGAACGGGAGCTGATTTTTCGTCCGTTCTACCGCGCCCTTGGCACCGAGGTGGACGGTTCCGGACTGGGTCTCCGGATCGTGACAGAAATTGCCCACTTGCACCATGCCACGGTGGCGATGGAAGACGCCTGGCCGGGTCAATTGCCCCCAGGCGCGCGATTCAACGTGCGCTTCGTACCCGAATCCGGCAGTGCCGCTGCCGCATAGTGATCATTTGCAAGGAGCAAGGTCTTTATCGCCCAACATCGGCTTCAAATTATTCGATCGGATCAGCAGTTCGTCATCGGCGCCGGTCAGCCGCAGCATGATGCCGCGGACCTCCGGGCGCTCCTGCAGCACCTGCGCGGTGCGTACGCCTCGTCGGCCCAGTTTTTCGAGGGCACTCCTGGCCGCTGCTTGTGTATCGTACGCACCCAGCGACAGCCCCAACTGCAATTCGGGGTTCTGTATCGGTTCAAACTGCAAGTCCAGTGAAGCCAGTTCAGCGCGCTTTCTAGCTAATACTTCGGGGCTCGCGTATTTGCCCATGTAGACAATCCAGCGCGCGGCTTCCACCACGGGTATCAGAGTCCAGGTGTCGCTAGGCAAGGTTGACGCCAAAGCAGAGCGCAACTGCGCACCCTGTTCTTCACTGAACAGACCGGCTTGCAGACACCCGTTCACTTTAGATACGGCCGCTGGCGTCGCCACAGGAGGCGCTGTCTCCTGCTCCGAAAGCAGCTGGATGGCGTTCGGATTGAGTTGCTGTCCCAGGCGCTGAGGCTCGGTCTGCTGTTCAGGACCCAGACCCGGTAACCTGCCCTCGGACCAGGCGAAGTAAAGGATATTCAACAACAAAAGTGACAAGACGGCAATGCGCAACATATTGGGTACTTAAGGGCGCTTCAAGTTCGCCTCGGAGACCGGGCGTACGCTGACCTCAGCACTGACGACGCTTTTCATTTCATCGTTTGATTGCACTTGGAGTGCGCCGACACCGTCAACACCTCGCGCCACACCCAAGGTGCCATCACTCAATGCAACATGCAACCCTTGAAGCGCGTCACGTTCATTGAAACTGGCGCGAAACGGCGCGAATCCCTGACTCTCAAACGCCTTTATCGTGCGCACCAGCGCGGGGGCGATCCGCAGCAGTGTGCTTGGCGCATCCAAGTCAGGCAGCAACTCGTTCAGCCAGGCAGGCGGCGTGGCAAGACCTTCACCATCGCGATTCTTGATATTGATACCAACCCCCACCACAAGGTAACGATCAATCCCGCTGCCAGCGGTTTCAATCAGTATTCCTGCCAGTTTGCGCTCATGCCACCAGACATCATTGGGCCATTTCAGCAGCAAATCCGGGTGCAGACTTTGGACAATGCTCAGACCCACGGCAAGCGACAAACCCGACCAGTCCAACGGCGCAAGGGGCATGCCTATCGAGAACGTCAGGGAAGACCCCGCCCCCTCGCCGCTGAACCAATGGCGTCCCAGGCGGCCGCGACCATCGGTTTGCTGCTCCGCCACCAGCAGTATGGGTTCGGCTGGTCCGCTGCGGGCGCGCCGCATCAGTTCGGAGTTTGTGGAATCAATCCGCTTCAAAACTTCCACCCGAAGGTCTCGCAGATCCGGCGCCACCTCACGGAGAATCTGTTCGCTTGGCCAACTCGCTGGGCCGCTCATGGCTTACGTGTGCGGCTTCTCGGTTTGGGAGCCAACAGCGTACCGCGGCAATTGCTGGAGCCGCACCAGCACGGGTACTCGGCCTTGAGGCTGGGTGTGTAGCGCTCGTCGATGATCAGGCCGTAATCGTAATTCAGTTCCTCGCCGGCCCGGATCTTGCGCAGCGCCCGGATGAAAATGCGTCCGTCCTGCTCGTCGGCTTCGCAATTGGGTGCGCAGGCATGGTTGATCCAGCGCGAGGTGTTGCCGCCAACCAGGGCGTCGATGACCTGCGTCTCGTCGAGGTGGAAATAAAACGTGTGGTTTGGGTCGTTTGGGTCATGCGGGTGACGCGCCTGCGCTTCCGGCCAGCTGATGATCTCGCCCACGTACTCGATAAGCACCTCACCTTTGGCAATATCCTGCAAGGCAAATACGCCCTTGCCGTGCACGCCGGAACGACGAGTCTGAATGCGGCGCCCGACCGGGCCGGTGGCTTTTTTGGACACGACAAAAAAATTTGGTATGGTGAACTCGTATGGGCGCGTGCGTGCGCGCTCATGTGCATGTGCGTGCGCCTGTGCGCCCGCGAGAAAATGGATTGTAGTCAGATGAAAAACGTAGCTCTCAACAAAACATTGGTCATTGCCGAAAAGCCGTCCGTCGCCCAGGATATTGTGCGAGCGCTGACACCCATAGCTGGCAAGTTCGAGAAGCACGATGAACATTTCGAGAACGAAAAATATGTCGTCACCAGCGCCGTCGGGCATCTGCTCGAGATTCAGGCGCCCGAGGAATTCGACGTCAAGCGTGGCAAGTGGAGCTTTGCCCATCTGCCGGTGATCCCGCCGCACTTCGACGTCAAGCCCATGGACAAGACCAGGACGCGTCTCAATGCCATCGTCAAACAGGCCAAACGCAAGGACGTCGGGGCCATGATCAACGCCTGCGACGCCGGGCGCGAGGGCGAGCTGATCTTTCGCCTGATCCAGCAGTACAGCAAGGTCAAGCTGCCGGTGCAGCGCCTGTGGCTGCAGTCGATGACACCGCAAGCCATTCGCGACGGCTTCGACTCACTTCGCAGCGACCAGCAGATGTTGCCGCTGGCCGACGCGGCACGCTGCCGCAGCGAGGCCGACTGGCTGGTTGGCATCAATGGCACGCGCGCCATGACGGCCTTCAACTCCCGCGATGGCGGCTTTTTCTTGACAACGGTGGGTCGTGTGCAAACGCCAACCCTGAGTGTGGTGGTGGAGCGCGAGGAACAAATCCGCAAATTCATCAGCCGCGACTACTTTGAAGTGCACGCCACTTTTGGCGCTCGCGCCGGTGATTACAACGGCAAATGGTTTGATCCGGCCTGGAAGAAGGCCGCTGCCAATCTGGCCGCTGGCAATACGGATGAGACAGATGCCGAACTCAAGGCCGATCGCCTCTGGAGCGAGCGCGAAGCGCGCGCCATAGCCGATGCCGTGCGGGGCCAGAAGGCCAGTGTCACGGAGGAAAGCAAGCCGACAACGCAAGCATCCCCCCTGCTGTTCGATCTGACCAGTTTGCAGCGTGAAG
>CAIVLG010000031.1 GCA_903906695.1 uncultured beta proteobacterium | reverse complement strand
TAGCGGTTTGCCGGGGAGGTATTCGAAGTGTGTCGCGCAGGTGGTGAGCCGGTTTGCGGATGACAGTGTGTTTTTCGGTGCGATTTCGGTTAAGACGACTCCCTTTTCCCGCCGTTTTATGCCATTTCCAGAACCCCGCCGGCGCGGAACAACTTGAGCAGGTTGCTGACCGCGCACACCAGCTTCCACTCGCGGCTGACGTTCTGTTTGCCGCGCAGGCTGAAGCGGCGAAAACCGCGCTGTTCCTTGATCTGTCCAAAGACCGGCTCGACGATCGCCTTGCGCATCTTGTACACGGCACGTCCGGCTTTGCTTCGCAACTTGCTGCGCATCGCCTCTTTCGGCGACGCGTCGGCTGGCGGCGGATCGCTGCTCGTCTCCATCATGTCGCTATGCTTGTCACGGCCCGTCGCCACGTATAGATCAACGTTTTTTACCGACTCATCGGTCACACTCGCCTCGCTGAAGTACCCTGTGTCGGCGCTGACCTTCTCCGGCTTCTGATCAAGATTGATCGCGATCTGCGTGATCATCGGAACCAACTGCTTTTTGTCGTTTGTCTCCTGCGTAACCTCGGCGGCCACGATCACTTGCGACGCGGAATCGACCGCGATCTGTGCGTTGTAGCCCTGCACGAAGGCGCCCTTGTTTCCGCCGTCGGGCATGATACGGCTCTCCGGATCGGTGAAGTTGCGCTGTGCCGTATCGTCCGGCCTGACTTGTTCAGGATCGCAAGGCTCGGGTTTGCGACCACGTTTCTTCTTGCCCGTGCGCTGTTGTTCTTCTTCGCGTTCGGCCAGCTTCTGTTCGGTTTCTGTGCGCTTGAGCTCGGCCTGCTCTTTGGCTGCCTGCTCAAGTGCCTTCTTGGCCTCGCGGATCTTCTGCAACCGGCTCTCACGCCGCTGCAACTCTTCGGGCAGTTCGTCGCCGCGCCGATCCTTGCCGTGTTGCGCATCCTCTTCGGCATCGGTCTTTTCAGCGGCGGCCATCAGGGCTTTAACCTCCTGATCAAGACGCGCTTCGGTCTCGTTCATGCGCTTGTAGCTCATCGCCTTGTGCTTGCTTGCATTCGCTTTGATCTTGGTTCCATCGATGGACACGTGGCCAAGCTTCACCAGACCAGCCTCGGCGCACAACAACAATGCTTGATTAAACAGCCCAGCCAGCGCATCCAGATGCCGCTTGCGAAACTCGGCCAGCGTAGCGTGATCGGGGTGCTGGTCACCGGAAAGAAAACGGAAAGCCAAGTCCTCATAGGTACGCTTTTCGATCTTGCGCGAGCTGTAGACGCCGTTGGCGTAGCCATAGAGAAGCAGACGCACGATCATCTCGGGCGCGTAGGCCGCCTGCCCGCGGCCATCCTTCTCCTGATACGACGCGTAGATCGCGCTCAGATCCAGCGCCGATACCACATCCAAAAGAAAGCGGGCAAGGTGGCCCTCGGGAAGCCAATCGTGAAGCGATGGGGGAAACAGAAGCGTCTGGTTGACCGTGTCAGGAATGAAGTTCTGGCCCATGAATCGAACCTAAAACAGAACACAACGACCCTGCTGTAGGCTCCGTCACAAATCTATGCCCGACACTCACCTAGTCCCTGCCTCTTTCATCTTGCCGCCCGGCAGCAGCTCAAACACCCGTCCCCGCCACAAGATCTGCCGTCCCAGGTAGCTTGCCGCCCAGAACCCAAATCCCATCAGATCGCGCACCGGGTAAAGCACCACGAGCCCAAACCAGCTCCGGTCCCCCACCACCAGCCCGCCTACAGCAAACGACAGCGCCAGCCGCGTGGCCACGCTCCAGCCCAGCAGTGCCAGCCCCCACCAGGGATGCCCAAGCCAGGCCGCCGCCGCCCACCCCAGCAACCCGAACGGCACACTAAACGTCAGCGCCGTGCCAAAGTGCCCCCTGGGCCGCGAAAAACGCGTCGACTTCATCCACCGCACCTGGTGCTTCAACGACGACCACAGGC
>CAIVLG010000030.1 GCA_903906695.1 uncultured beta proteobacterium | reverse complement strand
GCACGTGGAAGGATTGGTCTTTGATGCTGGAACTCAATATCCCCTTGCAGCAATCTTCGCGACGTTCTCAGGAACGCGAGGCCGAAGCCATGCTGGCAGCGGCCGAGTCGCGCAAGGAGGCAACCGTGAATCAGGTGCTGAGCGAGCTTGCCGAGAACCTGGCCGGGTTTGAGGCCGCGCGTCGCACCGAGATGACGACTACAAGCAGTCTGTTGCCCCAGGCCGAGCTGACGTCCCAGTCAGCCCTGGCCAGCTATGAAACCGGCAAAGTCGATTTCGCCACTCTGCTCGATGCCCAGCGGCAAATTCGCCAGGCGAAACAAAACCGGATCAAGGCGCAGTTTGAAGCGCAGTCGCGTCTGGCCGAAATCGAAAAACTGATTGGGGAAGATTTATGAAATTCGGCGCTGGAATCGTCGTCGCCGTCATCGCCGTGGTGGCGGCCGCCGGCGCGGGCTACCGGCTTGGTCATCAGGGCTTTGCGTCGCAAGCGCAAAGCAGCGCGTCCGCAACGACCGGTGCCAGCGGCGACAGTGCGAAGAAGGAAAGAAAACTTCTCTACTACCGCAATCCGATGGGTTTGTCCGACACCTCGCCGACGCCAAAAAAAGACCCGATGGGCATGGACTACATCGCAGTCTATGCGGGGCAGGCTGATGAAGAACCTGCTGCGGCCAATCAGATCAGGATCAGCACCGAAAAGATTCAAAAACTCGGTGTGCGCACCGAGGCCGCGCAACTTCGCACACTTGACAAGACATTGCGCGCCGCCGGCCGCGTTGAGCCCGATGAGCGACGCTTGTTCACCATTGCTTCGAAGTTTGAGGGTTACGTCGAGCGCCTGCATGTGAATGTCACGGGTCAGCCGGTTGCCAAGGGCCAGCCGCTGTTCGAGGTCTACAGCCCGGAGCTGGTGTCGGCCCAGCGTGAATACGCGATCGCCGCGCAGGGCGTCGATGCCCTCAAAGGCGCGGGCAGCGAAACGCAGGCGGGTATGAAGCAATTGGCTGAATCGAGCTTGCAACGCCTTCGAAACTGGGATATCTCTGACGAGCAAATCAAGGCACTCGCCACGACCGGGGCTACGCAACGCACGCTCACTTTTCGCTCACCCGCGACCGGCATCGTGATGGAGAAGAAGGCCGTGCAAGGCATGCGCTTCATGCCGGGCGAGATGCTGTATCAAATCGCGGACCTGTCTGCACTGTGGGTGATTGCCGACGTCTTTGAGCAGGACATTGGTTCGGTCAAAACCGGTGCCAAAGCCAAGGTCACGATCAACGCCTTTCCGGACAAGGTATTCGCTGGCACTGTGACCTATGTCTACCCGACGCTCAAAGCCGAGACGCGCACGGTGCCGGTGCGCGTTGAACTGGTCAATCCGGGTCTGCTGCTTAAACCGGGCATGTTCGCGCAGGTCGAAGTCGCAGCCTTGTCCAGGAGCAAAGTGCTCACTGTGCCCCTGTCCGCCGTGATCGACAGCGGAACGCGCCAGATCGTTTTGATGAGTCAGGGCGAAGGTCGCTTCGCGCCGCGTGAGGTCAGGCTTGGTGCTCGCAGCGACAACCATGTGGAAGTCCTCGATGGTGTGAAAGAAGGTGAGCAGGTCGTGGTGGCGGCCAACTTCCTGATTGATGCGGAGAGCAATCTCAAGGCCGCCATAGGAGGTTTTGGCGACGCCAGCGCGCCAGCACTCAAGGCTGCCGGCCACCAGGCGCAAGGAACCGTCGACAGCGTTGATTTGAAAGACGGCAGTGTCAACATCAGCCACGGCCCGGTGGCCAGCCTCAAGTGGCCGGCCATGACCATGGAATTCAAAGCCGCCAACGCGTCCTTGCTGAAAGATTTGAAACCGGGTGTCAAAGTCGCCTTCGAGTTTGTTGAGCGCGCGCCGGGCGAATGGGTCATCACGAGCATCAAACCGTCGGTTGCCAGCGCTCACTCCGGCCATTGATCGGAACACGCCATGCTGTCCAACATCATCGACTGGTCGGGCCGCAACCGTTTCCTGGTTCTGCTTGCCACCCTGTTCATCACGCTGTGGGGCATCTTTGCCGTGCTGCGCACACCGATCGACGCATTGCCCGATCTCTCGGACGTGCAGGTCATCGTCTACACCGAGTACCCCGGCCAGGCGCCGCAGGTCGTGGAAGACCAGGTCACCTACCCGCTGACCACCGCCATGCTGTCGGTACCCAAATCGAAAGTGGTGCGCGGCTTCTCCTTCTTCGGCGCATCCTTCGTCTACATCATCTTTGAAGACGGAACCGACATCTACTGGGCGCGCTCACGCGTGCTGGAGTACCTCAACTTTGCTTCCGGGCGCATGCCAAAAGGCATCACACCCCAGATCGGCCCCGATGCCACCGGCGTCGGCTGGGTTTACCAGTACGCACTGCTGGCCAAGGACAAGACGCTGGCCGAGCTGCGCTCGATCCAGGACTGGTACGTGCGCTACCAGTTGACCAAGGCACACGGCGTGGCTGAAGTGGCGTCGGTGGGTGGCTTTGTGCAGACCTACCAAGTGACAGTGGACCCGGTCAAGCTGCGCGCCTACGGCATCCCCTTGATGAAGGTGGCGCAAGTGATTCGCGATTCCAACCGTGATGTCGGCGGTCGCGCTGTCGAGATGGCCGAGACTGAGTACATGGTGCGCGGCAAAGGCTATTTGCGCGGCAAAGGCGACATCGAGATGCTGGTGGTGAAAGCCGACAAAGGCACGCCGGTGCTGATCCGCGATATTGCGCTCGTCGAGCTCACACCCGACGAGCGCCGCGGCCTGACCGAACTCAACGGCGAAGGCGAAGTGGTGTCGGGCATCGCCATGGCCCGCTATGGCCAGAACGCGCTGGAAGTGATCGCCAACCTGAAGGAGAAGATTGCCGAGATCGGCCCCGGCCTGCCTGCCGGCGTGACTGTGCAAACGGTGTACGACCGCTCCGAACTGATTCAGCGCGCCATCGAGACGCTCAAGCGCACGTTGCTGGAGGAGTCGCTGATCGTGGCGGCGGTGTGCGTCGTCTTCCTGCTGCACATGCGCAGCGCACTGGTCGCCATCGTGATGCTGCCGGTGGGCATATTGATCTCATTCATTGCCATGCGGCTGCTGGGCATGAGCTCCAATCTGATGAGCCTGGGCGGCATTGCGATTGCCATCGGCGCCATGATAGACGCGGCCATCGTCATGATCGAAAACGCCCACAAGCACCTGGAGAAATTGGGGTCAGACACCGATTTCGCTTCGCGAAAGTCGGGCTCTGACCCCAATTTCTCCGCCAATTTCTCCGCGCGCGCCGCCGCCATCCTCGCCGCCTGCAAAGAAGTCGGCCCCGCCCTCTTCTTCTCCCTCCTTATCATCACCGTCTCCTTCCTGCCGGTCTTCAGCCTGGAAGGCCAGGAAGGTCGCCTGTTCTCTCCGCTGGCCTACACAAAGACTTTTTCCATGGCCGGTGCGGCCCTGCTGTCGGTCACCCTGGTGCCGGTGCTGATGCTGCTGTTCATCAAGGGCAAAATCATGCCCGAAGCGAAGAACCCGGTGAACCGTTTTTTGATCTGGGTCTACCGTCCCATCATCCAGGGCGTGATGCGCTGGAAGAAGATCACAATTCTTTTGGCACTGCTGGCCCTGGGCGTCTCGTATTACCCAGCTTCCAGATTGGGCTCCGAGTTCATGCCCACGCTCAACGAAGGCAGCTTGCTTTATATGCCGGCGTCCCTGCCCGGCATGTCGATCACCAAGGCCGCCGAGCTGCTGCAGACGCAGGACAAGATCATCAAAAGCTTCCCCGAAGTGTCCTCCGTTTACGGCAAGGCCGGGCGCGCCAACACCGCCACCGACCCGGCGCCCACCGAGATGTTCGAAACCGTCATCAACCTCAAACCAGAATCCGAATGGCGGGCAGGACTGACGATGGACAAGCTGATCGCCGAGATGGACAAGGCGCTGCAATTCCCCGGTGTCGCCAACTCCTGGACCATGCCGATCAAAGCCCGCATCGACATGCTGTCCACCGGTATCCGCACGCCGATCGGCATCAAGGTCTTCGGCAAGGATCTCGATGAGATGGAAATACTCGCCAAACAAATCGAGGCCGTGGTGAAAGCCGTGCCGGGTACCACCAGCGCTTTTGCCGAGCGCATCACCGGCGGTTTCTACCTCAACATCGAACCGAACCGCGAGCAGCTGGCACGCTATGGCTTGAGCGTGGGCGACCTGCTGGACGTAATCGGAACCGCGCTGGGCGGCGACATGGTGACCACTACCGTCGAGGGCCGCGAGCGCTACGGCGTGACCGTGCGTTACCCGCGCGAGTTGCGCTCGGATCCGCAACAGATCGCCAGTGAAGTGCTGATCCCGACCATGGATGGCGCCATGATCCCCTTGGGCCAGGTGGCCAAGGTGGTGGTTGCGAAGGGCGCGCCCGGCATCCGCACCGAGAACGCGCTGCTCTCAGCCTACATCTACGTCGACATCCGCGACCGCGACATTGGCAGCTACGTGGCTGATGCGAAAAAGGCGGTGGCAAGCCAGGTCAAGTTTCCCAGTGGCTACTACGTCACCTGGAGCGGCCAGTTCGAGTACATGGAGCGGGCCATCGAGAAAATGAAGGTCGTCATCCCGGTCACGCTGCTGTCGATCTTCCTGCTGCTGTACCTCAACTTCAGGCGCATCACCGAGACGCTGATCGTGATGCTCTCGGTGCCCTTTGCGTTAGTGGGCGGCGTCTGGCTGATGTGGCTGCTGGGCTACAACCTGTCGGTAGCGGTGGCGGTTGGTTTCATCGCCCTGGCCGGCGTCGCCGCCGAGACCGGCGTCATCATGCTGATCTATCTCGATCACGCCTGGGAAGCAATCAAAATCAAATGCCGCGCGTCGGGCCGCGACCCCGGTGTGGCCGACCTGTACGAAGCTGTGATGGAAGGCGCTGTCGAGCGCGTGCGGCCCAAGATGATGACTGTAGTCGCCATCATGGCCGGCCTCTTGCCCATCATGTGGGGTACCGGCACCGGCTCCGAAGTCATGAGCCGCATCGCCGCGCCGATGGTCGGCGGCATGATCTCCAGCACGGTGTTGACGCTGGCGGTGATCCCGGCGATCTATGCGCTGGTCAAGCAGTGGCGGTTGGCAAGAGGGATGGAAGCCTGAGCGCGTCGTCGCCAAATTTTGCGTTCCAGTAGCCACTTTCTACACTTCATCCGACACGGCTTGCCGACATCCGGATCGTGCATTAAGCTTCGATTCATGCGGCCATGAAGGCCGCGGAATTTTGGAGAACACCATGTCCCTAGCCGACGAACTGACCCGACTCGAACAACTGCGTGACCGGGGCAGCCTGAGCGCTGATGAGTTCCAGCGTGCCAAGAACAAGCTGCTGAGCACCCCGCATCTGACTGAGCCGGCGTTGCAAGCCATCAACGGTTTGCGGCGCTCTGCCACCGACCGCTGGTTTGGCGGCGTCTGCGGCGGCCTGGCGACCGCTACCGGCATGGAGGCGTGGCTGTGGCGCATCGTGTTCGCCCTGATGCTGTGCACCGGATTCGGCCTGCTGGCCTACCTGGTGCTCTGGATCTTCGTGCCGCTGGAGCGCAGCATGCCCATGCAGCAGTCTTCCTGAGAAGCGCCGGTCTATCTGCCGCCCGCCACATCGAGCAGCGAGCCAGTGCTGTAGCTCGAATCTTCTGACAGCAGCCAGACAATTGCCTGTGCCACTTCCAGCGCAGTGCCGGCGCGCTGCAGCGGCACCAGCGGCGCCATCTGTCGCGCCCGATCCGGTTGACCGCCCGAGGCATGGATATCGGTCTCGATGATGCCGGGTCGCACGGCGTTGACGCGAATGCCCTCTGTTGCCACTTCTTTTGCCAGTCCGACAGTAAACGTGTCGATGGCGCCCTTGCTGGCAGCGTAGTCCACGTAGTTGCCGGCGCCACCCAAACGCGCTGCTGCGCTCGATACATTGACAATGGTGCCGCCGCTGCCGCCGTAGCGTGTGCTCATGCGTTTGACGGCTTCGCGGGCGCACAAAAAACTGCCGAGCACGTTGATGTCGAACATGCGTCTTAGCCGGACCACGCTCATTTCATCGACGCGTGCTGCGACGTCGACCACGCCGGCATTGTTGACCAGTGCTGTCAGGCGACCCAGACCGGAGTCGATGGCGTCGAACATCGCCAGCACTTGCGATTCGATCGCCACGTCAGCCTGCACCGAGATCGCATGGCCGCCGCCCGAGAGAATCTGCTGCACCACCTGCTCCGCCGCTTGTGCGTTGCTGCCGTAGTTCACAGCCACGGCATAGCCGCGTTGCGCTGCCAGCAGGGCGGTAGCGGCGCCAATGCCACGCGAGCCGCCGGTGATCAAGAGGATGGGGGTCATGGTGTTTCCAATGGAGTCATCTTAGCCGAACGATCATGAGTCAGGATTTGAAACTTGTCCTGACTGCTCTATGATTGCCCAATGGAGATGGTTCAATCCCAAGATCACGGATCGAAATGTAGCTTATGCGCGTTGTCGGGCACACCCACATTGCTCTGCCCAGCCTGATGCCAAGCGCCGCTGCCCTGCGCCAAGCAGAGGTACACCAGGCCACCGGGTTGGCATTGATGCGGCTTGCTTCAAGCGGGATACACAAGGGCGTTTACCGCTTCGCCACGCACGAGGCTGCCAACCTTGCCAGCGAGGAAGCGATCACGCTCGCGATGGTCCTCAATTCAATGTCGTCCGCGAAGGCGCCCGCATGAACGACAAGCCTCAGGACACTGCACGCCCCGCCAGTGTTGCCGATCTCAAATTGCTGCTCGGCGCCCTACAGTTGCACGGGGTGGATTACCTGCTTATTGGGGGCTACGCTCTTTACGCGCTGGGTTACCAGCGCGGCACCGTGGACATTGATCTCGTCTTACGCCCAACCCTGGAGCAAGGCGAGAAAGTCAAACAAGCCCTGCTGCTGTTGCCTGATGGGGCGGCCAAAGATATTGATCCAGCGTGGTTCCCTGAAGGCGGCACCATTCGGGTGGCCGATGCCTTTGTAGTTGATCTGATGTTCAATGCTTGTGGTGAAAGTCTCGAGTCTTTGCAGCCCTATGCCGTAACCATTGACTTTGATGGCGTGCTGCTGCGAACCGTCAATTTGGAAGGTTTGCTGAAGACCAAACAGAGTTCGCGTGAAAAAGACAGGATGGACCGCGCCATCCTTGAGCGAGCATTGGCGGCAAGCAAGAGGCAGTCAGGATAGAGCGCCTTGTGCCGACCGTTACTGGGGAACGGCCTTGGCGCGTTCGCAAGCCAGCAGGATGCGCTCTGGCGTCGCGGGAGCGATCAGGTCGACGCGGGAGCGGTGAGCGGCACAAGCGCTGACGGCATCGCGCAAGGCGAAGAAGGCCGACAGTGAAAGCATCAACGGCGGCTCACCAGTGGCCTTGCTGCGGTTGGGCGTGGGGCAGACGTTCTTGCCGTCGAACAGGCTGACCTTGAAGTGCTCTGGTACGTCGCTGGCGACCGGTATCTTGTAGGTGCTGGGGCCGTGCGTGAGCAGCTTGCCTTGCTTGTCCCAGATGCATTCTTCCATCGTCAACCAGCCCATGCCCTGGATGTAGGCACCTTCGATCTGGCCCTTGTCGATGGCCGGGTTGATGCTCTGGCCTACGTCGTGCACGATGTCGACCGCCTTCAGCCACCACTCGCCGGTGCGGGTGTCGATTTCGACCTCGCTGACGGCCGCGCCGTAGCAGAAATAGTAGAAGGCACGGCCCTGCAAAGTGTTGAAGTCGTACTGGATGTCGGGCGTCATATAAAAGCCCGTCACGCTCAGTCCGACACGGTCCAGCCAGGCCTGCTTGACTACCGTTTGCCATGGCACCGGTTGGGGCATGTCCTTCTGAGTAGCACTCGCTGTGGCGCGGGCAAAGCCGCCAGAAAATTCGACCGCTGTGGCGTCGCAATCCAGCAGCCGCGCCGCCACCGGTCTGAGGCGCGCGCGCATTTGATCACAGGCGTTGTTGATGGCCGCGCCATTGATGTCGGCTCCGCTGGAGGCGGCTGTGGCGCTGGCATTGGGGACCTTCTGCGTGTCACTGGCGGTCACACGCACCAGGTTCACGGCAATGCCCAAACCGTCGGCGGCGACCTGCGCCATTTTGGTGTTCAGGCCCTGCCCCATTTCGGTGCCGCCGTGGTTGACGCTGACCGAGCCGTCCTGGTAGATATTGACCAGCGCACCACCCTGGTTGAGCATGGTGGCGGTGAACGAGATGCCGAACTTGAGCGGCACCAGCGAGAGGCCACGCTTGCGGATTTTGTTTTGCAGGTTGAAGTGCTTGACTGCTTCGCGTCGTGCCGCGTAGTCGGCCTCCAGGGACACCTGATCGATCACGCGGTCGCCAACCCAGTCCTCGATGGCTTGCCGGTATTGTGTGGTCATGGAGCCGGCGTCACCCGACGTCGCCGGGTCACGATAGAGGTTGACGCGGCGTACTTCGAGCGGGTCCTTGCCGAGTTTGTGCGCGATCTCCTCGATCACGGTCTCGATGCCGAACATGCCTTGCGGACCGCCGAAACCGCGAAACGCCGTGGCACTCTGCATGTTTGTCTTGCAGCGGTGACTGATGACCTTAAGGTGCGGCAGGTAGTAGCAGTTGTCGATGTGCAGCAGGGCTCGATCGTTGACCGGTCCCGAGTAGTCGGTGCTGTAGCCGCAACGCGAGGCCAGCACCACGTCGATGCCCAGAATGCGGCCCTGGTCGTCGAAACCGCAGTCGTAGTCGATACGAAAGTCATGGCGCTTGCCTGTGATCATGATGTCGTCATCGCGGTTCACGCGCAGCTTGACCGGACGCTGCAGCTTGAAAGCGGCGAGTGCCGCGCTTTGCGAGAAGATGCTGGAGTTGCCTTCCTTGCCACCAAAACCGCCGCCCATGCGCCGGCAGATCACCTCCACATCCTTGGCCGACAGATTCAGCGCGGCAGCCGCCTCGCGCTGGTTGCCATCGGGGTGCTGGGTCGAGACGTAAATCGTAAGCTGACCGTCCTCGCGCGGCACCGCATAAGCGATCTGGCCTTCGAGGTAAAACTGCTCTTGCTGGCCGCAACTGGTGCGCCCCTGGACGCGGTGCGGCGCGCCGGCGATTGCGGCGTCGGGTTGGCCGCGCGTGATGCCCTTGGACGGCATGATGAAACTCTGCTGCGCCAGCGCCTCGTCGATGCTCAGGATGGCGGGCAATTCCTTGACAGCAACGACCGCGCTTCTCGCGGCCTGGCGTGCGCCGAGCATGCTGCGCGCCACCACCACGGCCACCGGTTGACCGAGGAACTCGACCTTGCCATCGGCCAGAAACGGGTCGTCATGAATGATGGGACCACAATTGTTTTCGCCGGGGATGTCGCTCGCAGTAAAGACAGCCACGACCTCCGGCTGAGCCAGCAGCGTGGCGCGGGCTATGCCCTCGCCGATCAGTTGGCCGTGCGCCACCGGTGACAGCACCAGTGCGGCATACAGCGTGCCACGCAACTCGGGGATATCGTCGGTGTAGGTGGCCTGCCCGGTGACGTGAAGCAGGGCCGATTCGTGCGGCAGCTCGCGCCCCTGCTCGGTCTGGGGTGCCAACTCCTTCAGCGATCCAAGTGCGTTCATGGTGTGATCTCCGTCGTGGCTGTTGCGGCTTCTTCAATAAACTGCATTACCAGATTGCGCGCCAGCAGCGAACGGTAAGCCCAGCTCGCGCGCAGTCCGTCGCGGGCTGTGAAACTCGCGGCAATCGCCTGGTCCAGATCGGCGCCGTTCACCTCCTCGGGCGTGCGGCCTTCGATCAGCGCCTCAAGTTTCGGCGCCCGGCAGGGCGATGGCGCCAGGCCGTTGTAGGCCAGTCGCACGGCGCTGAATTTACCGTCAAGCAACTGGAAACTCATGGCGCAGCAGGTGGCTGAAATATCCTGATCGAAGCGTTTGCTGATCTTGTGCGCCCGGAACACTACGCCGGGTGCTGGCTTGGGCAGATGTACGGCCTCAATGAACTCGCCGCTCTGCAGCGCATTCTTCTTCTGGCCGGTGTAGAACTTGTCTAGTTCCAGCGTGCGTGTGACTTCACCCTGGCGCAAGAGTAGCGTAGCACCGAGCGCCAGCAGACAGGGCATGCTGTCGCCGATCGGCGAGCCGTTGGCGATGTTGCCCGCGAGCGTGGCAGTGGAGCGGATCGGTGGCGAGCCAAAGCGCCGCAGCACCTCGGCAAAGTCCGGGTAGGCGTCGGCCACCAGCGTCTGAACCGTAGTCAGCGAAACCTGCGCACCGATGCGCCAGAACACACCCTTGTCTTCAACCTGGCGCAATTCGGTCACATGGCCGAGATACGCGATCCGTCCGGGCCGAGCAAACTGCTTGTTCACCTGCAGCCCAATTTCGGTGCTGCCAGCCAGCAGCGTGGTGTCGGGGTGCCGGGTCATGTAGTCGGCCAGCGCCGCGACGCTGCTGGGCGCGAAAAACTCCTTGCCCTCGGGCGTGCGCATCAGCGAAGACTCGGCTCTGTCGCGACGCAGTTGCACCAGCAAGGGCAGGTCCTGACTGTCGTCGAGCTTCAAGCGGTCAACCGGCGCTTCGCTGGCCTGGATGGCAGCCTCGATGATGGGTTTGTAGCCGGTGCAGCGGCACAGATTGCCGCTGAGCGCGTCATTGATCTCGCTGCGCGTTGGCTTGGGCACTGATTGCATCAAGCCGGTCAGACTCATCACGATACCGGGCGTGCAAAAACCGCACTGCGTGCCGTGACCTGCCGCCATCGCCTGTTGTACCGGGTGCAGACTGCCATTGGCACGCTGCAGACTCTCGACCGTCTTGACTGACTTGCCGTCGAGTGTGGGCACCAATTGCAGGCAGCTGTTGACCGGCAGGTAATGGATGGCTGTGCCTGGGACGTCGAGTTCGCCGATCAGCACCACGCAGGCGCCGCAATCGCCTTCGGCGCAGCCCTCCTTGGTGCCGCTACGCTGCAGGTGTTCGCGCAGGTAATCGAGCACGCTGGTGCTATGGAGTTCGCCAGTGGCTTCGATGATGGCGCCGTCGAGGACAAAGCGCACGGTGTTGCTTGATGGGTTCATGGTGGGTTGGGGAGCTTGGCTTGAACCGGGGCGGTCAGCGAAAGTGTAAACATTTTGCCAGCATGCAATTCAGTCGGTGACAATAGGCCTTTTGGGAGCGTCGGAAGTTCCCTGGCACTATTATTGCTTCGACTTGTTCTAATTTTTATACGCTGGAGTTCACATGAAAAAGCGGGTCTTGCTTAAAACCATTGCGGTCATCGCCGCCACACTCGGCTTTGCGGGTGCTCAGGCACAGAGCACCGCCATCAAGTTCCAGTTGGACTGGCGCTTTGAAGGTCCGGCAGCCCTGTTTTTGACACCGGCGGCCAAGGGTTACTTCAAGGACGCCAAGCTCGATGTGGCGGTGGATGCCGGCAACGGTTCGGGCGGCGCTGTCACCCGCGTGGCCTCGGGTGCGTATGACATGGGCTTTGCCGACTTGGCCGCGCTGATGGAGTTCCACGCCAACAACGCCGACGCACCGAACAAGCCGGTGGCCATCATGGTGGTCTACAACGACACGCCAGCCTCGGTCATGGCACTGAAGAAATCAGGCATCAAAACACCGGCTGACTTAAATGGAAAAAAGCTTGGCGCTCCAGTGTTTGACGCGGGTCGGCGCGCCTTTCCGATTTTTTCCAAGGCCAACAACATCAGCGGCGTGCAATGGACGGCGATGGACCCGCCACTGCGCGAGACCATGCTGGTGCGCGGCGACGTGGACGCCATCACCGGCTTCACTTTCACATCGTTGCTGAATCTGGAGGCACGCGGGGTCAAGGCGGACGACGTGGTGGTGTTACCTTACCCGGATCATGGCGTCAAGCTCTATGGCAACGTCATCATCGCCTCGCCCAAGCTGCTGAAGGAGAACCCGGCTGCGGTCAAGGCCTTTCTGCAGGCCTTTGCCAAAGGCATGAAGGACGTGATTGGCAATCCTGCAGCGGCGATTCAAGATGTGAAGGCGCGCGACGGCATCATCAACGTCGAACTTGAAACCCGACGCCTCAAGCTCGCCATCGACACCGTGATCAACAGCGCCAATGCGCGTGCCGAGGGCTTCGGTCAGATCAATGGCCCGCGTCTGGCGCTGATGGCCTCGCAGGTCTCGGATGCCTACAACACCAAGAGCCGGGTCAATCCGGACGCGGTCTGGAATGGCTCGTTCCTGCCCTCCAAGGCCAATCTCGACGTTTTGCCCAAAAAATAAAATGCAAGCGAGCGCTGCATCCTGGTTTGTCGATTTTCGCGACGTCTGGCTCGCTTACAACGACGAACTGCTGCGGCAAAACCAGTTCGCGGTGGAGGCGATTGACCTGAATGTTCGCCAGGGCGAATTCATCGCCATCGTCGGGCCTTCAGGCTGCGGCAAATCGACCTTCATGAAGCTGGCGACCGGCTTGAAGATGCCCTCCATGGGCCGAATCCTGATCGATGGGCAGCCGGTGACCGGGCCGCTGAAGATATCGGGCATGGCGTTTCAGGCCTCGTCGCTGCTGCCCTGGCGCAGCACAGTGGACAACGTTTTACTGCCGCTTGAAATTGTCGAGCCTTACCGCAGCAACTACAAGTCCAGGCGCAAGGAGTATGAGCAGCGTGCCCGCGCCTTGCTGCAAAAGGTGGGTCTGGGCGGCTATGAAGACAAGTTTCCCTGGCAACTGTCAGGCGGCATGCAACAGCGCGCCAGCATCTGTCGCGCGCTGATTCATGAGCCCAAGATGTTGCTGCTGGACGAGCCGTTTGGAGCGCTTGACGCCTTCACGCGGGAGGAGCTCTGGTGCATTCTGCGCGACCTTTGGACCGAGCAAAAATTCAACGTGATTCTGGTCACGCATGACCTGCGCGAGTCGGTGTTTCTGGCCGACACGGTTTACGTGATGAGCAAGAGCCCGGGGCGCTTTGTGGTCAAGAAAGCCATCGATCTACCACGCCCGCGTGACCTGGAGATCACTTACACGCCGGCCTTTACCGATATCGTGCATGAGCTGCGTGGTCACATCGGCGCCATGCGCCAGGCTGCGGTGCCCGCTGCTTCCGTCATTGCCGCATAGAAGCACTGGCATGAACAAGAAACAAGTTGAATTGTGGTCGCCCTGGCTTCTGCTGCTGAGCGTTCTGGTGCTGTGGCAGATTGTTTGTTCGGCGTTCCAGGTGTCGGAATTCATATTCCCCAGTCCGTTGCGAATCTGGAGTCAATTCTGGGAGTTCAAAAGCACGATTGCCGGACACGCGTGGCGCACTTACTGGGTCACCATGGCAGGCTTCGGCCTGGCCATTGTCGTGGGTGTGCTGCTGGGGTTTGTGATCGGCAGCTCACGTTTGGCCTATGCCGCTGTCTACCCCCTGATGACGGCCTTTAATGCCCTGCCAAAAGCCGCCTTCGTGCCGATTCTGGTGGTCTGGTTCGGCATTGGCGCCGGTCCGGCGATCCTGACCGCGTTTCTGATCAGTTTCTTCCCGATCATGGTGAACATCGCGACCGGCCTGGCAACACTGGAGCCCGAACTCGAAGACGTGCTGCGGGTGCTGGGCGCCAAGCGTTGGGATGTGCTGGTCAAGGTCGGCCTGCCGCGCTCCATGCCCTATTTTTATGGTTCGCTCAAGGTCGCCATCACGCTGGCTTTTGTCGGTACCACGGTGTCGGAGATGACGGCTGCCAACGAGGGCATAGGCTACCTGCTGATCTCGGCCGGCTCGGCGATGCAGATGGGGCTTGCTTTTGCCGGCCTGCTGGTGGTGGGCGCGATGGCGATGTTGATGTATGAGCTGTTCAGCATGATCGAAAAACACACCACCGGCTGGGCGCACCGCAGTTCTCAAGGCCAGTGACAAGAGACTGCGAAGCGCCCTATTTGGCCAGGATCGGGAACAGTTTGACCAGGCCGTCGGACATCACCTCGACCGCCAGCGCCGCCAGAATCAAACCCATCAGACGCGTCATGACATTGATGCCGGTCTTGCCCAGGCCGCGCGCAATCGGTTGCGCCAGTGCGAAGCACACGGCGGTCGCCAGCGCGATAACGACGCCGTAGCCAACCAGCGTGATCAGCTGCAGGAATGTCTTGGCCTTGTCGGCATAGATCACCACCGTGGACATGGTGGCCGGACCGGTCAGCAGCGGAATCGTGAGCGGCACAACCGCGATGCTGGCGCGCGCGGCGGCGTCGTGCATTTCCTCGGCATTCGATTTG
>CAIVLG010000029.1 GCA_903906695.1 uncultured beta proteobacterium | reverse complement strand
GCTGACTACCGGGTGCGTATCTTCACGCCCGGTGCTGAGTTGCCGTTTGCCGGTCATCCGACGCTGGGAAGCTGCCATGCCTGGCTGCAGGCTGGCGGCACGTCGAAGGTGAAAGACATGATCGTGCAGCAGTGCGCCGCCGGTCTGATCAATATCCGCCGGGACGGTACGCGTCTGAGCTTCGCCGCACCTGCGCTCAAGCGCAGCGGGCCTGACGCGGCACTTCTGGCGAAGGTGGCCGCGGCCCTCGGACTCAAGACTCATCAGATCAGGGCAGCACAGGTGCTCGACAACGGCCCGGTCTGGCTCGGTCTGCTGCTTGACAGCAAGCACAGTGTGCTGCAACTGACGCCGGATCATCTGGCATTGAAGAACCTTGGACAAAAGGTAGGGGTGGTGGCTGCAGAAAGCGCCCAGCCGGTTGCATTTTTGATTGCCAGGTCAAACCGGGAGGCGCGCGCTTCTTCACTGCGTGACGGCGCAGCGGCAGACGCATCGTCGGTGCCGCCGGAGGTCGAAGTGCGTGCCTTCGCGGCGCCGGTCGGTGTCAACGAAGACCCGGTGACAGGGAGCCTCAATGCCAGTTTGGCCCAATGGTTGATAGCCGATGGCCTCGTCCCCAGCAACTACGTCGCATCACAGGGCCGCTGCCTGGGGCGCTCTGGGCAGGTTCACATTGAACAAGATGCTCACAGACAAATCTGGGTCGGCGGCGACTCGGTGACCTGCATCGATGGAACGGTAAACCTATGACCAGCAAGCTGCCCACCCTGCGAGAGATTGAAGCCGCCGCCCAAGTGGTGTACCGAGAGTTTCAGGCGACGCCGCAGTACCGCTGGGCACTCCTTAGTCAGCGCCTGGGAACGGAGTGTTGGGTCAAGCACGAGAACCACACACCAGTGGGTGCCTTCAAGATTCGCGGCGGTCTGACCTATTTTGATCAGCTCAGGCAGCGCGGCGCCTTGCCTGAGCGAGTGATCAGCGCCACTCGCGGCAACCACGGCCAGAGCATAGGTTGGGCGGCGCGTGCGCATGGCGTTGCGTGCAGCATCGTAGTGCCTCTCGGCAATTCGCTGGACAAGAACGCCGCCATGCGTGCTTTGGGCGTGCAGTTGATCGAGCATGGCAGCGACTTTCAGGAAAGCCGGGAACATGCCATCTCAATGGCTGCGAAGAGTGGCGCTCATGTGGTGCCCAGTTTTCACCCGGATTTGCTCTGTGGCGTCAGTACCTATTGGTGGGAGTTTTTCAAAGCGGTACCGAAGCTCGATGTGGTCTACGTGCCGATTGGTCAGGGTTCGGGCGCGTGTTCCGCCATTGCCGCCAAGCTGGGGCTCGGTCACAAAGCCAGAATCATCGGCGTCGTCAGTTTGCACGCCACCACCTACGCCGATTCATTGGCCGTCGGTAATGTGGTGGAAGCGCCGGTCAGCACCGAACTGGCCGATGGCATGGCCTGCCGCGTTGCCGACAGGGAAGCGCTGGACATCATGGCGCCGCATCTGGATCACATCGTCAAGGTCAGTGATGTTGAAGTGGCACAAGCCATGCGCGACCTCTACACCGACACCCACAATGTGGCGGAGGGCGCCGGCGCCGCCAGCTTTGCCGCCGCCATGCAGGAGCGCCACTTGCTGGGTGGTCAGGTGGTGGGAACGACGATCAGTGGTGGCAACGTGGACGCCGCAACGTTGGCTGGAGTACTGCGGGTTTGAATCTTGCCGTCGCTCGTGCGACAAGAGGGCAGGCGCGACTTGGTTTAGATTCGCTGCATGGGAACTCTTTACCTCGTGCGCCATGGCCAGGCTTCGTTTGGCGAAGCAGATTACGATCAGCTCAGTGTGCTGGGCCAGCAACAAAGTGTGCGACTCGGCGACTATTTCCGGCAGAAAGGCTTGCGTTTTGACGCCGTGTTGGTCGGCACCTTGCGTCGCCATCTGCAGACCTACGCGGCAATTCGTGAAGGCGGTGCATTTGACATCGAAGCCCAGCAGTGGCCCGGCCTGAACGAATTTGACAGCGAAGCAGTGATTGCCACCGTCTACCCGCACAAACTCGAAAAACCGGATACGCCGGAACTTTATCGCCACCACTTTCGCCTGCTGCGCGATGGCTTGACGCAATGGATGAACGGTGTCGTCAGCCCCAACGGCATGCCCAGTTACCGCGAGTTCCGCCATGGTGTGACCAGTGCACTGGACCATATTCGCAAGAACTTCGAGGGCAATGTGCTGATCGTCTCCAGCGGTGGGCCGATTGCCACTGCCGTGGGACACGTGCTGGGTACCACGCCCGAGACCACCATCGAGCTCAATATGCGCATCCGAAACAGTGCGATCACCGAGTTCGCCTTCAACCCCAAACGTCACAGCTTGGTGACGTTCAACACCCTGCCGCATCTGGAGCACGCGGACCATGCGAGTTGGGTCACTCACGCTTGAGTACGTTCGGGCTAGGGCGAGCGGGCGCGCTATTTGCCACCAGGGTGCTCAGCGGCAGTCGGTCCATTTCTGCCAGCAGTTGGGCCAGGCTTCGCCCTGCCGCATCCAGCACGGCACGGCCCTTTTCAGCCGTCGCTGCTACGGCATTGCCGACCGCGCCAGCAGGGTTGTAGTCCTGCATTTGCCAGCCGAGTTTGGCACTCCTGCCATTACCCAGAATGTCAAAGTTCCGGGTGCGTTCTTGTGAAGTGGAGGGGAAGTCTTTTGCCCAAGCCATGTCCACGAGAGTCGGGGCCAGCGCCAGCATCATTGAAGTTTCGATGTCGCCGCCATGGATGCCAAAACGGTGTTCGTCGGCACTGAAAAGTGCGTTGACATCGCGGCCGCTTTTGTCCAGCAGCGGCAGATTGAACCAGCTCGCGCTGAACACCAACATGCCAAGGCGCGCGCGCAAATCGCGTGCCACCAGATCCATCACGCTGACCTGACCGCCATGCGAATTGAACAGCAGCAGTTTCCTGATGCCCGCTGCCGCCACCGACTCGGCAATGTCGGTCCACAAGCGCAGAATTGTTTCGGCATTAAGTGTGAGCGTGCCAGGGAAGGCGGCGTGCTCGGGGCTCAGGCCGACGGCTTGCGTCGGCAAGAAAAGCACCTTCATTGCCGGCGCCAGTTTCGGCAAGGCCGCCGCCACCACGCCGTCCACCAGCGCAGTGTCTACGCAAAGCGGCAAATGCGGCCCATGCTGCTCGGTGGCTGCGACCGGCAGCACGGCAATCGTCTTTGCTGCCTCGCCGCTGTTGATAAGTTGGGCAAAGTCCCGGGTGGACAGATCGGCCCAAAATCTGGATGGGTTTGTCATGTCGCTATCTTAGAGCCTCAGGGAGGCTCTGGTGCCGTCCTTGCCTTTGCGCCAAACTCTTGGCTGCACGAATCCCGGGTGCATTCCGCTTGGGCAACAGGCCTTGCAGAGCGCGCGGGTTGGCCCGTGCCCCGCTGCCGGTGTAGTCGGACAGCAGAGCCTGCTGTACGTCTTGTCTGTCCAGGCCGCAAGCATCACAAAGATAATCAGCCAGAGCATCCACCAGCAACTCTGGCGACAGGTCGCTGGTCTTGCCAGTACGCCGCCAGAGCCAATCGGAAAATGCCAAAAAGGCATGGAACGGCGAGTGCGGGTCGTGGCACAGCAGCAGCGGCAAAGTCAGTTTGAAGCGGGCCGAGTTGGCAAGCAGATCCCAATAGCGTGCGAATCTCTTGATGCGCTCAACCGTGTGTGCTTCCAGCACCCTGGTTTGTAGCACCGTATACGGTGGGTCAGGGTCGTAAAGCATGGCGTGCACCGCGCTGTGGCGCATGATCGGCGTGCCACGCAAGCGCTTCAAAATACCCAACTGGATTTCATCTGGTTGCAGTGCAAGCAAGCGGTCAAAGCCGGCAGCAAAACTCTCCAAGGTTTCGCCGGGCAGGCCGAAGATCAGATCGGCATGCAGATGCGCGTGGGAGTCTTTGGCCAGCCAGCGCAGATTGGCCTCGGTCATGGCGTTGTCTTGCCGGCGTGAAATGCGCTGTTGTACTTGCGGGTTGAAGCTCTGGACGCCGATTTCAAACTGCAACACGCCCGGCGGAAATTGCACGATCAGGGCTTTCAGACGCTCGGGCAAATAGTCTGGAACGAGTTCGAAATGCAGGAACAAGTCCTGCGTCAGGCGCTCCAGAAAAAACTGCAGAATGCGCACCGAGGCATCGATTTTCAAGTTGAAAGTCCGGTCCACAAACTTGAAGTTGCGCGCGCCGCGCTGATACAGGCCCTCCATGGCTGCCAGAAACAGATCCAGATCAAAGCCCCAGGCTGTTCGGTCGAGCGAACTCAAACAGAATTCGCACTTGAACGGGCAGCCGCGCGAGGCCTCCACGTAGAGCAGGCGATGCGCCAGATCGGCATCGCTGTACTCGCCGTAGGGCAGCGCAATTTCATTCAAGTGCGGCTGCTCACCCGGGATCAATTTCATTATCGGCTGCGGTCCTTGCAGCAAGGCACGACACAGTTTGGGAAAGCTCACATCGCCCCAGCCAGTGATGACAAAGTCGGCCAGGCGGACAATTTCCTGCTGCTCCATTTCATGGCTGACCTCGGGTCCTCCCAGCACGATCTTCACAGCCGGGCGCGCAGCCTTGAGCAGGCGCACAAGCTCGGTGCTCTGGGTGGCGTTCCAGATGTAAACGCCCAAGCCAATGATCTGCGCAACACCATGCTGCGGTTCACCGAGCAGCGCCAGCAGTTCCGAAGCGATCTCCTGCGGCTTGCGCGCCACCGTGAATTCGCGCATAGTCGTCTGCGCTTTCAAGTCCCCCATATTGGCCAGCAGATAGCGCTGGCCTAACGACGCATGGATATATTTCGCGTTGAGGGTGCACAGGACAATGGCAGGTGCTGCAGAGGCGAGGTCAGGCATGCCGTTATTATCAAAGGATGACACAAGACCTCTTTCGCACCGACGCTTACCTGACCGAATGCAGCGCCACCGTCAGCGCCATTACAGCGCAAGGCATCGTTCTGGACCGCACGGTGTTCTACCCGCTCGGCGGTGGGCAGGCTGGCGACGCGGGTGTGCTGGTTCTTGCAGGCGGCACCGAAATCCCTATCGTCGATACCCGCAAGGGCAAGACGGAAGATGGCAGTTTTAACGACGACATCTGCCATTTGCCGGCACCCGAGGTGCTCGCTCTATTGCTGCAATCGGGGCAAGCAGCCGGCGCGCATCTGGCCGTGGGCGACGTGCTCACGGCGCGCATCGACTGGTCGCGGCGGCACCGCCTGATGCGCTTTCACACCACGACGCATCTGCTGTGCCATCTGGTACCACAGCTGGTGAACGGCTGCTCGATCACGCCCGACTATGCGCGACTCGACTTCAACATGACCGACGCACTGGATAAGGAGGTGCTCACGGCCGGAATTGCCCGTCTGGTGGCAGCGGCGCATCCGGTCACTGTGGGCGCCATCACCGACGAAGAACTGGATGCCAATCCGGCGCTGGTCAAGAGCATGTCGGTGCAGCCGCCGCGTGGTACTGGCAAAATTCGCACCATCCGGATCGGCGACCTGGAGTTGATTGACTTCCAGCCCTGCGGCGGCACCCATGTCGCCAACACCGCCGAAATCGGAGCGGTCATTGTCACCAAGATTGAAAAGAAATCAGCCAGTACGCGTCGGGTCGTGCTGGGTTTTGCACCATGAGCCGTGGACCGGTCAGAAATGCCACGGGCGACTCCTTCTTTGCTTGGGAGGATGATGTGCTGGTGGTCAATATCCTGGGAAAACCCAGTGCCAGCAAGGATGCCATCGGCAAGCCCAAAGGCACGCAACTCAAGGTCAGCGTAACTGCGACCCCCGTGGCCGGCAAGGCGACGGACCATATGGTGCGATTTCTGGCGCCGCATTTTGGCGTGTCGGTGGCCGACATTGAGGTCGTTTTTGGACGCGAGAATGTGAACAAACAACTGCGCATCAAAGCGCCAAAGAAGTTGCCATCGGTGTTTGCGCAGGGAACTTTGCAACTTTGACCGACTCCCACATGGCAATGACAATTTTCAAATTCCTCGTCCGCCTTTGTGCTGCTTTGCTGATGGGGACGGTCGGCTTTGCGCTACCCGCAGCCATGGCCCAAGGCACTGGCAAGGCAGTGGTGACGACGGCGCAAGTGCGGGCCGAGTTGTTGGCCCATGCGCCAGATGGCGCCGACCCCGGCAAGACGGTCTGGCTCGGTCTTCAACTCTCGCATCAACCCGATTGGCACACCTATTGGAAGAACTCGGGCGACTCAGGTTTGCCCACCACCTTGCAATGGACGCTACCGGCCGGCGTGACTGCGGGTGAAATTGCCTGGCCGCTACCGAAGAAAATACCGATCGGCAATCTGGCCAACTACGGTTACGACGGGACCGTGCTGCTGCCGGTGCCGCTAACCATTACTTCTGCCTTCAAACCAGCGCTGGCCGAAAGTCAGATTGAAGTCAAACTGAAGGCCAACTGGCTGGTCTGTCGCAAGGAATGTATTCCCGAAGAAGGTGAGTTTGCGCTGAAGATTCCGATCAAGGGCTCGACCGCCGCCAACAGTGCGGCATTCGCCGCAGCATTTTCGGCGCAACCACTGGCTCTGATTGGCGCAGCCACTGGCGATCCAACCGATAGCAGCGTGCAGATTGAAGGCAATGCAATTAAGCTCGTGGTGAGCGGGTTGCCGGTCGCACTGCGCGGCAAGACGCTTGATTTTTTTCCTGAAACACCCGAGGTCATCGAGACCGCGGCGAAATGGACACAGTCTTGGGACGGGGGCGTCTGGCGCGCACAGGTGCCACTTTCAGCAGAACGCGGCAATTCCCCCACTGTCATGCCCGTGGTGTTGGCGGCCGAAGGTCGCGCTTACCGCGCAGAGTTGAAAGTGCTCGGCAACTGGCCGCTATCGGCTGCCCATGATGCTGCCGTCTTGCCAGCGCCCGGGGCGCCAGCCACTGCAGTGGCGCCATCCATCACCCTCTATGCCGCCTTGCTGGGCGCACTGCTGGGCGGGTTGATCCTGAACCTGATGCCCTGCGTCTTTCCGGTGCTCGCGATCAAGGTCATGAGTTTCGCGCGCCATGCCAAGGACAGGCGCGGCCATCGTATCAGTGGCTGGGCCTACAGCGCAGGCGTTGTGATTTCCTTCCTGGCGCTTGGTGCGCTGATGTTGGGTTTGCGTAGCGCCGGCGAGCAGCTTGGCTGGGGTTTTCAATTGCAGTCGCCGACGGTCGTGGCGGCTTTGGCCGTCTTGTTTACGGTGATGGGTTTGAACCTCGCCGGTCTGTTTGAATTTGGTCAGGTTCTGCCGGATCGCGTGCGTACCCTGGAGGCCAGAAATCCGGCCGTCAACGCGTTCTTGTCGGGTGTGTTGGCGGTCGCCATTGCCTCGCCCTGCACCGCGCCTTTCATGGGCGCATCGCTGGGCTTGGCGCTGGCTTTGCCGGCACTGCAGGCTTTGCTTATCTTTGCTGCGATTGGCGTCGGCATGGCCTTGCCCTACCTTGCTGTCAGTCTGTTGCCGGCTGTCGCCCACCTGCTGCCTCGACCCGGTGTCTGGATGGACGTCTTCCGTCGGGCGATGGCGTTTCCGATGTTTGCCACCGTGGTCTGGCTGGTCTGGGTGCTGGGGCAGCAGAGCGGGATCGATGGCGTCGGGGCCCTGCTGGCCCTCTTGGTGGCACTCAGTGCGGTACTTTGGTCACTCGGCCTGAGTGGGCGCAGCCGCATTGTCGTTGCGGCAATTTCAATCGCGATTTGCGTTGTCCTGACCGGGGCTGTGGGTCGTCTGGTCTTCAAAGCAGCAGAGCCTATTGCTGCAACGTCGACTGCGGATCGCTGGCAGCCTTGGGCGCCGGGCCGGGTTGAACAAGCTTTGGCCGATGGCACACCGGTGTTTGTCGATTTCACTGCGGCCTGGTGTGTGACCTGTCAATACAACAAAAAGACGACCCTGGTGAATGCCGATGTGCTGGCCGATCTGCAAGCCAAGAAAGTCAGCTTGTTGCGCGCCGACTGGACGCGTCGCGACCCTGGGATCACGGCAGCGCTGGCGCAATTAGGCCGCAACGGTGTGCCGGTCTATGTGATCTACAAGTCTGGCAAGGCGCCGGTCATTCTGTCTGAAATCCTTTCGGTGCAGGAACTCCGTTCGGTACTGGCGCTGCTTTGACCGCCCGCTGTTGCGGTCAGCGACCCGTCCGCCGCTAGGGTCCAGCAGCAAAAAAAAGGGGATTTGTTGCTGCGACAATTGGCCCATGAATACTTCTTCAATCACTGGCGCGTTTGCGTCGCTTCAAAACGATACCTTTATCCGCGCCTGTCTGCGCCAGGCCACTGATCACACCCCAATCTGGTTGATGCGTCAGGCTGGCCGCTATCTGCCCGAATACCGCGCCACCCGCGCCAAGGCTGGCAGCTTCATGGGCTTGGCGACCAACACCGATTACGCGACCGAAGTGACGTTGCAACCCATCGATCGCTATCCGCTGGATGCCGCCATCTTGTTCAGCGACATCCTGACGGTGCCCGACGCCATGGGGCTCGGTCTGTCATTTGCCTTGGGCGAAGGTCCAAAGTTCGCGCACGCGGTGAGAGACGAAGCGGCTGTTGCCAAACTGGCGGTTCCCGACATGGCTAAGCTGCGCTACGTTTTTGACGCCGTGACGTCGATTCGCCGCGCACTCAAGGGGCGGGTTCCCCTGATTGGCTTTTCGGGCAGTCCATGGACGCTGGCCTGTTACATGGTTGAAGGCGCCGGCTCTGACGACTACCGTTTGGTCAAGACCCTGCTTTACAGCCGCCCGGATTTGATGCACAGAATCTTGCAGATCAATGCCGACGCCGTTGCCTTGTACCTCAACACGCAGATCGAGGCGGGCGCCCAGGCCGTGATGGTGTTCGACAGCTGGGGCGGCGTGCTGGCCGACGCGGCCTTTCATGAGTTCAGCCTGGCCTATACCGCACGGGTGCTGGCACAACTGAAGAAAGAGCATGACGGGGTGCGAATTCCGAGCATCGTTTTTACCAAGGGCGGCGGGCTTTGGTTATCCGATATGGGGCAATTGGACTGCGATGTGCTGGGTTTGGACTGGACCGTCAATCTGACGCAGGCGCGCGCTTTGGTTGGTGATTCCAAGGCCTTGCAGGGCAATCTTGATCCGAACGTCTTGTTTGCCAGTCCGGTGCAAATTGAGGCCGAGGTGGTCAAGCTTCTGGACAGTTTTGGCGCACCGCATGCCGGCCCGGGTACTGGCTCTACACATATCTTCAACCTGGGCCATGGCATAAGTCAGCACACACCTCCTGACCATGTGGCGTCGCTGGTGACAGCCGTCCACGCCCATTCGCGGCAGATGCGGGCTCAACCGAGTTCGCGTTGATTTCCTGCCACATTTTTGGTCAAAAAATGGTTAGTGATGCCTGACTTATGCACAAATTTCTTGTTGCACTGCGACAGGCGGCTCAAATCCAGAGATTCCTGCTACAAAAGCCATAGCGATCGTAACTAATTGATTCATAAGGTTTTTTAAATCTGCTTTTTTTGCGGGCATTTCAGCGAGAGCCTTGATTTTCAAGGCCTCAGCGCTTCTGGAGACAAGATATCAACAAAGTTACCCACAGAAAAGTTGAATTTGGTATAAATTGTTTATGAATCATGGACTTAAAGCGTTTTTCGCAAGTTCACGTCAAGTTCAAGCGTTAAGCAGGGCATTACTTTGAATCTGTTTCCGGTGCTGGTTCATACCCCGGCTCACAGCCACTTAAGTGGACCGTTAACCTACAGCAGCGAGCAAGTCTTTGCTGCGGGCACCCTGGTGCGTGTACCGCTGGGGAAGCGGGAAGTACTCGGGCTTGTCTGGGATCAGCAGAGTGACCAAACTGCGGCTTCTTCAGATGGCACCGTTTCAAGCGGCAAGCTCAAGCCGATCGTTGGCGAACTCGATGGCATTGCACCGCTGGCCATCGCTTGGCGGCAACTGGTGGCCTTCGCCGCCGGTTACTATCAGCGTTCCCTGGGCGAGGTCGCGCTGGCTGCATTGCCTCCTCAGCTGCGCGAGTTGAGCACCTTGCAATTGGCTCGACGCATCAAGCGCCGCGTCAAGTCGATTGATCCGGAATTGCCGAGTTGTCCGGGCGTGTTTGACCCCCTGGTGTTGACGCCCGAACAGCAACTGGCAATCGCCCGATTCAATCTGGATCGAGGTCCCTTTCTGTTGTTTGGTTCCACCGGCAGCGGCAAGACCGAGGTCTACTTGCACCTCGTCCAGCAATTGCTGGCGACCGACTCAAACAGCCAAGCGCTGGTGATGGTGCCTGAAATCAATTTGACGCCGCAGCTGGAATCCCGTTTCAGGGCACGCTTCGTGCCCCAGTTCGGCGATCATGCTCTTGTTTCCATGCACAGCGGCATGACACCGGCGCAGCGACTAAAGAGTTGGCTGGCGGCCCACAGCGGAAAGGCGCGCATCGTGCTGGGCACTCGGATGGCGATCTTCGCCTCGTTACCCGCGCTCAAACTGATTGTGGTGGATGAGGAGCACGATCCCAGTTACAAGAGCCAGGAAGGTGCCCGCTATTCGGCGCGTGACTTGGCGGTATACCGCGGACGACTGGAGGGGGCGAAGGTCGTGCTGGGTTCGGCCACGCCCTCACTTGAGAGCTGGCATCACAGTCGGCCCATCAGCGAAGGCGGTCGCTATGTGCGCCTGCAAATGCCGAGTCGTATCGGCGCTGACGCTGCCTTGCCGCTGGTACGACGGGTGGACATGAACCATCAACCGAAGAAATGCGTAATTTCGCCACCGATGCTGGATGCCATGGTGCAGCGGGTAGCCCGTGGTGAACAAAGCCTGGTCTTCCTGAACCGTCGCGGTTATGCCCCGGTTCTGCATTGCGCCGACTGCGACTGGAAAAGCGAATGTCCACACTGCAGTGCCTACCGGGTCTTTCACAAGATTGACCGAACGCTGCGCTGCCACCACTGTGGCTACACCGAGCGCGTGCCGCGCGCCTGCCCGGCCTGTGGCAACCCGGATATTGCGCCGATGGGCCGCGGCACCGAGCGTCTGGAAGAACACCTGGCCGAACTGCTTGCCGGTGTGCGGCGCCCCAATTCAATCAGCTCGCAATGGCCCGAAGGCGAACCGGTTCGCATTATCCGGATTGACGCCGACAGTACCCGACACAAGGGAGAGTTGGAAGCGCAGCTGGCGCGGGTGCATGCCGGCGATGTTGATGTGCTGGTTGGCACCCAGATGATCGCCAAAGGGCATGACTTTCGGCGCATCACGCTGGTGGCGGCGATCAATCCGGATGGGGCGCTCTACTCCAGCGACTTCCGCGCTTCAGAGCGTTTGTTCGGCCTCTTGATGCAGGCCGCCGGCCGGGCCGGACGCGACGCCACCATCGGCAGTCCAAGCGAGATGTGGCTGCAGACGTTTCATCCGAACCATCCCTTGTTTGAGGCCCTGAAACGACACGACTATCCGGCCTTTGCCGAGGCCGAGCTTGAACAACGCAGGCAAGCCGCCATGCCACCCTTCAGTTTTCAGGCGCTGGTGCGTGCCGAGGCCCGCACGCAGGATGTGGCGCAGGGTTTTCTGACAGCGGCGAGCCGGAACTCGGCCACACTGGCGCAAGCGGAGCAGCTGACGCTGCTGATCACGATTTATCCGCCAGTGCCGATGACCGTGCAGCGGGTCGCCAACGTTGAACGGGCCCAGATGCTGATCGAGAGTGTGTCGCGCACGGCGTTGCAGAATTTTTTGTCGGCCTGGCAGGGCATATTGCACGCAACCCGCACACAGTCAGAAGGACGGGGTTTGCTGCGTTGGGCGATCGACGTCGATCCGCTCACAATTTGAACCTCGGCCGTCCTGCCCAATCAACGCAACAAGCTCACTGTCAGCGAGAACGTAACGAATGCTGCTGCCGTGGACAGCAGAATGATGCGAGCAATTCGACCGTTATCGGCGCCATAACGTTCGGCAAGTAGTGACACGTTGCTTGCGCTCGGCAACGCCGCCGCGAGCACCACAACGCTAAGAGCAAAGCGGTTCAACGGCAGGCCCAGAGCAAGCGCAGCGGTCCCTACCAGCAGCACCAGCAGCGGATGGAATAGCAACTTGATAACAGCCACCGGCAGATAGGCGCGCAGCGGGATGGCCGCATGCTGGTTCATGGCCGTCAGCATTTGCGAGCGCGCCAGCACGGCGCCGATGGTAAATAGCGCAACCGGTGAGGCGGCGTCCGCGAGCAGGCCAACAGTTTGCATGACGGGCTTGGGCAACTCCAGGCTGATGGCGGAGGCCAGCGCACCCAACAGGATGGACCAGGGCAGAGGATTGGCAGCGACACCTTTGAGGGCCTTTGCAGCGGCTTTGCTGGCACCGTGTTCGTCGGCCAGATCCAGGCGTGACAGTGCGATGCACAGTGAGCTGGTGATGACCATGTCAATCAGCATCGTCAAAATCACCGGGCCGACAGCTTTCGGACCGAGCAGGGTCACCAGCAGCGGTACCCCCATGAAGCCAGTATTCGGGAAAGCGGCGACCAGCGCCCCAAACGACGCATCGTTCCAGCCGATGCGCTGCTTTCTGCTTATCAAGATCGTGAACCCCACCGTGATCAGGGCCGACAGCAGCCAAGTGAACAATACACCGCCATCGAGCAGTTGCGCCAGCGGCGTGGTGGAACCAAGGCGGTACAACATGCAGGGCAGGGCAAAAAACAGGACAAAACTGTTCAGGCCAGGGATGGCGTCCAGCGGTAACATGCGCCGGTTCGCGGCCAGGTAGCCGCACAGCACCAGCGCAAAAAATGGAAAAGTGATCAGCAGTATTTGCAGCACGATCGCCATTGTCGCCAAAGAAAGCCTAATAATCGGCAACCTCAACCTGTTCCACGACGCAATGCCACAAACCCCGGTTCATCCCTTCCAGACAAAACCCCTGCTCGTGCGATTTCTGATGGCCAGGCCAAGGCTGTTGATTTGCTTCGTCCTTGGCTTGGCCACGACCCAGCTGCTGCCTGATACGCTCGCGCACCAAACAATCACGCGTGCCATCATCGGCTGGAATCTGGGTGCCTGTCTTTATCTGTTGCTGGCGGCGCGCATGATGTTCTGGTCGAGCCATGAGCGGATGCGCACCCGAGCCCTGCAGCAAGATGAGGGGCGCATTCTGGTCCTGGCTCTGGTGGTGGCCGCGGCGCTGGTGTGCATAGGCGCCATCGTGGCTCAGTTGGCGGTCGCCAAGGACATCAAGGGTGCGCTGCGGTACATGCACATTGCACTGGCTGCGCTGACCATTGTTTCTTCCTGGGCCTTCACGCAAGTGATGTTTGCCTTGCACTACGCCCACGAGTATTACGCGAGCGAAATCCGCGGTCAGTCTGGCGGACTGGATTTTCCGGGCGGACACGCACCCGATTACGGTGACTTTCTGTATTTCGCGTGCGTCATTGGCACGTCCGGGCAGACGGCCGATGTCAGCTTCACCAACCGTCCAATGCGCAGGACCGGTCTGGTGCACTGCGTGTTGGCGTTCTTCTTCAATACCACGCTGCTTGCGTTGACCATCAATATCGCCTCCAGTTTGTTCTGAGGCAGGTTACGGAGCACCCATCCTTCGTCGATTTCCCGGCTTGTTCGCCCTTCATCGATGTCATCACCCGAAAGCAACGGACTGAACCTGGCCCAACAGGAAGCCGTCAACTTCATGCATGGTCCCTGCCTGGTCGTGGCCGGCGCCGGTTCGGGTAAAACCCGGGTCATCACGCACAAGATTGGCCGCCTGATTCAGGCCGGCCTGGAGCCCGGGCGCATCATTGCCATCACATTTACCAACAAGGCAGCCGCCGAAATGCGGGAGCGCGCCAAGGGACTGATCGGCAAGGCCGCTCGTGAGGTGGTGATTTGTACTTTTCATGCGCTTGGTGTACGTATGTTGCGACAAGACGGTGCCGCACTCGGACTCAAATCCAACTTTACTATTCTCGACAGCGATGACGTCACCAGCATCCTGAAGGACGCCGGTGGCACGGTGGACGCCGCCACCGCGCGGCAATGGCAATGGACCATCAGCTTGTGGAAGAACCAGGGACTCAATGCCGAGGCCGCCGCCGCTCTGGCAGCCGACGATAACGAGCGCATCATCGCCCGCGTTATGGCGCATTACGAGGAGCGGCTCAGCGCCTACCAGAGTGTCGATTTCGACGACCTCATCGGTCTGCCGCTGAAGTTGCTGCAAAACCATGAAGCTGTCCGGCAGAAGTGGCAGGTCATCGCTGGTCATGTGCTGGTCGATGAATATCAGGACACCAATGCCACCCAGTATGAGTTCCTGAAGCTATTGATCGCTGGAAAGCCGACTGCCCATGCCCGCTTTACGGCTGTTGGCGACGACGATCAATCGATCTATGGCTGGCGCGGCGCCACACTGGACAACCTGAAGAAACTGCCCATCGACTTTCCCAGCCTGAAGGTCATCAAACTCGAACAAAACTACCGATCCACCAGCGCCATCCTGCGCGCTGCCAACCAGGTGATCGCGCTCAACCCCAAGTTGTTCGTGAAGAATCTGTGGAGCGACCTGGGCGAAGGCGAGCCGGTGCGGGTGATCGACGCCGACAGCGAGGAACATGAGGCCGAGCGCACGGTGGCTCGCATTCAAAGCCTGCGCGCCGGCGTAACCAACAGCGCCGGAGCGCAGTTTCAGGAATACAAGGACTTTGCCGTGCTGTACCGTGCCAACCACCAGGCCAAGGTGTTGGAGAAGGCTTTGCGCAAGGCGGCCATTCCCTACAAGGTCTCCGGTGGCACCAGTTTCTTCGACCGGGCCGAGATCAAGGATTTGTGCGCCTGGTTTCGGCTCTGGATCAACAACGATGACGACCCCGCCTTCCTGCGAGCAGTCACAGTACCCAAGCGCGGCATTGGACACCAGACGTTGGCACAGCTCGGCGTCTTCGCCAGCCAATACAAAGTGAGTTTGTTTGAGGCCCTGTTCTCTTCCTCCCTGGGCAGCGTCTTGAGTAGCAAGGCGCTGGGCAGCTTGCACGAGTTTGGCCGCTACGTGAATGATCTGGAATTCCGTGCACGCCACGCTCTGGGCGCGCAGTCGGCCGGCGAATTCTTGCGCGACTGGCTCAAAGAAATCAACTACGAGAGCCATTTGTACGAGGGCGAAGACAGTGAAAAGCTGTCTAGCGCGCGCTGGTCCAATGTGATCGATTTCTGCGACTGGATGTCGGCCCGTTGCGGCGGCCAGGTTGACGATGTGGCGGGCGTCGATGACGTCAGTGAAGTCAAATCCCTCCTGGAAGTGGCACAGACTGTCTCGCTGCTGTCAACCCTCAACGAGCGGGAGACCGAGCAAAACGTGGTGTCCCTTTCCACTCTGCATGCGGCCAAGGGCCTGGAGTGGCCGCACGTGATGCTGGTGGGCGTGACCGAGGGCATGCTGCCGTTCAAGTTGGGCGACGATGCCAACCCGAGCGGCCGCGCCGACGGCGTTATGAGCGAAGGCATTCTGGATCGTCTGCAGGAAGAGCGGCGCTTGATGTACGTCGGCATCACGCGGGCTAAAGCCAGTCTGGCCGTGAGCTGGACGCGCAAGCGCAAGAAAGGTCGCGAAATGATTGCGTCCCAACCCAGCCGCTTTATCGCGGAGATGGCACTCGACAAGACCACCGTCCGTGAGGATCCGCGTGAGAAGCTTCGTGCCCTGCGTGCCGAGTTTGCCAAGAGAGCGCAGGACAGTGCAGCGGCACCAATTGAGTCCTGCGCTCCGGGCGTCTCCTTGCGCTGTCGAATCAACTGAAGCGGTCGCCACTGTGTGCGACAGCGCACCGACTGCGCCCGCTCGCGCGCCTAAGCTGCTTCGACAAAACACAGGGTGCAAACATGGCAAATATCAGCAGCAACAGTACAGCGGGCTTTGGGCGACAGGTAGGTGTCCGGTGACAGGCATGCGCAAAACCCTGGCCTGGCTGAGCGCTGCCACCTTGTTGGTGGCGGCGATGGCGCTGACTTCATTCTGGGGTTTCGGACAGATTCGTGACGCTTCGGAGGCACGCGCCCTCAGCCAACTGGTCTTGAACCGCGTCGACGATCTGCTCTCGGCCCTGAAAGACGCGGAGACCGGTCAACGCGGCTTTGTTCTGACCGGCGATGAAGCCTTCCTGGAACCCTACCTGACGGTGCGTGGTGGCGTTACTGCTCAGTTGCAGGAGCTTGACCACCTTGTCAGCAGCCCTGCGGCCCAGCAGCAACTGCAGCTCATCGCGCCCCTGATGAATGCCAAATTGGACGAATTGGCCAGAGCCATCGCCTTGCGACGTCAGAACGATGTGGCCGGGGCAGTGGCACTGGTCAGCGCGGGCAACGGAAAACGCCTGATGGACTCCTTGCGTGTGCAATTCAAGACCCTGATGCAGATGGAAGAGAGCTTGGGCGCCGCCCATGATGCAGAGTTCCAGTCACGCATGGTCTACCTATTCGGGCTGATTGTCGCTGCGGGTCTGGCTGCACTGCTGTTGGCGCTGGGCTTTGCCTACCTGATCTATCGCGACGCGAAACAGCGGGTCCAGAATCTGGTCCATTTGCAGACACAGCATCTGCTGCAAGCGCAGACCGAACTCAACCAGAAACTGCAACTGGCCATGGGCGCCCTACAAATCAGTGAGGAGAAATTCTCGGTCACGCTGCATTCGATTGGCGATGCCGTGATTGCCACCGATGATCACGGCTGCGTGACCCTGCTCAATCCTCTGGCAGAACAGCTCACGGGCTGGACCCAGGAGCAGGCCATGGGTTTGTCTGTAGAGCAGATCTTTCACATCATCGGCCAGGAGACACGCGAGCCCGCGGTCATCCCGATCATGGAAACGCTGGCGCAAGGCACTTTGCATGGTTTGGCCAACCACACCGTGCTGATCGCACGCGATGGCAGCGAGCGCGGCATCGCCGACAGCTGCGCGCCGATTCGGGACCGTGATGGTCGCGTCACCGGTGCGGTGCTGGTTTTTCGCGACGTGACCGAGGAGTATGCGACGCAACAGGCGCTGCGCGAGAGTGAAGAGAAGGCACGATCCCTGTTTGAGAGCTCGCGTGACGCCATGATGATTCTGTCGCCGCCATCCTGGACCTTCAGCGACGCCAACCACGAGGCAGCGCGCGTGTTCGCTGCGGCCAGCAATGCCGCCTTTCTGGCGTACCAGCCCTCGGACCTGTCGCCGCTGCGCCAGAGTGACGGGCGCCTGTCGACCGAGAAGTCGCAAGAGATGATCGCCATCGCCCTGCGTGAAGGTTCCCATATGTTCGAATGGGAACACCGCCGTCTGAGCGGTGAAGCCTTTGCTGCCGAGGTGATGTTGACCCGCATGGTCATCAAAGGTCAGGTTTGCGTGCAGGCGACGTTGAGCGACGTCAGTCAGCGCAAGGCCTCGGAAGAGGCGCTGATCAAGGCTGGCGCGCTGCAGAGTGCAATTTTCAACAGCGCCAACTTCTCCAGTATCGCGACCGACGCCAAGGGCGTGATCCAGATATTCAACGTCGGTGCCGAGCGCATGCTGGGCTACGCGGCAGCCGAGGTGATGAACAAGATCACGCCAGCCGACATCTCGGACCCGCAGGAAGTGATCGAGCGCGCCAAGGCCCTCAGTGTCGAGCTCGACACGTCTATTGCGCCGGGCTTCGAGGCGCTGGTGTTCAAGGCCTCGCGCGGCATCGAGGACATCTACGAGCTGACCTATATCCGCAAGGACGGCAGCCGCTTTCCGGCGGTGGTGTCGGTGACGGCGCTGCGTGATGAGCAAAACGGCATCATCGGCTACCTGCTGATAGGCACTGACAACACCGCGCGCAAACAGGCCGAGGGTACGCTCCGGAAATCAACAGATCTGCTCAAGTCCGTTCTGGAGAATGTGCCTGCCCGCATTTTCTGGAAGGGGCGCGATTTGCGCTTCCTGGGTTGCAACAGTCGCTTTGCGACAGATGCGGGGTGCTCGAGTCCGAATGAACTGACCGGCAAGTCGGACTTTGACATGGTGTGGAAAGATCGGGCTGAACTATATCAAGCAGATGATCGGGAGGTCATGGAGTCGGGTCTCGCAAAACTGAACTTCGAAGAGAAGCAGACGACACCGCAGGGCAAGACGATGTGGCTACGCACCTCCAAGGTGCCAATGCGCGATGAAAACAACCAGACCTTCGGCTTGCTCGGTATTTATGAAGAAATTACGGGTCTTAAGCTGGCTGAAGAGGAACTGCTTCAAGCCGGAGCCTTGCAGAGTGCGATTTTCAACAGCGCCAACTTCTCCAGCATCGCTACCGACGCCAAGGGCGTGATCCAGATTTTCAACGTCGGTGCCGAGCGCATGCTGGGCTACACCGCAGCCGAGGTGATGAACAAGATCACTCCAGCCGACATCTCTGATCCGCAGGAAGTCATTGCGCGCGCCAAGGCACTCAGCGTCGAGCTTGCAACGGAGATCACACCGGGCTTCGACGCCCTGGTGTTCAAGGCCTCGCGCGGCATCGAGGACATCTACGAGCTGACCTACATCCGCAAGGACGGCAGCCGCTTTCCGGCGGTGGTGTCGGTGACAGCGCTGCGTGATGATCAAAACGCCATCATCGGCTACCTGTTGATCGGCACCGACAACACCGCGCGCAAACAGGCCGAGGACGCCCTGCTCAAGGCCGGGGCTTTGCAGAAGGCGATTTTCGACAGCGCCAACTTCTCCAGCATCGCCACCGATGCCAAGGGTGTGATCCAGATTTTCAACGTGGGTGCCGAGCGCATGCTGGGCTACACCGCGACCGAGGTGATGAACAAGATCACCCCGGCCGATATTTCCGATCCGCAGGAGGTGATCGCACGCGCCAAGACGCTGAGCGTTGAACTTGACACGCCGATCACACCGGGCTTTGAGGCGCTGGTGTTCAAGGCCTCGCGCGGCATCGAGGACATTTACGAGCTGACCTACATCCGCAAGGACGGCAGCCGCTTTCCGGCGGTGGTGTCGGTCACCGCCCTGCGCGAT